>NZ_JQFA01000002.1:2241258-2561438 GCF_000763385.1 Leptolyngbya sp. KIOST-1
GCCACCACCATGTGGATGAGCCACGGCGACTCGGTGACTCGCCTACCCGAGGGCTTTGAGGTGCTGGCCCACACCCACAACACCCCCTGCGCCGCCGTCGCTGACCACGTGCGCAAGCTCTACGGCGTGCAGTTTCACCCTGAGGTGGTGCATTCCAAGGGAGGCATTGCCCTAATTCGCAACTTTGTCTACCACATCTGCGAGTGCCAGCCCACCTGGACCACCGAAGCCTTTGTAGAAGACGCCATTCGCGAGGTGCGGGCGCGGGTGGGCGACAAGCGGGTGCTGCTGGCCCTCTCCGGCGGCGTAGACTCCTCGACCCTGGCCTTTTTGCTACACCAGGCGATCGGCGATCAGCTCACCTGTATGTTCATCGACCAGGGCTTTATGCGCAAGGACGAGCCCGAGCGGCTGGTGAAGCTGTTTGCCGAGCAGTTCCATATTCCGGTGATTCATATCAAGGCCCGCGATCGCTTCCTGGCCAAGGTCGAGGGCATCACCGATCCCGAAGAAAAGCGCAAGCGCATCGGCCACGAGTTCATTCGCGTCTTTGAGGAAGAGTCCAAGCGCCTCGGCCCCTTCGACTACCTGGCCCAGGGCACCCTCTACCCCGACGTGATCGAGTCCGCCGACACCAATGTCGATCCCAAGACTGGGGAGCGGGTAGCGGTGAAGATCAAGAGCCACCACAACGTCGGCGGCCTACCCAAAGACCTCCAGTTCAAGCTGGTGGAGCCCCTGCGCAAGTTGTTCAAAGACGAAGTGCGCAAGGTGGGCCGCTCCATCGGCCTGCCCGAGGAGATTGTCCGCCGTCAGCCCTTCCCCGGCCCCGGCCTGGCCATTCGCATCATTGGTGAAATCACCGAGGAGCGGCTAGAAATTCTGCGCAATGCGGATTTTGTAGTGCGGGACGAAATTGCCAAACAGGGTATGTACCACGACTTCTGGCAGGCCTTTGCGGTGCTGCTGCCCGTGCGCAGCGTGGGCGTGATGGGCGATCAGCGCACCTACGCCTACCCCATCGTGCTGCGCCTGGTCAGCAGCGAAGACGGCATGACCGCCGACTGGTCGCGGGTGCCCTACGACCTGCTAGAGACGATCTCAAACCGCATCGTCAACGAAGTCGATGGCGTCAACAGGGTGGTCTACGACATTACCTCCAAGCCACCTGGCACCATTGAGTGGGAATAGAGCTTAGCTGCGGAACGCTGGCTCAAGACACAAGCCGTCCTCAAAATAAAATAAAAGGGGGAGGTGATTCGCAAATCACCTCCCCCTTTTTGTTCAGGCTGTTCTTTGTTCAGGCTGTTCGCCTCACAGAGGCTAAACAGCAGCCAGCTCAGGCGCAGGGCGCTTGCTGTTGCGAATGCCCTCGATCGCCGCCGCATAGTCAGGCGCATTAAACACCGCCGAACCGGCCACGATCGCGTTGGCCCCAGCCTCCAGCACCTGCCAGGTGTTGTTGACCTTGAGGCCGCCGTCTACCTCGATCCAGGGGTTGAGGCCGCGCTCGTCGCACATGTTGCGCAGGGCACGCACCTTATCCACCATGGTCGGAATGAAGCTCTGACCGCCGAAGCCGGGGTTGACGCTCATGATCAGCACCAGGTCGCAGAGGTCAAGTACGTTCTCAATTAGCGACAGCGGAGTACCGGGGTTGAGCACCACGCCCGCCTCTTTGCCCAGCTCTTTGATCTGGCCCAGGGTGCGGTGCAGGTGGGGCGAGGCATTGTGCTCGCAGTGCACAGTGATAATGTCAGCGCCGGCTTTGGCAAAATCAGCCACGTACTTCTCCGGCTCGACAATCATCAGGTGTACATCGAGGGGCTTTTGGGTGACGGGGCGAACGGCATCGACAATCAGGGGGCCGATGGTAATGTTGGGCACAAAGCGGCCATCCATCACGTCCACATGAATCCAGTCAGCGCCAGCTTCATCGACCGCCTTGATTTCTTCGCCCAGGCGGCTGAAGTCTGCCGACAAAATGGACGGGGAGATCACGACAGAATTTTTGTTGGAAGAAGTATGCGGCATGGTGGATGGTTCTCCTGTGCGTTTGTGACCATCGTAACAAAGTCTTAAAATTACTTCTCACAAAACTTGAGGAATTGCAGCAATTCCCCATCAATATATGGTGAAGCCCTGGGATCGCTACGCATTCGACAGCCGCGCCATCGCCTGCCCCGCCAGCGCTTTGTGGGCCTCCGCCAGCAGGTGCGGAATTTTGTCGGCGTGGGGGCTGCGACGCAGGCATTCTGAGAGATCCACTTGATCTAAGTTCTCAGCCTTTTCGCCGGGGAACCAGTGGCCGGCGTTGCCCAGCATGTTGTAGCGGGCCTTGCCGTAGTCTTCCATATCGAAGGCGAGCAGCAGGTTCCGCAGCCGCAGAATGGCGGGAATGTTGATGTTGCCGGGGGTTTGCTCAGGGCTGGGCAGGCCGATCGCCCAGGTGCGCAGCCAGTCTTCGCCCAGTACAGCCTGGGCGTGGCGGTGCAGGCGATCGCGCACCGGCTTCAAATGCAGCTCAGCCTCGTCCAGCAGGGGCAGGGTGTTGAGGTGCTCGTCAAAATCGCTGGGCCGTGCCGCCCCAACGCTGAGGGTGTGCACCTGGGGGTGGCTGAGGCAAAATAGGTCGTTAAACACCAGCGGGCTGAGTGGGTCGCACAGTTCCATCAGCTTGGCGGGCGGGTTGTACAGGTGCCCCCCTTTGTCCGACGGGCTGATGATAAATACGCCCAGGTCGTGGCGCTGGGCCAGGTCGATCGCAGGCCAGTTGTCTTGGTTGATGTAGTACCAGTGCAGGTTGACGTAGTCGAACGCATCGGAGGCGATCGCCTGCTGAATCACCGCCGTCGGCGCGTGGGTCGAAAAGCCAATGAACCGCACCCTTCCCTGGCGCTGAAACTCCCGCGCCACCGCCATACAGCCGCCGGGGCGCAGGGTCCAGTCCAGCAGTTCTGCCGTGTTGATGCCGTGAATGCCGAGCAGGTCTACCGTTTCCAGCCTGAGGTTGTCCAGGGATTGAGCGAGGTGCTGGCGAAACTCGGCGGGGTCTGCGGTTGGGGAAACCTTGGTTTGTACGATCAGGCGGCTGCGATCGAGCCCTGGCAAAATCTGCCCCAGCTGAATCTCCGAGGTGCCGTAGCCCCGCGCCGTCTCGATGTGGTTGATGCCCACATCTAACGCGCGGTGAATCGTGGCCGCCAGGTTTTCCTGGTTTTTCTGAGGAATGTCTGCCAGCGGCACGTCTTTCCACGAGTGCTGGTACCGCATACCGCCGCAGGAAAACACGGGCATTTGCAGCTCGGTGCGGCCAAAACGTCGATATTGCATTGGGGGTTGAACGGTCGAAGGATTATCCCTCAAGGTAAGCAAGGAGTGGCCGGTTGTAAAGGTTGTCGGAGCAATGGGAGCGGGTTTCAGAAATATCAACCCCGGCGACAAGGCAACCCCCTGTCAACCCTGGCCCTGCTAAAGCAAGAGAGCCGAATGGCTCTTTAGCAGGAGGGGATCTACAGCTATGGGGACAGATTTACTTGCCCTACATTTTGATGCCCCCTTTGAGAGAGGGGAAACAAGTATTATCCCGCAACCATGACGATCAAACCGACATTCCGCAGGTTGACAGGAGTTAATTTAGGAGATAGTACCGGCAGGCCGGGAAGCCCATAAGGCGAACGATTTTGTTGCGTTCTTCTGAGAGGTTGCTGACCTGCTGAGAAGAGCCGATAGAGACCAAGTGAATGGCCTGAAACTTCTGCAAAATCCAGCGAAAGGTCGGATTGCGAGTGGGGCGCTGCTTTTGGTCGAGCACCGTGTCATCGGCTTGGGCGAGCTGCGCTCTGAGTTTGCGCTGGCCAAGACTGTAGACCAGCAGCGTCAAGGCCATGACGAGGGCGAGGGCCTCAACCCGCTGCGGTTTTTTGACAAAGACACTGCTGGTGAAGAAGAGGGGGTCTTTGAGAAAGCGAAAGCCGCGCTCAACGTGCTGCTGAGCTTTGTACTCTTGCAGCAGGCGCTGGGCCGGGTAGGTGTCGTCATCCAGGACGTTGGTAGCCAGAATGAAGCGACGATAGCGCTGTTGGCACTGGGCCTCATACTCAGCGGTGCGTTCCAGGGTCGCCTGCCATTGATAGCCTAACGTCGGTGAGTCTGAGGGTTGAGAGCGCTTGGGCCGACCGGGGGGACGCTTAGCAGCGACCGAGACCAGCGCCACCTGAGTCAGGGTGTAGCCGGTGAGGGAGTCTTGAAAGCGCAGGAGTGCATCCATGGCATCGGGCTTACAGGCAAACACCTGGCTACAGAGTTGGCGCAACGACCGTTGCAGCCCCTTTTCCTGCTTTTCGAGGGGTTTGAGCCAATCCTCTGACTCGCGTCGGTGCGGGCTTTCCACCAGAATCCAGCGCTGTTCCACCCCAGCGTAGCGCTGCCGTTGTTCCCACAGCCGATAGCCGTCGAGGTCACAGGGCCTCTCGCTCAGCGAATCGGGGGCGCTATCCACCAGGGTTTGAGCCGCTTTGAGGGTTTGTGGCACTCGGCTCAACCAGGGCAAACTCCCCACCTGCTGGAGGTTGGGTTCACTGTAGAACGCCGCATCGGCCACCATCAAAGCGGGCGTCTGCCACTGCTAGATCTGACCGTAGAAACAGTCAAAGCTCTGCCGGTTTGGGATCAGTTTAGATAGCATCGGGCTAGATAAATAGATGGTAGAAGGCGTATCCATACCACCGCGTCCCGGCTACACCCTGCCGGTGTTTGCCTGTGCCGGGGCGATCGCCGCCCTGCGGCACCTGCTCAACCCAGGCGATCGCCCCCACTCATCCATTGGCCAGCGGGCAGGGGACACCAGTGACCCGGCCTTTCTGCGCAATTGGGACTTTCGCTCGGCCTCGGCGGATGTGGCCGAGTCGGCGGGCAAAATGCTCTATGCCGACTACGTGGAGTCGGGCACCTACCCCGTGATCATGGCCAACAAGTTTGGCGGCGTGATTTTCCACGAAGCCTGCGGCCACCTGCTGGGCATCCCCCGCGAGGCGCGGGAGCCCTCGGCGATCTGGTAGGCCCGCAGGGCGTAGGTGACGCCGCGATCGCTGAAGAACAGCAGGTAGTCGTGGGTGTAGCAGGTGATGAAGTGCTGCACGCCATCGTCTTCCTTCATTTTGGCCCCGGCCTTGCCCCGAGTGGCGCGGCTCTGGGCCTCAAAGGTGGCCACGGGCATGCGTTTGATATAGCCCTGGTCGGTGACCAGAATCACCACCTGCTCGTTGGCGATCAGCGAAATGTCGGTGAGCTCCGCATCGTCCATTTCGATCACGGTGCGACGGGGGTCGTCGTGCCGGGCCTTGAGCTCGCCCAGCTCGGTGGTGATGATGTCGAGAATGCGCTCGCGTCGGGCCAAGATGTCTTGCAGGTCGGCGATCTGGGCCACCAGCTCCTCATGCTCTCTCTGGATCTTGTCGGCCTCCAGGGCGGTGAGGCGGCGCAGCTGCATTTGAGTGATCTAGATTCTCTATCTCCAAGACGCGATCCCATGGCTTGCCCTGAGCTTACCTCAGCCCCGCCAAATATTCTTTTTGTCAACCTGCGGAATGTCGGATCAAAAGGACAGAGTTTTGGCTGTCCTTCGCCATCCTGATCACTAGGAAAATTTCATGTTTTACCATAAGAAACGCCTGCAATATTTCACCAAACCAGAAAAGCCCGATCCGGTTTATGCCAAACAGCTACAAGAGCTGATTGGCGGGCCTTTTGGCGAAATGTCTGTGATGATGCAGTACCTATTTCAAGGCTGGAATTGCCGAGGTCCGGCAAAATACAAAGACATGATGCTCGACATTGGCACTGAGGAAATTGGCCACATTGAAATGCTGGCCAACTTGATTGCTCACCTGGTCGACAAAGCTCCCCCGGATGTTCAAGAAGATGCGGTTAAAGACCCCATCGTCGAAGGGGTAATGGGGAGCATGAAAACAGAAGACATCATCATGGGCGCGATGAATCCCAAACACGCGGTGATGTCAGGCGGCGGTGCCCTGCCCGCCGATAGCGTGGGCTATCCCTGGAACGGCAACTACATTGTTGCCTCGGGCAACCTGATGGCCGACTTCTTCTCCAATGTGCAGGCCGAAGCCCAGGGCCGTCTGCAGGCCGTGCGCCTGTACGAAATGGCCACCGACCCCGGCGTCAAAGACACCCTGAGCTACATGATTGCCCGCGATACTATGCACCAGAACCAGTGGCTGGCCGCGATTGAAGAGCTCAAGGCCGATGGGCTCGAAAGCCTGCCGGTGCCTAGCCGCTTCCCTCAGTCCCAGGAGAAGCAGGACGCCTCCTACACCTTCTGGAACCTGTCGGAAGGTACCGAAAGCAAAGAGGGGCGCTGGGCTAAAGGGCCTACCCCCGACGGCAAGGGCGAATTTAAGTATCTGGAAAATCCAGAACCCCAGAGCCCGATGGGCGAAGCTCCGGTCCCCAATCCCAAGCTCTACTCTACGCCCAAGCAGTAGTGAGCCAGCTGAGCGATGCCAAGTCCGAGTTACATAACCCCGATTCCCAAACGGCCAACCTGTAGGGGCGCATAGCATGCGCCCGGCTGCACTGGGATAGACAGATAGGATTTGGTATAAGCCGATCGCCAGAAGCGCCCCAGGGTATCAAAACCCTGGGGCGTTTAGCGTTATGGGGTTTACGGAAGACCGATCTGCAATGTACCTAGATCAATCAGACCGTCTTGATCGGGGGCGATTTCAAATTGCAGCGGAGCGCGATCGCGAATTCTGATTTCATAGACCCCTGGGGTAAACCCCAGTAAGGCAAATCGACCAGTTCGGTTGGTAAACAGGGGTTGAGCCGCCCAGTCAGCGTTTGACAGCGAGACTACCTCGCCCGCCTGCAACCCCAGGGGAACACCGGCCTCATCGACCAGTACGCCCCGGACAAAGGCTGAGGCTTCGGTACCGGCCATGATCACGGTGCCGCTGCGGTAGCTGGGCATGACGACATAATCATCGGTTCCTAGGTCATACCCAATGGGGGCCTCTGGGGCATCGAGCCGCACCCGCGAGATGTAGTAGGGCTGCAAGTCTGGTAGTACCGCTGGGCCTAGGCGATCGGCTACAGCCCGGTAGCCATCTTGGCTAGGATTTACGCCAATGGTCTGCCCTCGCCAGCGATCGCGGGGGACCACCAGCACAAAACTATTTGTAATGGGTCGCGACCAGCCAACGTGGCCGTCGGCAAACACCAGGGCGGTACCAAAGGTTAAGCGGGTGGTGTTTCTGTTAACGGCTCCTGCCCCGTTGCCCCAGGAAATGTCTTGGGTGAGCCCCAAATCAAAGCGGTAGTCCGTGTAAGCGATCCGTCCCGAGAGATCGTAGCCACCACTGCTTCGGTTCACATCCAGCGATAGCCCTGGGCTTTGCAGGCGGCGATCGGCGGAGCGGCTCCATGACAGACGGTTGCCCATTGTGTTGGTACTGCTAGCCGTGGTGTTGAGCGAAACCGACTGGCGCGGCTGAGTCATCAGCCAAGACCAGCCCAAAAACGCACGGGTTTCGGTCTGTCCCTGCTGATTCCGGCTGTGGTTAATATTGAGGCTGCCGCTCAGACCGTTGCCCAACGAGCGAGACAACCCCACGTTAGCGGCGTAGCTATCGGGTACATCTCGCCCCAAGCGGTAGCTGCCGCCTAAATTTAAGCTAGTGCCGTCAAAAATGCGTTGGCTGTAGGAGCCTGACAGGGTCAGCCAGTCAGGGCTGGGGCTGAGCGAACCCAGGGTAGTGAAGCGATCGCTCCGGTATTCTGCGGCAAGGCGCAGCGATCGATTGGTCAAATCTTGGGGGATGGGGGGTAGCTCATACTGCAATCGCATGGCCAGGCCGGTGCCAAAGTCGCCCCTGTGGCTGGCCGCAATACCCCAACCCCAGTTGCCAATTTCCGAGGCCCAGATCCCATCAGTTTCTACCATTTGATAGGAGGGCGTAATCTGGGCGTAGGCCCCCAGGGTCACCGTGGGGCTTACGCCCAAGCGGTGGGCGAGGGCCAGCTGAGGCTCGGCCCAATCGTACTGGCGTTGCCCACTCTGCGATCGGGTAGGGAACCCCAGATTGTAAGAAAACTGCTGCAATCCTGGGGCTAGCAAATTACCGGCCAGGGCGGCGGAAAAGTCGAGGCGCTGCACCTGCCCCAGATCATCGGTAATGATCAGCTGAATGTCGTTGGTACCGGTGGTGAGAGACAGATTGCGAATATCTTGAGGCCCGGCCTCTAGCTGCAACTGCTGTACCCGCACGCCATTAATATAAATCTCTACCCCCGAAGGGCGCTCTAAAAAGAAGGTAAATTCTCCGGTGGGGCGGGTGACGCGGTAGGGCTGCAAGCTGTAGTTGCGAGACACCGAGATGCCGCCTAAGGGCACCAGCGTCTGAAACGCATCGCTCACCGGAATGGATAAGTCTCCTGCCATATAGCGCAGGGCATTGGCCGGGTCGTCGTGCACCAGCCGCACATCGCCTCGCCTAAACCCAGGTGCGCCCCCTTCGAGTAGGTCGGCTCGACCCTCTAGCACCCAGCCGGATAGATTGATCGCCCCGTCTAAAGACAGACGCAGGGGCTGTCGCCCAGCATTTGAGCCAGACCAAACAATATCTTCGCCACCCAAAATGTTGAGATAGCCGCTGAGGCGACTAACGGGCAGGGCATCGGCTGCCTCAGCGGGCAGACCATAGGACCCCACCACATTAGTACGCCGCAACGCCGCCGGAATTTGCAAATAAAGCTCTAGCCGACTTTGATCAAAAACAACCGCAATGCCCAACTGTTGCAGCTGATCTAAGGGTAAGTAGCCCTCGCTATCGACGATCGCAGCTAACTGGCTTTGCAAATCTGGCTGTAAAGTAGACGCTGTTTTGTTGAGGATAGGGCCAGCCTGTACTTGGCTAGCACGTCCCTCGGCAATCACGACAACAGCCTGCCCCTGGGATTGATCATTAATAAAAAAGGGCACAGAGAGCGACTGGTTCTGGGCCGAGGGACGACCAAATATGCGCTCGAATAGTTCAGCCTCGGTTTCAGCCGATGCTTCGGTAGACCCACCCGCTGCCGGGGGAGCAACGTCGGCAGCGGGGGGCGGAACGGCACCTGGTTCGGAGTCTGAAGGCTCGGGCTGGGAGGCTGAGTCAGGCTCTAAAGCTAGGAGTTGAGGCCCTGGCCCAGGGGTGGCAGAACCTAGACTCGGCACTGCGACATCTAAGCCCAAAGCCAGTGCTAAATCTGGTGCGGTAGACTCTGGCCTTGCATCTACTGGCCTTGAAGCTATTGGCGCTAATACCGCTACCGAGGGCTCATCTTCAGCCACGGCGGGGCTGGGGGCTGGGTTGATTTGGGGTGAGGTGAGAGCGGTAGTGGCCAGTGCAGATGCCTGTAGCAACGGTAATGAGTTAACTAGCAGGATCGTCGTGGTGGCTAGAAGGTAGGGCTTGAACACAGGGCCATCCAGGGGGGCACGCTGCAACCAGCGCACGAGAGGTTATTGCAGGTCAAACGCGGCGCTCACTGGCCCCACGGGAAATCCATCGGGCCAGGGCAGAGTAAACTGCCGCTGATGTTGGGCCAGCATGTTTTCGTCGCTTACCCCTCGCAGTTGTTCTGGGTTGAGGGTGATCGTTTGCCCGCCTGGCGAGGTGAGGGTGAGGTGCAAGCCAGTCATTACTTTATGGGCCGTACCCTGGTTGCTAAACCGCAGGACCAGGGCGTCTTGCCCGTTGATGGTTTGGTGGCTGGCGCTTTCGAGCACAATGTTGGGGCTGCTCCCTCGGGGCGAAACGTAGAGAGAGGCCACAAAGTTATAGAGGGCGTTAATGCTAACCACGGCGGTTGTGCCCGCAGCTTCGGGCTCGTCAATAGCAATCGGGAGCTGCTCGGCAATTAGCCGGTAGGGCAGCTCGTGCTCTGGGTTGGGCTCGCCTAGCCAGGTAACACGCACGGTTTGAACCTGGCCCGGTTGCAGCAAAATTTGGGGCGGGTAGATGACAAAATCATCGTCTGCGTCGGGGCGAGTTTCTGCGCCGTGCAAATCCATCTGGCGTTCGGTGACGCGAATTTCGACCGCTACGGGCTTGCTGCCTGTGCTGCGGACCTGAAACGAGCCGGTAGAGCGAGAGCCACTGGGTTCGAGGGTGAGGGTAGAGGGGGAAAGCTGATAGGTAGCATCAGCCCAGCTGGGCGGTGCCACCAATGCCGCCGCCCCAACCAGAAGTGAGGCTAGACAGCCGACGCGGGCCAGAATTTTCATAACTATTCTTTGGAAAGATTATAGGGAGATTACGTGTTGAAGGATTGCAGCAATGCGATGAATTGCTCTGGCTTTGTAGTGAGCCGCTAGGGTAATAGTTCCCCCTTTCTTTGCAATCCATCAGTCTTTTGAAAAGATAAAATTATTGCTCAGCAAGCGTAAAAACTAACGTATCCGAGTAAGATCCCGCTGGTACTCGGGCAATGTTGTCTGTTGATATGGTTGCCCGTACAGCCAGGGTACAACCGATAAGGGGTGGACAAGAAAGCACTGAGCCGGTCAACACTGCAGTATCGCTACCACTAGCCAAGCTACCTACCTGGGTGCCATTTACAAACAGGGTGTAGGAAACTGTAGATGGATGACTGCTGTGGCGAAGTGCCCCACCTTGAGTAGAGCGTACCCGCAACACCCATCCTGTAGCACTAACTGGCTGGATATGAACAGTACCAAAGTCTTGATTGGGGTTGCCGGCACTAGGGTTGAGGGTAAAGGTGGCGCTGGCGGTGTAGGTGACCTTGCTCAAGGCCAAAGCCGCCGACGGACATAACACACTCAACCCTAAAGCGGTAGAGATTAAGCCTCTGAAGAGTGAGTAATTTTGCATTTTTGGACCTCCATACACGCTCGCTATGTGGAGATGACCTCGGGCATCTCCACATAACTTAGTGATTTGATCTGACCGTCAGGTTGACCTGAATTCTCAAAAGAGAATTATTTAGACGTCAAGGTGAAGGTCAAGGTATCGGTATAGGAACCAACGGGTACGAATTGACCAGCCGCGATGCTAGCCGTGACATTAACACCAGTAACTCCTGCTGATACAGCAGCATCAAAGGCAGAATTGTGCAGTTGGCCCGAGGGGGTTGCCACAGTAGGGGTTACTGCGGTAGCTGTTGAAGCACCAATATCACCTGTGGTAAGAGCCGTATAGGTAATAACATGAGCAGGAGTGGCGGTATTAATCAATCTGCCGCCGTTTGCAGAACTCATACCTAAAGTCCAGCCTGCAGATGCATTGTTACGAACATCCAAAGTTCCCATAGCGAAAGCTGGTACCGCTGACCCACTTACAAATGCGGTCGTCGCACCCTCAAAACTAATTGCGTTAATTTCTGCGACAGTCGCTGTTACAGTACCGTCATCGGTAGCAGGAGCAGCCATGGCGGCGGAGCCAGCGATTAGAGATGCGCCGAAAAGAACGCTGGAGGCGATTAGGGTATTACGAAAAGTTTTAACAACCATGATGAGTCTCCTGAAGTGGCACTTTGCCTGATGTGGTTTGTTTTTTGGGCATGGGTAATGCCCTTGCACCTACTTACTGGGCTAAGCTAGACAGCAATCCTTATTTGTAATTAAGGAGTATGTCTTGCCTTTTGCCAGTAGCAAGGCAGGTTTTTGTTGGAGTAGAGAAGAGAGCCAGCAAACTTATCGCGAAGGTGCCAGTCGCATTAAGTTCGAGTGGTCGATGGGTGTTCCCCACCTTCGCGCAGGTTTGCCTGCCTTGCCCTCATGTCCATTACTTTAGGCGATTGAGCCTGTTTAACCTACGTTATTTACACCTATTTTTTTGTTTTGAAAAAAGCTAATTTATGCTTGTTTTACCCAGGTTTTGCCTTGATTCGAGACAAATCCATGATGATTCCACCTACGCGCTTCCTGAAATAGCGGCAAAATAAATAACGTTTACGCAATTTCACCAAATAGTTTAAACCCCCAAAAAATGGCCAAAACTCAAGAGCCTGGCCCAATCAAAAGACAAAAAAATAAATGCAAAAATCCTCAGGAATTAACCTCAGGAATAACTGTTAGAGTTCAGTTCTCTGCCAAAATTTTGCAGGGCTCGTTTCAGCGCCCAAAATGTTGACCCACAACAGTAGGTGAGCCAAACTACAGTGAGTCTATGCTGCGCGAACCTCTAGTCAGGTGACAACAAATCCACGCTCAAACCCAGGCTGCCGATGAGCGTTAATGGGTTCTCTGGCTGTTCAGCATTCATAATGCCCAACACAAGCTGTAAACTCTCTATAGCAATCCGAATTGATTCATGGAGGTAGGACGGGCATCTTGCCCGTGCAGGCGAGACGCCTGCCCTACGCGTTTCCACAACTCATGTAGGATCGCGATAGCCCCTGTTGTGACCACCTACACCGTTTGCAGAGGCATCTAGATCACATCTTGATAGTCTTGGGCAGCAAGAATAATAGGCTCAGCCCAGCATGTAGAGCACACCGTTAGGACATGACCGATGCGCTCGAAGCAATGGCTACACGCCGTTGTTCCACCCAGTATTCAACTGTGGCAGGGGCGAATGTCCTAAGCGAAATGGCCATCGCTGTACCTGTGCTCAGCGACGCCGCGTCCAAAAGTTTTAACGTTGTGGGTGTCCTACCCAATGTGACTGCGGCTAACGTGGTGCGATCGCACCACGTTAGCCGCTCTCAGCAACGAAAGAATGCCCAGTCAAGGCAACATACTGCCCACATTTTTGAGCGAGGCTACACTGATTAGCAGTCCATAACTCCCTTACCGTTGGGAGGCAAGGCAGCCCTAGCCCACTTCCTGGGACGTCCGCACCTGGGGCTGGGGCTGGGGCTGGAACTGGAACAGGGTGTAAACCACGTTGCGGCGAATGCCCGTCATCATGTCGAGGAAGACCTCGTAGCCCTCGCTCTTGTACTCGATCAGCGGGTCTTTCTGGCCGTAGCCGCGCAGGCCCACGGTTTCCCGCAGGGCGTCCATCTGCTGCAGGTGATCGCGCCACAGGCTGTCGATCTGCTGGAGGATGAAGAAGCGCTCGGCCTCACGCATCAGCCCCGGCTTGATCTGATCGACCTGGGCCTCTTTGATGTCGTAGGCAATGCGGGCCTGTTCGTGGAGGAAGGTCTTGATTTCGCCCACGGAGAGGTCTTCGAGCTGCTCGGGGGTGAGGTCGGCCAGCAGGTAGACAAACTCCTTCACCTTGCCCACCATTTCCGGCAGCTTCCACTCTTCGGGGGGCAGCTCAGGGTTGACGTAGGCTTCGACGATGTCGTTCATGGTCTGCTCGGCGTAGCCGATCACCATTTCCTTGAGCTGGTCCCCTTCGAGCACCCGGCGCCGCTCGGCGTAGATGGCCCGACGCTGGTTGTTCATCACCTCGTCGTACTCAAATACCTGTTTCCGGATATCGTAGTAGTAGGTTTCAACTTTCTTTTGGGCTCCTTCCAGCGATCGCGTCAGCATCCCCGACTCGATCGGCATGTCCTCTTCGACGCGGAAGGCGTTCATCAGCCCAGCGACGCGATCGCCGCCAAAAATCCGCAGCAGGTTGTCCTGCAGGCTGAGGAAAAACTTGGTGGAGCCGGGGTCGCCCTGGCGACCGGCCCGGCCCCGCAGCTGGTTGTCAATGCGGCGCGACTCGTGGCGCTCGGTGCCGATGACGTGCAGCCCCCCGCGCTCGATCACCTTGTCGTGCTCGGCGCTGGTGAAGGCCTCGTACTCCTGGCGAATGTGGTTGTACACGTCGCGCAGCTTCTGGATCACCGGATCGTCGGTGGGGGCTTTTTCGGCGGCCACGGCCAGCTTGTCTTCGGCCTGGAGTTCGGGCAGGCTGCGCTCGCCGTAGGTGGTCACCGCAAAGTCAACGGTGGCCTTGAGTTCGTCTAGGGTGGACGCCGATAGCTCGATGGGAAAAATATCCGGCGAGGCCTTCCAGGTTTTGACCTTTTTGGTGCCGCCAAAGCCCTGGGCCGGGGCGCGCCCCTTGGTGCCCGGTACGGCGGTGACCGAAAACTCGTCTTCGTCCTCGGGCTTGACGATGCGGGGCATGAGGTACTCGCGCACCTTGAGGCGAGCCATATAGTCGGCGTTACCGCCGAGGATGATATCGGTACCACGCCCCGCCATGTTGGTGGCGATGGTAACCGAGCCACTGCGACCGGCCTGGGCGACAATCTCAGACTCCCGCTCCACATTCTCGGGTTTGGCGTTGAGCAGGTTGTGGGGCACGCCGCGATCGCTCAGCAGTGCCGACAGCACCTCCGACTTTTCAACGCTGGTGGTACCTACGAGAACCGGGCGACCGACCTCGTGCATCTCGGCGCACTCTGCGGCCACGGCCTTCCACTTGGCCTCTTCGTTTTTGTAGACCACATCCGACAGGTCGCGGCGGGCGGCGGGGCGGTTGGTGGGAATGATGGTAACTTCGAGCTTGTAGATGCGCTCGAACTCGGCTTCTTCGGTCTTAGCGGTGCCGGTCATGCCCGACAGCTTGGGGTAAAGCAGGAAGAAGTTCTGGTAGGTAATGCTGGCCAGGGTCTGGGTTTCGGGCTGGATTTCCACATGCTCTTTGGCCTCGATCGCCTGGTGCAGACCATCGCTCCAGCGGCGACCGGGCATCACCCGCCCGGTGAACTCGTCCACAATGATGATCTCGTCGTTGCGGACGATGTATTTGACGTCTTTGGTAAACAGCTCCTTGGCCTTGATCGCGTTGAAGATGTAGTGGGCCCAGGGATCCTTGGGGTCGAACAGGTCCTGCACCCCCAGCAGTTCTTCAGCCCGAATGAAGCCTTCGTCAGTGAGCAGGACGTTGTGGGCCTTTTCATCCACCTCGTAGTGTTCTTCGGCGTTTAGCTCCCGGGCGACTTCGTCGGCGCGGTTGTACTTCTCGCTGGGGCGCTCCACCTGCCCCGAAATAATCAGCGGCGTGCGGGCCTCATCGATGAGAATGGAATCGACTTCATCGATGACGCAGTAGTTGAAGGGGCGCTGCACCACGTCTTCGATCGCGGTGGCCATGTTGTCGCGCAGGTAGTCGAAGCCAAACTCGCTGTTGGTGCCGTAGGTGATATCGCAGCCGTAGTTGTGGCGGCGCTCGGTGGGCGACATGCCCTGCTGAATCAGCCCCACGCTGAGGCCCAGAAAGCGGTGAATCTGCCCCATCCACTCGGCGTCGCGGCGAGCCAGGTAGTCGTTGACGGTGACCACGTGGGCACCTTTGCCCGACAGGGCATTCAGGTAGGAGGGCAGGGTGGCCACCAGGGTTTTGCCCTCCCCGGTTTTCATCTCGGCGATCTGGCCGTCGTGGAGCACCATGCCGCCGATCAGCTGGACGTCGAAGTGGCGCATGCCCAGCACCCGCTTCGAGGCCTCGCGCACCACCGCAAAGGCTTCGGGCAGCAGGTCGTCTAGGGACTCGCCCTTTTCAATCCGCTGCTTAAACTCGCCCGTTTTGGCCGCCAGAGCTTCGTCGGAAAGCTGCTGAATCTCGTCCTCCAGCAGGTTGATCTCGACCACGTCGGGACGGTACTTCTTGAGCTTGCGCGCGTTGGGATCACCGAGGAGGTTCTTCAGCATGAATTCAGACAGCCTAGGTCAGCGTAGGGGGTTGCACTTCAAGTCAATCGTAACGGGCGATCGCTCGGCAAGGGGCGATCTCCACACCTGGGCCGGCTCAAAGGTGAGCTTGAATAGCGCCAAAAAGTGCTTTTCTATCCTATCACTTGGCTTGCTGAGCGGGTTTGCTGGGTGATAGAACCGGGCAGTTTAAGACTGCAATCCTGTGGTTTATTGCCCTGTGCTCTATCTGCCCTACAACCCGGTTTTGAAAGAAAGGGCGCGATCGCTGCGCCGCAATATGACCCCAGCAGAGCAAACGCTGTGGAAGCAATGCCTGCGCCATTTTCCCTACCGGGTGCTGCGGCAGCGCCCCATCGACAATTTTATCGTGGATTTTTACTGCGCGTCCCTGCGCCTGGTGATTGAGGTCGATGGCGAGTACCATGCCTCGTCAGAAGCGCAGGTACGAGATGCGGAGCGCACGAGAATTTTAGAAGGCTATGGGTTGCAGGTAATTCGCTTTACCAATGAGCAGGTTTTGCAAGAGTTTGAGGGGGTTTGTACTGTGTTGATGGCGTTGGTGGAGGATCCCCCCGATTATTCTCGGTAAACATGCTTATAAAGCCCCCCTTGGGAAAGGGGGCAGATTCTTGCGCTCCACAGGTCAATCAACGGCCCCCCTTTTCAAGGGGGGTTGGGGGGATCGATGCAAGGACTATGATCCCCCCAATTACTCTCAGTAAACATGCTTATAAAGCCCCCTTGGGAAAGGGGGCAGATTCTTGCGCTCCACAGGTCAATCAACGGCCCCCCTTTTCAAGGGGGTTGGGGGATCGATGCAAGGACTATGATCCCCCCAATTACTCTCAGTAAACATGCTTATAAAGCCCCCCTTGGGAAAGGGGGCGAACCCTCGCTGCACCCGGTAAACCTTTTTGATGAGGCCCCAAAAAGACCAATACTCATAGCACCAACCACCCGATTGCCTTCCTCGGTCATGGAAGGGGAGGGTAAGTTATCTCCATGCCGCGCCTGCCGCGTCAGCTCTGCCCAGGTTACTGCTACCACATCACCATTCGCTGCAACAATCGCGAGTTTAAGCTGATTCGTGACGAATGCCGCGAAATCTTGCTTTACGCCATTGAGCGATGTAAGGGGAGATATGGCTTTAAGCTCTATGCCCTGTGCATTATGAGCAATCATGTGCATTACTTGCTGGAGCCGCAGCAGCCGGAGGATTTGCCCAAGATCATGCACTGGCTGAACTGGTATACGGCCATGTGTTTCAATCGTATGTTGAACCGGACGGGGCACTTTTGGGAAAAACGGTACCACAGCACCGGGTTCCCCAACACCGACCATCGGCGGGCGCTGAATACGCTGCGCTACATCCACGCCAACCCCAAGGCGGCGGCGATGCAGCAGGGGTTTTTCTACGACTACAGCAACTACGGCAGCTACGACCGCTTGACCTCCGATGGGCTGACGCAGTGGCACCCGGCGTTTTTGGCGCTGGGGGCAACGCTGGAGCTGTGTGCGGCGGCGTATCGAAGGTTTTGTAAGCGCTACAAGCCGAAGCCGAAACCAGAGAAGCGCAACCACTGGGGTAGCAAGCTTTTGGCCCAAATTAAGGCGCGGAGCAAGCTGAAGAAAAAGACGCCGGGGCAAAAAAGCCTGTGGGATGAGTGGAATGCCCCAGCGGCGGAAATTCGCAAAGTGGCAGAGAAGTTTGTGCTGGCGAATTGTTTGAATCCAGATGTGGTGCGTTTGCGGTTTGAGCCGCCTTAGACAAAGATCCCAGGGTTTTTGAAAAACCCTGGGATCTGGGCAACCCCCCCGGTGGTGCCAGGTAACGAATCGCTGAAAGGTAGGTAAATCGTGTAAAAAGCAGTGCTTTACAAACTTTAAAAACCCGCTAGAACTGGCTCGTGCTACAGTTCACAAGTCTCGATGCGAGAGAAGAGAACCCGCAAATCAAAAAACCCTACAAGGTCGGTAAGGGAACTCCCAAGGGAACTCCAATTCTCCCTCGGGAGATAAAGTAAGGTCGAGGTTGAGAGAGTCATAGTCGTATATCCACTTGCCTTCTGCGCGCCAGCCGACGCGATCGCCAAATTCTTTCCAAATCTTATCACCTGGATACTGCCCGTCCGGCTTGCCGCCGCACTCTACATAGATACGCTTCTGTACACTAAAGCCCCATTTCCCCTGGCTATACTTCACCCACAGCCCATCTATCTGGAGCAAATCTGGACAGGGAAAATTCAGTAGCTCACTGGGGTAAAGAAGCTGCCCCCACTCTTTGCCGTAGGTTTGCAGCATCAAGCTCCAGGTTTCGAGGTCAGCCCCTTTCCACTGCCCCTGCTGCAAATACTCCTCTAGCTGGCCAAAGCGGCGGATTTTAATATCCGCCACCAGATCATCATCCAGGCGGCGGCGGGTAACGCGCAGGCAGTCGTAGGCCAGGGATGCGGCGGTGTGGCTGCGGCGATAGACGGCCTTGAGCAAGTTGGCGGGGTTGACCTGGGCCACGTAGAGCAAAATGGTGCCTTTCCAATATTCTTCCTCAAAGTGCTGCAAGAGCAGGGCTTCTTGGCCCTGGTCTTTGATTGCGGTGGCGGCCAGGTATTCTTGAAAGCTGCGGTGGGCAAATTCGTAACCGTCGTCTTTTTTCACCAGCAGTTCGCTTACCCGCTCAATGGTTTGAAGAAACGGGCAGGGGGCGACGGTTTCGTCCTGCTCGGCCAAACCCTGCTGGATCAGATCGAGCAAATCATCCACAGGGATCACCTGCTGTTCGGCCTGCACCATGGCCAGGGCCACCGTTTGCAGCACCGCCTGGCTGGCCTCGGCGGGCAGGGGCAGGTCTACTCGTTTGGCCATGGGGCGATCGCCCAGTTGCAGCTTGCAAATGCCGCGATATAGCTCGGCCTGGCGCTGGGGCAGTTGCTCGTTGGGGTAGCTGCGGTGAAACATGGCGATCATGTTGAGCATGAGCGGGTTTTCGGCCATGCTCTCCAGTTCTTTGCGATTCTCGATTTGGCTGAGCAGGTTGTCGGCCCGCTGCTTAGCCGCTTCTTTTACGTCGGGGGTGAGGCGATTGCCCCGGTGAAACCGCTCCTGGCACAGGTACCACTGCTCCACAAAACGGCGGCGCTGGTCGTCGTCAAAGGGTTGTACGGCCAGGGGGGTCTGCACCTTTTCGGCGGGGTAGTCGGTGTCGTAGGCGGTGGGGCGCGAGGTGAGCAAAAACACCGCCTGGGGATAGGTTTGCATTTGAACGGTGATCCACTGGCTGACCGCAGGGCGCTGGGCTTCGGCCACTTCGTCAAAGCCGTCGAGCATCACCAGCAGGCGTCCGGCTTGCAGCAGGTTTTCGGCCCAGGAAATCGGCATATCCAGTAGGGCAAACGCATACTCGAGATGAGAATATTAAGACTCATTTCTAGGAAGTGAGTTATGTGTTCTGCCCAGCCCCTATCGCCGTTAATCGAGCATTTTCAGTCATTAGTGAAGGGTTTGATCAGCCAGTTCACCGCCAGGGTGAGTAGCACGGGCCGGGGGGTTTGGGCCGCCCGCTTGGCCTGGGCAAAGTCGATCTTCACCATGATCGGGTACATCATGAAAAAGAGACAGATGGCGATCGGTACCGACACCTGGTAGATGCTCATGGCATCCAGGGCGATCGCCACCCCGGGCAGCAGCCGCCCCAGGGCAATGCCAGCCGCAATGCACAGCAGCACCCACAGGGTGAGGTAGCGCTCGAAAATGTTGAGCTGTCCCCCGGCGACTGGGGCAGCGGCAGGCTGTCTGGTGGACATAGAGGTTTGAAGCTAATGATTCTAGGGCCAGTATACATCAATAAAAATTGATATATTGAGCAGTATCCTGTCCTAACGGTTATTACTCTGCAGCAGAAGTCAGTCGACTGTACGGGGACGGTGGTGGCGGCCTGTCTGGTGCGGCTGGGCTACAGCGCTGAGGCGGCGATCGCCACGGTGCAGAGCGTCCACGCCGGGGCCCTTGGCGTAGTCGCCCAGCGGACCTTTATCCACGACTTTGCGGCCCAGACCTAGGGCGGGGCCTCCAGGCTCTTGTCGGGCAGGCTGGCCCAGAGGGTGGTGCCCAAAATAATCGCGCCGCCGACCAGGGTGCGGGGGACGGGCACTTCCCCCAGCAGCAGGGCCGCCAGGGCAATGCCGTAGACCGGCTCCAGGCCGCTGATCACGCTAGCGGTCTGGGCTCGCAGCACCGCCAAACTCTCAATAAATAATGTGTGGGCGACGGCGGTACACAGCACCCCCAGCACCAGCAGCAGGCCCAGGTCCTGGGGTGTCAGGGCCAGGCTGGCCAGGGGGGTGACCAGCAGCAGGCAGAGGAAGGCAAACAGGTCCTGGTAAAAGGCGATCGCCACTGCCCCATACCGCTTTCATCCGCCGCCACTGGTTGCTCGATGGGGTCGAGCACCTCATCAACGCTGAGCGCTGGGTTGGCTTAAAACGCGTTGGCCTCGTGGAGGCTGAACGCCGTATCCTCGGTCAACCCCCGACCATTGAGCAGCGCTACTATCTCGTTAGTTTTGACGGCGATGTCCAACGCTTTGCCCAAGGGGTGCGCAGCCACTGGGGTATTGAAAACCAGCTCCACTGGGTGCTCGATGTCGCCTTCCACGAAGATGCCTCTCGAATTCGTAAAGACCACGCCCCCGCTAATCTGGCCGTCGTCCGTCACATCGCCCTCAATCTGCTGCGTCAGGACGCTTTTGCCAAAGGGGGTATCAAGGCTAAACGCTTGCAAGCAGGATGGGATAATGACTACCTAATTCGGCTACTCTCCTCCTGAGTATGCGTTTGCCCTAGCATATCCAGAGCTTTGCCCTTGAGCAGAGCTTTGGCGTGGTGCTGGGTAATGAGCTCTGGCAGAGTGGGGGCATCGGGTTGAGCAATGATGTCGCGCCAGGTGCGCAGGTACAGCAGCACTGGAATTAGGGCGGGTGCTTTGTAGCGACGGCGCACTAATCGGGGGCGGGTGGCGTAGAGATAGGTGAGGTGGCGCAGCAGGGTGGTTTTGCCAAAGCCGCCGTAGGCTTTGATCACCAAGTGGCGAAACTGGGGTGTTTTGGGGCTGAGGGCAAGGATGTCCCAAATTTGCTGGGTGGGGCGCTCCTGCATCTGCTGGAGGATGTCTTCGGGTTTGTCGCCAAAGCCGGGCAGGGTGGGCAGGGCTTGGCCCTCAAAGTTGCGCAGAAATTCGCTGCTGAGCTTGAGCGGTACGTAGACTTCATCCAGGTCGGGGTTCAAAATGCCGGAGGGTAGGGGCACTTCGCTGTGGCTGACGTAGGCGCGGCAGGCGCTGGCCTGGGCCTTGAGGTACTGGCCTTCTACCCCAGAAAAACGCCAGCGGATGGTGCGATCGAGCCGGTCTAGCAGGGCCGCCAGGGCATCGGCATCTTGGGTACCGCGATCGCCCGCGATTTCGCCTAACCGGGCCGTAAAGTTGCCCGTGTACCTGGCCCAAATCACTGTGACTACCATGACTGGAAGAGTGAGTACGGTCATAACCCACTCTTGCTGGAGAAAGAAATGGATAAAGGCCCCGCCACTGCCTCCCAGCGGAAGCCACTGAATCAGAGCATCCACAGCCTTTTGCACATAGCGGCGCTCCGGGCTGGGATCGGGGGAGGATTGGGACGTCATTGGGATATCTAGGGCAGGTTGCCTCCTATTGTGCCCACCCTCGTAAAACCTTGGTACTTAAGAGCAGGGCCATGCTAGAAAAACATCATGATTGAGAGCTACGAAGATGCCTACGTACCCGCGATCGCCGAAACTTAACATCGATACCAGGCCGCAGCGGTGGCTGGGTAGGGCCTGGGTTGGCAGAACTCCTGGCGAACCCAGGCAATGATATACTTTGGATATCCAAAGGCTCCCATTATGGGATCAGGCGATGAAAGCTCAGATTGGTCAATGGGGCAATTCGCTGGCGTTGCGAATTCCCAAATACATTCACGAAGCGCTGCATCTCAAGCTCAACGATGCGGTGGAGTGCTCTGTCGAAGACGGCAAGCTGGTTATCACTCCCCTGCAAGCCTTGCCGGAATTAAGTCTGGACGAGCTTCTGGCCGAAGTCACTGAACCCTCTGAACCCGAGGTGGACTGGGGTAGCCCCATGGGCCATGAGGTTTGGTAGTGTACGTTCCCCAGCGTGGCGACTTTATCTGGCTCAGGTTTGATCCCCAAGCCGGGCATGAGCAAATAGGCAATCGCCCAGCGCTGGTGGTGAGCCACGATCGCTTTAATGCCAAATTGGGCTTCGCCGTTGTTTGCCCCATCAGCAATACCCAGCGTCAGAACCCCTTTTATATCCCCATCCCAACGGGCAACCCTGTGACCGGGGTGATTATGGCTGACCAACTGCGATCGCTCGACTTCAAAGCTAGACAGGCTCAGTTCATCGCCCACTGCCCCAACCTGTTGCTCCAGGATGTGCTGAGGCGAATCAAGCCCATCTTGTTTTAACCAGAGAGCGGGAATCACTTATCCCTGAGGATACTGTGCTGCGGATGCCTCCTGCTGCCCCAAGCCTCAGTTCGCTCAGGGCAGGCGATCGCCCCTTCGGCAGCGCTATCTTTGCCCACCGGAGGCGGTATTCAGGATGACCCTTTTGTTACAATTTGGGTCGCGCCCATTGCCCCAGACCGCTCGGTAGACCCTCCAGCGGTTGCCCCTCGCTATCTACCCAGCGGAGTCCTTCCCCCCTATGAATATGGCCCAGCAACCGCCTCTGTCCCAGAGTTCTCCGCCGTCCTCCCACCGCCTGCGCCGGGCAACCCTAGAGACCATGCTGCAATCCGCCGAAACCGTGGCCGCGCCCTGGACGATCGAAGACAGCGAAGAACTCTACCGCATCCACAGCTGGGGCGAGCCCTACTTTTCCATCAATGCCGATGGCCATATTACGGTGTCGCCCCGGGGCGATCGCGGCGGCTCTTTGGACCTGTTTGACCTGGTGGAGGCGATCAAGCAGCGCAACCTTAACCTGCCCCTGCTGATCCGCTTTTCCGACATTCTCGAAGACCGTATCGAGCGCATCAACGCCAGCTTTGCCAAGGCGATCGCCCGCTACAAGTACTCCGGCGTCTACCGGGGGGTGTTTCCGGTCAAGTGCAACCAGCAGCGGCAGCTGCTGGAAGATGTGGTGCGCTTTGGCCGCCCCTACCAGTTTGGCCTGGAGGCGGGCTCTAAGCCCGAGCTGCTGATTGCCCTGGCCACCCTCGATACCCCCGGTGCCCTGCTGATCTGCAACGGCTACAAGGACAGGGACTACATCGAGACCGCCATGCTGGGGCAGCGGCTGGGCCAGCAGCCGATTATCGTCATCGAGCAGATGAACGAACTGGCGATCGCGATCGAGGCCAGCCAGCGCCTGGGCATTCGCCCGGTGCTCGGGGTGCGGGCCAAGCTCAGCACCAAGGGTAGCGGTCGCTGGGGGATTTCGGCGGGCGATCGGGCCAAGTTTGGCCTGACGGTACCCGAAATTCTAGCCGTGGTGGACCGGCTGCGGGAGGCCGACATGCTCGACTGCCTCCAGTTACTCCACTTCCACATCGGCTCCCAGATCTCCGCCATCAGCGTGGTCAAAGAGGCCCTGCGGGAGGCCAGCCGCATCTACGTGGAACTGGCGGAGCTGGGGGCGGGCATGCGCTACCTGGATGTGGGCGGCGGTCTGGCGGTGGACTACGACGGCTCCAAAACCACCTTCTACGCCTCGAAGAACTACAGCACCCAGAACTACGCCAACGACGTGGTGGCCGAAGTCCAGGAGGCCTGCCGGATCAAGGGCATCCCGGTGCCCACCCTGGTCAGCGAGAGCGGGCGGGCGCTGGTGTCCCACCAGTCGGTGCTGGTGTTCGATGTGCTGGGCAGCAGCGATGCCCCCTCCCACGAGGAAGTGGAGGTGCCCGGCGACGACGACCACGTGATTTTGCGCGAGCTGTACGAGATCCACCAGAACCTCACCGCCCACACCGTGCAGGAGCTGTACAACGACGCAGTGCAATTTAAAGAAGAGGCGATCAGCCTGTTCAACTTTGGCTACCTCAGCCTGTCGGCGCGGGCGCGGGCGGAGCGGCTGTTCTGGGCCTGCTGCCGCAAGGCGCTGTTGGTGGTCAGCGATGCTGACTACGTGCCCGAGGACATTGAGGAGCTAAACCTGAGCATGGCCTCGATCTACTACATCAACCTGTCGGTGTTCCAGTCCATGCCCGACACCTGGGCGATCGAGCAGTTGTTCCCGATTTTGCCCATCCACCGGCTCAACGAGGAGCCCAACTGTCGGGGCACCCTGGCGGACCTGACCTGCGACAGCGACGGCAAAATCACCACCTTCATCGACCTGCGGGACGTCAAGCACGTGCTGGAACTCCACGCCCTGAAGCCTGAGCAGCCCTACTACCTGGGCATGTTTTTGGGTGGGGCCTACCAGGAAATCATGGGCAACCTGCACAACCTGTTTGGCGACACCAACGCCGTCCACATCCACATGACCCCCAAGGGCTACCAGGTGGAACAGGTGGTGAAGGGCGACACCATGACCGAGGTGCTGGGCTATGTGCAGTACGACGCCGAAGACATGATCGAGAACATTCGCAGGCGATCGGAGCGGGCCCTGCAGGACAACCGCATTACCCTCCAGGAGTCGCAGCTGCTGATTCAGCACTACGAGCGCAGCCTCAGCCAGTACACCTACCTGGCCTAGCCCAGGGGCTTAATGCAGCGGGGGTCGGGCAGGGTGGCTTTTTCGGGGTGGCGGGGAAACCAGAAGGCGGTGCGCTGGCAAACTTTCACCAGCATCAGCATCACCGGCACCTCGATCAGCACGCCGACGACGGTGGCCAGGGCGGCCCCGGAGTTGAGGCCAAACAGGGTGACTGCGGTGGCGATCGCCACTTCAAAGTGGTTGCTGGCCCCAATCAGGGCGGCGGGGGCGGCATCTTCGTAGTCCAGCCCTAGCTTTTGCGCCGCCAGGTAGGAGATCAAGAAAATAAAGTTGGTCTGCAGGAACAGGGGCACCGCAATCAGCAGGATGTGCAGCGGATTGCGCACGATCAGGTCGCCCTTGAGGGCAAACAGCAGCACCAGGGTGGTCAGTAGGGCCACCACCGCCACCGGGCTGAGGTACTTGAGAAACACCTGATCAAACCAGGCCCTGCCCCTGTGGCGCAAGATCCAGCTGCGGGAGATCGCCCCCGCCAGCAGGGGCAGACCTACGTAGACCAGCACCGACAGCACAATGGTTTGCCAGGGCACCACCAGATTGTTGGCCGCCAGCAGCCACCGACCCAGGGGGGCGTACAGAAATAGCATGGCCAGGGAGTTGATTGCCACCATCACCAGGGTCAGCCCCTGGTTGCTGAAGGACAGGTAGCCCCACATCAGCACCATGGCGGTGCAGGGGGCAATGCCCAGCAGAATGGTCCCGGCAATGTACGAATCGGCCAGGGCAATCTCGCCGCCGCGCAGAATCTCGGTGCCCGCCAGCAGGGGCCGAAACAGCCCGCCCAGAAAGACCTGGGCAAACAGCACCATAGTGAAGGGTTTGATCAGCCAGTTCACCGCCAGGGTGAGTAGCACGGGCCGGGGGGTTTGGGCCGCCCGCTTGGCCTGGGCAAAGTCGATCTTCACCATGATCGGGTACATCATGAAAAAGAGACAGATGGCGATCGGTACCGACACCTGGTAGATGCTCATGGCATCCAGGGCGATCGCCACCCCGGGCAGCAGCCGCCCCAGGGCAATGCCAGCCGCAATGCACAGCAGCACCCACAGGGTGAGGTAGCGCTCGAAAATGTTGAGCTGTCCCCCGGCGACTGGGGCAGCGGCAGGCTGTCTGGTGGACATAGAGGTTTGAAGCTAATGATTCTAGGGCCAGTATACATCAATAAAAATTGATATATTGAGCAGTATCCTGTCCTAACGGTTATTACTCTGCAGCAGAAGTCAGTCGACTGTACGGGGACGGTGGTGGCGGCCTGTCTGGTGCGGCTGGGCTACAGCGCTGAGGCGGCGATCGCCACGGTGCAGAGCGTCCACGCCGGGGCCCTTGGCGTAGTCGCCCAGCGGACCTTTATCCACGACTTTGCGGCCCAGACCTAGGGCGGGGCCTCCAGGCTCTTGTCGGGCAGGCTGGCCCAGAGGGTGGTGCCCAAAATAATCGCGCCGCCGACCAGGGTGCGGGGGACGGGCACTTCCCCCAGCAGCAGGGCCGCCAGGGCAATGCCGTAGACCGGCTCCAGGCCGCTGATCACGCTAGCGGTCTGGGCTCGCAGCACCGCCAAACTCTCAATAAATAATGTGTGGGCGACGGCGGTACACAGCACCCCCAGCACCAGCAGCAGGCCCAGGTCCTGGGGTGTCAGGGCCAGGCTGGCCAGGGGGGTGACCAGCAGCAGGCAGAGGAAGGCAAACAGGTCCTGGTAAAAGGCGATCGCCACTGCCCCATACCGCTTTCGGTAGCCTTTGTTGAGCAGCTGCAGCAGCGCAAAGGACAGCCCCGACAGCAGTCCCCAGATCGCTCCCAGGGTGGTATCTGACCCCAGCCGGTATTCGGGAATCACCAGGGCCACGCCGAGGACGACCAGCGCCGCGATCGCCCCATCCCGCCAGCGCCAGGGGGTTTTAAACAGCAGCGGCTCCAGCACCGTGACAAACACCGGAAAGCTGGAGAAGGTGAGCAGCCCGATCGCCACCGTTGCCAGCTGAATGCTGTGGAAAAAGCTGACCCAGTGGAAGGCCAGCAGCCCCCCCAGCAGCACCATGCCCAGCCCGTCTCGGAGCGATCGCAGCTTCACCGCCTGCCGCCCCACCGCCAGCACCAACCCCAGGGCCAGGGTGGCAAACCCGGTGCGCCCCAGCACGATCGCCGTGGCGGGCAGGGCCAAAAACTTGCCAAACAGCCCCGACAGCCCAAACAAAAAAACCGATGCGTGAACCTGCCACAGGGCGGTGCTAGGGCGAGCCATGGACCAGTAGCCTAAAACTCTGAACTAGTCTAGCCGGGCGATCGCCGTTGCCCAAAAACCAGGGTTATAGCCGGGCTTTGCCCCTGGCGCTGCCGGTTCATCAGCCTTGGTTAACCTTAGCATTTTCATATATTTTGCCGATATGGTTTAGGCATATCTGCGGGATTAGGGTAAGTAACGGTATGCGAGAAAACTTTACCGCCGAAGAGTGGTCAGCGCTGATTCAGGCCCCCATGCAGGCGGTGATGGGCATCTGCCTGGCCGATCGCGTAGATCCGGTTTCGTTCTTGCAGGAGGTCAAGTCGGGGATAGCGATTGTGGCGGAGGAAGCCCAGCGTACCGACGTGGGCGGCGATTTGGCTCCCGCTCTGCTGGCTGGCATCGCCGAGCTGGATGCCGCCGACCCCCTGGCCGGTGAGCAACTGATGCTCAAAAAGCAGTTTGAGCTGCTGGGCCTGATTCAAACCTTCAAAACCTCCAAGGAGGGGCGGGACTATGCGATCGCCCACCTGCAAAAGGTTGCCGCCCTTCTGGACACCAAGGTAACCGGGTTGCAGGCCGCTGAATTCAAGCAGTGGCTCCTGTCGGTGGCTACCAAAGTCGCTGAAGCCCACCGCGAGGGCGGCATCATGGGAATTGGGTCAAGCCGGATTAGCGACAAAGAGAACGACATGCTCAGAAAAATGGACGAAGCCCTGGGGCTGTAGTGCCGCTCAGGTCCTGGGCTACCCTCTACGCCCACCTGATCTTGGCCCTCCGCCCTTTTGACCCTGCCCCGATGCCCCGGCGAAAGCCAGCCCAACCTGGCTTAGGGCCCCAATCTAGTTTCTTGAGAAAGTAGAAAAAACCGTAGCTAATGCTACCTTATGGCCGATAATCTCAGAATTGTGGGGTAAATTCCCCAATCTGTGATGCTTTCTAACCCCATCGTCTATTTGTGTGAGGAGAAACGACCATGCTGATCGGATTTTTAATTAGCGTTGTTATTCTGGCTATCAGCCTGCTGATCATTTCCAAAATTCCCCCCATCGGAGTTGAGATCGACAGCCCGATCAAAGCGCTACTGGGCGGTGCCATCATTGGCGCATTCAACGGCTTTTGGGGCTTCTTCCCCGGTGCGGTGCGCGGCTTCTTTGCCATCATCAGCCTGGGCCTGATTCCGCTGATTGGGGCCATCATCGTGTTTGGCCTGGCCGCCTGGCTGATCGAGGGTTTCCGCCTCCGCTACGGGATCTGGAGCGCCATTCTGGGCGCGATCGCCCTGGCGATTATCAGCTCTATTCTCAACTTTATTCTGCAGTCGGTGGGCCTGATGGCGGTCTAGGGCAGCATCAGAGCCAAAAATAGTTTGGTGCAGTGGAGTTTACCCCAGGAATTGCAAGCCCTATTGATTGCTGGTATCGCCCCACTTAACCTACAAACTGAGGTAGGACTTGATTGAACCGGCTGGGGTGCAGGGTTTAAGAGGTACAGTTTGCGATCGCCGTAAACCGTACACCTCAAACCTGGCACCCCTAACCGATTAGGGTTTTCTCGCGATCGCCGCGCCGCATCGCCCAGGCGGCAAACGCCCCCCCGGTGGCAAACATTATCAGGCTGTAGATGGCCGCCGGAATGGCCAGGTCTGGCTGGTTGAGCAGGGTGGGGGCGCTGGCGATCGCGATCGCCAGGGTGCCGTTTTGCATGCCCACCTCCACGGTGACCGCCGTAGCGCTGGACTGGTCTAGCTGAGCGGCCAGGGCCACAGCGTAGCCCAGGGCCATTGCCGCCAGGTTGAGCGTCAGGCCCACCAGGCCCACCTGGGCAAAAAAGCCGAGGACGACCGCGCGCTGCTGCACCAGCAGGCCTGCAATAATCAGCCCCAGCAGTGCCAGAGACAGCCACTTCACACCGCGCTCCACCCGAGCGGCAAGCAGGGGACGATAGTGGTGCAGGGCCATGCCCAGGGCCACCGGAATGACTGTGATCACGGCAATTTGAATAACCGTGGCCAGGAACGGCAGCCGCAGGCCCGCCGCCTCTCCCATAAACGCTCCCATCGCCAGGTTGACCACCAGGGGAATGGTGAAGACCGTGATCAGACTGCTGAGGGCGGTCAGCGTAATCGAAAGCGCAACGTTGCCCCGGGCCAGGTAGGTGATCAGGTTTGAGGTTGGCCCTCCGGGACAGGCCGCCAAAATCATCACCCCCACCGCCAGCTCTGGGCTCAGCGGAAACATTGACGCCAGCCCAAAGCCCAACAGAGGCAGCATCACCAGCTGTGCCAGTAGCCCCACGATTACGGCCTTTGGATACACTAGCACCCGCGTAAAGTCCTCAACCTTCAGCCCCAGCCCCATGCCCAGCATGACCGCAAACAGGGCCAGGGGCAAAAATACCGCCGTCAAAAAGCTCGATTCCATTGCTGTACCCGCTGGTTTGCTGCAAGTAGTGTATTGGGGCAACTCGCTTTAAATCAATCGGCTCCTAGAGGGCGGTGGCTGGGCTAGTAGTCAGTCAAGTTAAATGGGACGGGTTAACGGGGTTGTCGGTCTACGGTTCACGGTACACGGCTCGCCTTAAACCGCTTACCGTGAACCGTGAACCCTAAGGCACACCTCCCGTCATTATTTTTTTGACTAAGCATTAGGTCAAATAGGTAAACAGGCTGGCCATGAAGCCCAGGGCGGCAACCACCAGCCCCGCCCCGATCAGGTTGGTTTGTAGAGCCGTCAGTCGGTAGGCTGGATGCAGCCAAAAGCTGAGCAGTTGGCTGATGCGGGGCATCACTACCCAGGTCAAAATTGACGAGGTAATCAAGTTGTTGATTACCAGAGAGGTGGCCATGGGCCACGACTGCATAATGCCCAGGGCGCTGAAAACCATGCCCTGGAGCATGATGGTGGGGTAGAGCCCCAGCACCACCGCCAGCACCTGTTTCCAGGGGGGTGGGCCGAGGCTGTGCTGCTCAGCCCCGCCGGTATGGTTGGAAAACCACCCCTCCAGGCCAGTGGTAAACGACTTGTAGCGGTAGGCCAAAAAGGCATCCTGCCCCTGCTGGAGAAGCTGAGCGCGATCGCTTGACTTCAGCCAGGCATTCAACTCGGCGGGTGTTCTGAAATGGACAATGGAGTACCACTTCACCACCCCGTCGCCGCAGTCTAGAGGGGGGCAGAGATCGTTGCGGGTGTAGCCGTCAAACTGGCTGGCCGCCTTCACCAGTTGGCCATACCACCGCCGAAAAACCGCTTCCGCCGCCCGCCCCTCGGGCACGATGTACTCCACCACAAAGGTGGAGTAAAAATGGTCAGTTTGGGAATCCTGAGAGCCGGGAGACTCCGGGGCACTTTCAAAGGAAGAAGCCATGGCAATTTAGTAGTGAGAAAAGCAGGCCCGGACGGCGAAAAATCCCCCCAGCAGCAGCACCCAAAGAGCAACATCTGCACTGGGTCACACCTCCCTAACGGTACTACCCCAGACCCAAGGTCTCAAGCACCGATTTCGCCCGAACAATTCCTGAACCAAACCATCGCTCGCCCCCACCAAATCCTTAAGATTCTGTGGCAAACTGAGCGGAGCTTCTTCAAAGTACGTAACATTAAGTTGAAGATACATTTCATCACCTTGGCACCAGAGACCTTAGACGAGCAGACTGAAGACCTCAGCAGCCTGCTAAAGAAGGCTGCACTGATTGCGGTAGCGCTCGTGGTGGCGGTCGTCCTGAGCGTCGTTGCCGTCCGCTACTCCCAGGCAGCCGATCCCTATATCCACACGGTGTTGTCGCTGGATGGCAACGGCAACCGGGGGGAGGCCATCTTTAAAATGAACTGCGCCGTCTGCCACGGTATTGAGGCGACCGGAGAAGTAGGACCCAAGCTGGTCGGCGTCTCCGACCACAAAACCAAGGTGGCCCTGATCCGGCAGGTGATCAGTGGTCAGACCCCGCCCATGCCCCAGTTTCAGCCGGAGCCGCAGGATATGGCCGATCTGCTGAATTACCTGGAACGCCTTTAAGAATCGAGCTGAGCACGCTTTGCAACCCTGGACTGGGACTAGGGGCCTGGGCATTGGTCCTAAAGCCGTTCATAGCAATCAATTACAGTCCCTGGCGATCGCCCCCTGACCTGACCTTAAACCCACCGATTGTTACAAAGTTTATGAGATTTGCAGGTCTCCTAAGGCCTTTCGCTGGCGATCGCCTCTCACAAACGCGAGGCTTCAGCCCCACGACCCCAATTTCTCAGTTTCCCTGAATTGACCGCACGGCCAGGGGTTTAGCCCTAGTTGCACCCAGGATAGCCAGCGTCAGCAGGCGAGAATTATTAACCCCTGCGGGAATTTTTGTTTACAAAACTCCATAACTACGGTATAGTGTACTCACATGGGTCACAAATCTACACGGTTTGCCCCATGGCCTTGAAACTATAAATACCAAGGACTAATACATCATGACCACGACTCTACAGCGGCGCGAAAGCGCCTCCCTGTGGGAGCAGTTTTGCCAGTGGGTCACCAGCACCGAGAACCGCCTGTACGTGGGCTGGTTGCCAGGCGGCCAACACCGCTGGATTTTTCCGCAGTTGAGCCCAGAGTTCCTGCAGGTGGCTGTGGAAAATGCTGGCCGGGGTGGTGGCGCTGTTCAGCAGGTCGGGGGCAGCTTGTTCCCCCTGGGCCAGGCTGTAGAAGCTCAGATTGGCCAGGTAGGGGTGGCCCGCGATCAGCCGGTAGAGGGCCTCCAGGGTGAAGCGCTGGCGGGGGGCGTCGATGGTGGGCAGCCCGTAGCGGCGACCCAGCTCTAGAAACTGGGCCAGGGTAAAGGGCGGCAGCCGGACGGAGTGGCCCACGTTGAAGGGGGAAACGTCGAGATTTAGGGCGACGTAGCTGTCGGTGTCGTAGACCAGCACCAGCCGCAGCCGCTGCCAGGGGCTGCTGTCTTTGGAGCGCTCGTGCCAGAAGCGCAGCAGGTCGACACCCCCCACTCCGGGCTGCGCAGCCAGGTGCTGGCCCACCCCCAGGGCAAGGCCCAGCTGCCCATCAACGAGCCCGCCACCGCCAACTCCCAGGTACAGGAGTTTTTGGACCACAACCGGGGGGGCGGGGTGCAGCATGTGGCCCTGCACACCACCGACATTGTGCAGACGGTGGGGCAGCTGCGGGCCGGGGGCGTGCGGTTTCTGGCGGTGCCCCCCAGCTACTACGAAACGCTGCGGCGGCGACCGGGGTATTCGACCCAGGACGACATGGAGGGGGACTGGCTGCGTCAGCGCGAGGCGGCGATCGCCCAGCTGGAAATTCTGGTTGACTGGGAACCGCATCGGCCCCAGGCGCGGCTGCTGCAAACCTTTACTCAGCCGCTGCTGAACATTCCAACGGTGTTCTTCGAGCTGATCCAGCGGCAGGTGGTGCAGGTGCAGGAGGAAGCCGTGCAGGCCCAGGGGTTTGGCGAACGCAACTTTCAGGCCCTGTTTGAGGCGATCGAGCGCGAACAACTAAAACGGGGCAGCCTGGTCTAGCCGCGAAGGGCCAGGGCGGGTGGTCAAGTCTGGCTAAAAACCGTTTACTGTCAGCGCTGCCATGTCTGAGCCAACCCGCAAGCGAGGGCGGACGTGATCAACCGCGCCAACCTGGGTATGGAAGTGATGCACGAGCGCAATGCTCACAACTTCCCGCTGGACCTGGCCGCTGCTGAGGCTCCTGAAATCATCGGCTAGTCTCTGCTAGTCCATTGATTGAGAAAAAGCGCTCCCGACCGGGGGCGCTTTTTTGGGATTCGGGATGATCTGCGATCGCTACATCAAGTCCTGCCTAAAAGCGGTGGCACTTGAAGCTACCATTGCCCGCCAAAAGGCTGTTATAGCCATCGACAGAACCGTTAGGACATGACCAATGCCCCTAAATCGATGGCTATACGCCATTGCGCCGCCCCAGTTTTTGCCTTTGGAAGAGGCCAATGCCCTAAGCGCAATGGCCATCGCTATAAAAGCTGGTGCGTCTCCATGTTGGTAACAGGTTTCCTAACCCCGACAGGCCGTCTCGATCGCAGCAATGTCGATCTTTCGCATCTGCATCATGGCATCGAAGGCGCGCTTGGCTAAGGCGGGATCGGGGTTGGCGATCGCGTCGGTTAGGACTGTGGGCGTAATTTGCCAGGACAGTCCCCATTTGTCTTTGCACCAGCCGCAGGCGCTCTCTTGGCCGCCGTTGTCTACGATCGCGTTCCAGTAGCGATCGGTTTCGGCTTGGTCAGCGGTTGCGACCTGAAACGAGAAGGCTTCGCTGTGTTTGAAGGTAGGCCCGCCGTTGAGCCCAAGGCACGGGATGCCCAGCACGGTAAACTGGACGGTCAATACATCTCCTTGCTGGCCGGAGGGATAGTCTCCCGGGGCACGATGTACCGCATCAACGGAGGAGTCAGGAAAGGTTTGGGCGTAAAACTGCGCCGCCTCCTCGGCGTCACCATCGTACCAAAGGCAAATAGTGGTCTTGGCTGGCTTCACCATGTGATGTCTCCCAGGAGATGGGGCAGGCGCTGTCTCACCCTGCTGAGTGGTTTAATTGTACCTGTAATGCGGTGAGTAGATCATGGGTACTTATATTTGCGGGGCGATCGCAGACCTGCCTTGAATTGGGTTGGCGCAGGAAACCGCTCACAGGTGCTGGAGTTTACCTGGTTGACTGGCACAACGTCGAGAATCCAATACCCTACAGGTGGAATGGGGCGGTAGCAGACACCAACAGGGCTCAGGTTCTGCCCTAGGGATGGGTCCCACTTGTTTCAAGCAACCTACCCTAAGAGATGGAGGTATTAAGGGTTTCGCTGGCGCAACCAAGCTTACTTATATGACTGTTGAGGGTGGACAAGGCTCACCTATGATGCAAAGAGTTGCAGTCTCAAAAGCGACGCGAGCGGGGCTTTGGATGGGAGGCAAAAGTTTAGTTGCTCAAATCCAATTACCCGACTGTAACGCTGCCTGAGGGCGTAATGCTGCTTGAGGGCTTAGAAGAACGATAGGGCGGCAAGGGTAGGGGGCTGGAAGAGTCGCAAGGGGGCTGAGATTGTATCAATTGGGTATGCCGCCCGAGGCCAACTGTACTAGGCTTTATTTTTCTTAATATCCCATCCCTGAGAGAGGGGCTGCAATGGCTTTTAGAAGGCCAAAAGTGATGCAATCTGTAACTAAAGTTGTCTTGACGCTTCTTAAAAGTTACGCGAAACTACATCTAATAGATGCGACCGCTCACCGAATCAATGCAGCACATTGACTTTCGTAATGAAAGGTAGCAGACTACGGACCCTTCGCTCAATTAGGATCAGGTTAATTAACTTGGCTTTTGCCAGCCTGAGCTTATGGGTGCTGGGACTCCTGTAGCCGCCACGCCTGAAGCCAGCATCAATGGTGTTGAGACCCACACTCCTATGGAAACGCTAGAGTTCATTATTTACCCCGATGGGCGAGTTAAGGAAACGGTGACCGGCATTGTGGGTGCTTCCTGCGCCGAGGTTACGGCGGCGATTGAATCTCAGCTGGGTGTTGTTCTGACCCAGCAAACCACCTCTGAGTACTTCGCCCAACAGAATGAACAATCGGCCGCCGAGACTGTTTCGGCCAAGACAGCCTACAGCCAATGGTAGATTTTCAATTTCAATTTCTATAGTCCTCATACCACGCGCAGAAAATGTCACACTTTAGCCAAATCAAAACTAAAATCCGCAACCTGGACTCTCTAAAGCTGGCTCTAGATGATCTGGGAGCCGATTGGAAGGCTGGCCCCTGCGAGGTGCGGGGCTACCAGGGCCAGACTCAGTCCGCTGATGTGGTGATTGCTCAGTCAAACGGCTATGACATCGGTTTTCGCCGCAACCCCGAAACCAGTGACTATGAGCTAGTGGCTGACCTCCAGTATTGGCAGCAGCCGTTGACGGTGGAGGGCTTTTTGCGCCAGGTGACCCAGCGCTACGCCTACAACACCGTGCTGTCCGAGACCTCCCGTCAGGGCTTCCAGGTATCGGAGGAGCAGGTGCGTGAGGATGGTTCTGTGCGGCTGGTGGTTCAGCGCTGGAACGGCTAAAGCGCTGACCGTTTGGCTTGGAGAGGGGCTGCTTGGCCCCTTTCTTCGTTTTTGCCCGTGGTACGGGCGTCTTGAAGCACCCATGGCATAGCACAATGACACATTTTGACGGGCAGCCCAATGCAACCGGCTTTGAGCCAGAGCTGGGCGGAACTTTGCGTCAGGCCAGCGATCGCACCGGACTGGAGCCAGAACTGGGTGGCCAGCTGCGCCAGAAGGGCGTCTATGTAGATGAAATCACCTGCATAGGCTGCAAGCACTGCGCCCACGTGGCCCGCAATACCTTTTACATTGAGCCTGACTACGGTAGGTCCCGGGTCTACCGTCAGGATGGCGATTCTGAGGACATCATCCAGGAGGCGATTGACACCTGCCCGGTCGACTGCATTCACTGGGTGGACTACACCGAGCTGAAGCAGCTAGAGCGCGATCGCAAGCATCAGGTTATTCCGGTGGCTGGCTTCCCTGTAGACAAGGCTATGGCGGTGTCCCATATGCGTAAGGCCAGACGCAAGAACGAGCGATCGCAGTCGTCCTAGAAGGCCAGGACCCATCATCAATTCTGGCCAAAACATTTGGTCAAAACCTTCTGACCATTAGCGTTGCCACGCCTGAGCTCACCAATCGGCTAGTACCCTGAGGCACAAGTCAGCCCACCATTCTTGGCACCTGACACCCGAAACCTGCCACCCCCACAACGGTGGCCATATTTCTGCCAGGCAATACTAGCGTCCTGGGGGCACGACTACCACTTCACCCGTCGGCAAAAACTGCACTTCTACCGTTGTGGGGGCACGGCGGGCAACCCCGGCGATAAGATCACCTGGTTGGGGTAGCGTGGGGTTGCCCTGGTAGGCCGAAGAGAAGCTGTTCAGGGGTTCTAGTGCCTCGATGGTGCCGTCTGCCGCCAGAGTGAGGCGGTAGCGCAGGGGGGCCGCCAGATTGGCGGGCGGTCGCCACTGCTGCTGAAGGGCCGCGGTTAGCGCCGTGATCCAGTCTAGGGCGGTGTCGGGGGCTGTGGCCGCGGCAATCCCCGGCTCGGCGTCGAAGGTTTCTGGGCCGCCGGGAGGCGCCTCCCGTGCTGGGCTGGCCAGCATTGGGGCTGACTCGGCGGCGGTGTCTGTGTCTGGGCCAGCCGCAGAAGGTTGAGGCTGGGGTGCCCCGGCTCTGGCCGTCCGGGGTGGGGCGGGTGCAGCCGGAAGGGTGGACGACTGGCCGCCAGCGGGTGCTGGGGTGGCGGAAGGCTGGGGCGAAACCTGGGGAGGCGTGGCATCAGCGGGGCTCTCCAGCGGAGCCGCCACCGTGGGGGCCGTCGTAACGGGGGCCGGCAGCGCTTCGCCCGTCGTCGGAGCCGATTCGGCGGTATCGGCCATAGGGGTGTCCGGGGCGGGACTTGCCTCCTCCAGGGACAGCTCAGGGGCGCTGGGCAGTTGATCTACCGATTCGCGCGAGATTTGCGATTCGCTGGGCGACAGCACCACTGGGCCGGGGGCCGTAGTCAAAAACTGGTTGCCCAGCAGGGCCGCAATTCCCACCGCCGCCACAGAGCCGATCCAGAGCGGCAGCCTGGGCCGCCTGCGGCGGGCCACAGTGGGAACGTCAGGCATAAGTTGCAGATTGCCCTCGGCCTGCTCCAGGGCATCGGCTAGGTCGGCCAGCTGTAGGGTTGAGAGTTCTACCGTTTGGGGCGGCTCTGGGGGTGAGGCCAGCGTGAGTCGGTGTCGAGTCAGGCCCACCGATTGCAGTGCGTTGCTGCCCTGAGATACAGCCCCTCCGCTAGTCAGGGCATCAGCATTGAGATAGCGCTGCACGTAGGTCTGCACCAGCTCCGTCAGAGCCGAAAACTGCGGCTCCCGGCCGCTGACCTCGAAGATGATGGCCTGGTTAGTCGTGGCCTCAGGCGCAATGGTGGCGTCTTCACCATACATTTGCAGAGCAAAGCGCGATCGCCCCAGCACCGGGCGACCCGTGACCTGGCTCAGGGGCGAAAGCTCGCCCACCAGCCGTAGGGTGCAGCTGCCCGTGGCGTATTCGTAGGAGGTGACGGTGGCGATTGGGGCCATGGACTTCAGGCGGGTGAGGGTATCCGTTCACAAGGCAAAGAGCAGGGGTTAAACGTTGCTGGGTTGGTGGTTGGAGAATGTCCTCGTAGACTGGTGCTCTCAAATGGTGGGCGGTGCCCACCTACAGCGGCTCAAATTTTAAATCGCCAGGCCAAAAGCCAAAATTTTCGTCAAGTCCCCGCTCGCTCTAGCAGTGCCACCCAGAGTTTGCGGCTGCCGCCGGAGCCACTGTAGAACAGCAAATCCACCAGCAGCTTTAGGCCCAGGTTGTTGATCTCGTCGGTGGTGGCGGTCTGGTCGCCCTCCATGCGGTCCTGGTAGGCATTGCTGAAGGCGTCGAGGTAGTCGCCGAGCTGGGCGGTGCGGTGGGGGGGCAGCCCCTGGGCGAGGGCCTTTTCTAACCGCGCCACGGCCTGGCGAATGGTGTCGCGGTGGGCGATCGCCAGATGGCAACTGACCAGCACCAGGGCGCGGGCTTCGTCGACGTCGAGCTTTTTGCGGCCCTGGCCCTTGCGCAGGGGGCTGGCCTGCCGCAAGCGCCACAGGTTGACGCGATCGCTCAGCAAGTCCGATACCCCCAGGGTTTCAGCCGCCGCCAGCATGGCATCGGACCCCAGGCCCGTAAGGGCTTCTAGCGCCAGCAGCACCAGGTCGAGCTGGGCTTTGATGCTGTGCAACTGGCGCGGAGTCGGCGCGGGATAGGCCGAATTGTGCTCGCTGAGGGAAGACGGTTCCACCGGGCTGCCCTGTTACTAACCTAAGGGATTGGGCTAATTGTGGCACGGGGGTTGCAGTTCTTGAAACGGGTTTACCGATACGCTGCGATCGCTAAACTAGAAGAAACCCAGTGAGGCAGAAACCCGATGGCACAGTGGCCGTTGACAGAGGCGCAAAGCAACTTAGGCTCTTCCGGATCTGTGGTTAAAAGTGTGCTGGCTGATACATTTTACTTTCCCTGCATTCGCTGAAAGCCTTGCTGCGCCTGAATATTAGCCGAGCTTATCACCCTGAACCCGGAAGAGCCGCAACTTACAGCACCTCATCGATCAAGTGACCCAGTCTCACCAGCCAATTGTGATCGCTGGGGCCGACAGCAATGCTGTGCTGCTGTCTGAAGAAGACTGGGCCAGTATTCAAGAAACGCTCCATTTACTGTCTGTGCCCGGCATGCGGGAATCAATTAAAACAGGGCTGGCTACTCCTACCGACGCCTGCGATGGAGAGCTTGACTGGTGAGTTGGCGGCTAGTGTTCACAAAACAAGCTCAAAAAGATGTCAAAAAGCTGGCTGCTAGCAATCTTAAACAAAAGGCCCAGGGCCTCCTCAATGTGCTTCAAGCTGATCCGTTTCAAAACCCGCCGCCCTACGAAAAACTGGTGGGAGACTTGGCCGGAGCTTATTCGCGGCGCAACAATATTCAGCATCGGCTAGTTTACGAAGTGGTTGAGGACGAGCACACAGTCAAAATTCTGCGGATGTGGACTCATTATGAGTAAATTGCGATCGCCTCTTCAAAGGCCTAAAAATTCCTGAGTATGCTGCCAAATCTCGTGCCATGGGGCTAGGGTTTGACCTGCTGCCAAAGTTGGGATCACGCAGGCTGTGCCCTGTCCTCTGCGGCATAGTCAAACTCTGCGGGGTCAATATTCCCAGGCGGATTAGCTCGCTCCCAATCAATCGTACGTCGCAGTGCTTCACTGGATGTCACTCGTTCTGAGTACCCCAGCTCCTGGCGAATGCGCGTGGTGTCCATCAGCCAGTCCTGGGCAAAATCTTCGTCCCACCTTAAAAACGCAGGCAGTTTTTGGCGTGGTAGCGGCACCACCTCACCTGTCCATCCCGCTGCTGCTCCAATTTGCCGTATCCACTCTCCCCAGGGCGGCATGTCCTGTTGCCCAACGTTGTAAATACGCCCTATAGCTTGCTCTTGGGTTGCCGCTAGAAACGTTGCATAGGCGACGTCTTCGACATAGCCGTGGGTAAAGCGCCAGTTCGCCATCACGTCTTCGATCAAAATAGTGGGACGACCATCATCCATACGGCGGAGGAATGGGTATAAGCGGTTTTTGGCATCATTGGGGCCGTAGACAGCCGGGTAACGCAATACCGTCGTGGCCAAATCAGAGGTATTTGCCACAATTCGTTCGACGGCAGTTTTGTTGTAGCCTTCGCCATCGATAGAGATTTTTTCCCGTAGGGGAGAGTCTTCGGTAAGTGGTACGGGATCCGGGAAGCCAGGCTCAGTGCGATGCAGCCGCCCGTAGGCGCGATACACATCAGCGCTGCTAATAATCACTGCACGGGGAACCAGGCCACTAAAGGTATTCACAAAAAGGTGCGCGTCGCTTTCTGTGAAACAAATCATGTTGATGACGACATCGGGTTTGGCCGCGCGGAACTGATCTGCAAAATCAGCCAGATCGGCCTTATCGCCTTGAATTTGGTTAATAGCGTCTGCAAGCCGACTAGAAAGGCTTCTGTGGAAAACAGTGACTTGGTGACCGGCCTCAACCAAGTGCTGCACTGTGTGTGGCCCAGTAAATGACGTGCCACCTAGGATTAAGATGTTCATCGCTCACCTCTCAAAAAATCCATTATTTGGTGAAGCTCAAAGGTTTAGAAACGCTTGAGTATATTGCCAAATCTCTGGCTCCACGTCCGTTAGGGCGTGGTCGCTGGGGAGTTCGATCAGTTTGGCCCAGGGGCGCTTGGCCGCATAGGTGCGGCTGGCTTCTATGGATATGGTTTCATCGCGGGTGCCGTGGAGAATCAGGGTGGGGATGCTGGCTCGCAGGTCCTCGTCGCGGTAGCCCTGGGCATCGGTGATGAAGCGGTAGTGGAGCGGGATCTGTCGCTGCTCGGTGTAGTGGTAGACCGAGAGAGTGCCTGTGGTGCGCCAGGCTTCAAGGGCTTCAGGGCCGAGGCGGGGCAGCCACTGCTGCAGAAAGTTAAAGGCAGGGGCCAGCAGCACCAGTTTTTCGATCCGTTCGGTAATCGTGACCTGCTGGGCCACCCAGGCGGCGGTGAGGCCCCCGAGGCTGGAGCCAATTAGCACCGTGGGTTCGGGTTGGGACAAAATTAGGGCGCTGATCTGCTGAATCTGGCGGCTGAGGGTGAGGTGGGCAAAGTCGCCCTGGTTGAGGTCGGGGATGACCAGAGGAATTCCCAGGGCGGCAAACCGGGTTTTCATGGCCTGGGCTTTGGCGGAGCGGGGGCTGGAGGCGAAGCCGTGGAGGTAGAGGTAGTGGGGCATGGGCGGGTGGCGGGTTGGCGGGTAGGCGGGTGGATGGGTGGTGGGTGAATGGGTGGGCAGGTGGCGGGTAGGCGGGTGGATGGGGAATGGGGGGATGGGAATCAACGAATTGTATGGATGGGGCTACCTGGGAAATGGTTGGGGAGGGGTTGGCCCCTGGGGGTATGATATTGAATCGGCGTGCTAGGGATTCCTGACGCCAAGGGACTGGTGGGCGGTGCCCACCCTACGGTAAATCACATTTCTTCCGACGCTATGACTTCGACCTATCGCATTACGCTGCTGCCCGGTGACGGTATTGGCCCTGAGATTATGGCGGTGGCGGTGGATGTGCTCAAAACTGTGGGCAGCCGGATGGATCTGGCCTTTGAGTTTGAGCAGGCGCTGATTGGTGGGGCGGCGATCGATGAAACCGGAGAGCCGCTGCCGGAGGATACACTGAAGACATGCAAGGGCAGCGATGCGGTGCTGCTGGCTGCGATCGGGGGCTACAAGTGGGATACTCTGCCCCGCCACCAGCGACCTGAAACCGGTCTGCTGGGCCTGCGGGCCGGGCTGGAGCTATTTGCCAACCTGCGTCCGGCCACCATTCTGCCCCAGCTGATCGATGCCTCGTCGCTGAAGCGCGAGGTGGTGGAGGGCGTAGATATTATGGTGGTGCGGGAGCTCACCGGAGGCATCTACTTCGGCAGCCCCAAGGGGGTGTTTGAAACCGAGACGGGGCAAAAGCGGGGGGTCAACACCATGGCCTACACCGACGGCGAGATCGATCGCATTGGCAGGGTCGCCTTTGAAACCGCCCAGAAGCGCAAGGGCCAGCTGTGCTCGGTGGATAAGGCCAACGTGCTGGAGGTGTCGCAGCTGTGGCGCGATCGCATCACCGCCCTCTCCGCCGACTACCCCGACGTCACCCTCACCCACATGTATGTGGACAACGCCGCCATGCAGCTGATCCGCTGGCCCAAGCAGTTTGACACTATCGTCACCGGCAACCTGTTTGGCGACATTCTTTCCGATGCGGCGGCGATGCTGACCGGCAGCATTGGTATGCTGCCCTCGGCCAGTCTGGGGGCCAGCGGGCCGGGGGTCTACGAACCCGTCCACGGGTCGGCCCCCGACATCGCCGGACAGGACAAGGCCAACCCCCTGGCCCAGGTGCTGAGCGCTGCCATGATGCTGCGCTACGGCCTCGATCTGCCCGCCGCCGCCGATCGCATTGAGCAAGCCGTGACAAAAGTCTTAGATCAGGGTTATCGAACTGGCGATATCATGGCTGAAAACATGACCCAGGTGGGTTGCAAGGCCATGGGCGAAGCCCTGCTGCGTGCCCTCGCGTAAAGTTCCTTCTAGAAGCCCTTCTAGAATTTGCCGCCCCTGGAAAGATCGATTAGAGTCTGTCTATAAGCGCACAGGTGAGCCGTGTACGGTCTACAGCAACCCCTTTCCCCCAGCCAGTCAACCCAGCTACCCGATGCCGGTGCCCTGCCCACGGCGCTCAATCCGGCCCTGCTGAAGTCGGCCCGGCAAATTTACCGCACCTATTACGAAGTGCACCCTGAAGATGTGCAGCGCCCCATCGGCATTGCCATCAGCACCAAGACCCACCGGGGCAAGCTGATCTTTGGCGATCGCCCGGTGCTGTTGCCCAACGAGTGCTTTGTCCCCATCAACCAGATCGAGCCAGGGCTGCATTAGGGGCTGTCATCAATAGCCTCCAATGCCCCAAAATCTGCGGTTGCCGCCCCTAGCCTATTCTTTGAGTTGGGCGTGGTACCGCTGGTAGTTAAGGGTTTTTGGCCAGAATTGACGACACGCCCTGGGGCAACTCAGCCGCCGACCGCCTCCGTTTCCGGAGGATAGCGGGCCAGATTCTGCGGGCACAATAGGGAACGTAACCCAGTAGTGCGAGGGATGGGACCACCCATGACTGAGGCTTCTCCATCGCCAGTGGCGGCGTTTCCTTCCCCCAGTACAACCCCTTCGGCTGCCGAACCGCTGACCGTCGTCGCACCGCCGGTGGGGCTACCTGGGGTTAAGCGTCCGCTGCCCAGCTATACCCAAAAACTCCTGCGACAGCTGCGGCTGAAGCTCTCGACCGCTGCCCCAGCCCGGGAAGTGCTCGATCTGACGGTGGTCATCTGCACCTACAACGGGGAGCAGCGGTTGCCCAAGGTGCTCGACTGTCTGCTGGCCCAGCTGGGCACCGAGCACCTAGCCTGGGAAATTATTGTTGTCGACAACAACAGTACCGACGGCACGGCTCAGGTGGTCAGCGCCTACCAGCAGCACTGGCCCCAGGACATTCCCCTGCGCTACGCCTTTGAGCCGCGCCAGGGGGCCGCCTATGCCCGCCAGCACGCCATCAATATCGCCCGTAGCCCCCTGGTCGGGTTCCTAGACGATGACAACCACCCGGCCCTGGGCTGGGTGGTGGCCGCCCATCGGTTTGGCCAAACCCATCCCCAGGCGGGGGCCTTTGGCAGCCGCATTCGAGGTCAGTTTGAAACTACCCCGCCGCCCAACTTCGATCGCATTGGGGCCATACTGGCCCTCACCGAGCGTGGGTCGGAACCGCTGATCTACAATCCGAAGCAGAAGGTGCTGCCCCCAGGGGCGGGGCTGGTGGTGCGGCGGCAGGCCTGGCTGGCCTGCGTGCCCAAGCAGCTATCGCTGGCCGACAGCATTGGCTTTCGGGCGGCGGGGGAAGACCTCGAAGTGGTGCTCTACATGCAGCGCCAGGGCTGGGAGATCTGGTACAACCCGGCCATGCGGGTGCAGCACGAGATTCCAGCCAGTCGGTTTGAGCGCGACTACCTGCTGCGGCTGTTTCGCGGCATTGGCCTCAGCCGTCACCGCACCCGCATGCTGAGCGTGGCCCGTTGGCTGTGGCCGCTGATGACCCTGGTCTATATGGCGAACGACCTGCGCAAAATTTTGCGGCACCTGATCCAGTACCGGGCCGGGGCGATCGCCGACACCGTGACCGCCTGTGAGCTGACCCTGTATGCCTACAGCCTGATTAGCCCGGTATATATGGCCCAGCGCCTGTGGCGGCAGCGACCGCAGCCCGGCGTTTTGGTCGTGGGGGAGGGGCCGGGCTGACAACCCTCATCGATCAATTCAGCCGGGTCAGCAGCTTCAGCAACGTTTGGGTGCGGGGGGTCAGCAGCTTGCGGCGGTAGGCGTCGGCGGCTTTCTTGATCGCCTCAGCCTGGGTGGGGTAGGGGTGAATTACGCCGCTGATGGCGCTCAACCCCTGGCCTGTGACCATGGCCAGCGTAATCTCGCTAATCATTTCCCCCGCGTGGCGGGCGACGATGGTGGCCCCCAGGATTTTGTCGGAGCCTTTTTTGTGGAGAATTTTCAGGAAGCCTTCGCTTTCTCCATCCACCAGGGCGCGATCGACGTCTGAAAATGGAATTTCAATTGTGTCGGTCTCGATGCCCTGCTGTCGGGCTTCGTGGGCGTAGAGCCCCACGTGGGCAACTTCGGGGTCGGTGTAGGTGACCCAGGGCATGACCAGACTGCTGAGCTTGCTGCGGCCCAGGCCCAGGGGAGCAAACAGGGCGTTTTTAATTACAATGCGGGCGGCGGCATCGGCGGCGTGGGTAAATTTCCAGTCCATACAGATGTCGCCCGCAGCAAAGATGCGGGGGTTGGTGGTTTGCAAGTAGTCGTTGACGACCACCCCCCGGCGGCGATCGCAGGCCACCCCCACCGCCTCCAGGTTGAGGCCCTCGACGTTGGGCACCCGGCCAGCCCCCACCAAAATCTCGTCGACCACCACGGTTTGGGAATCCGCCTCCTGCTGCCGATAGTGCAGCACCTTACCCGCCGGGGTCACCTCTACCCGCTCCAGCTGGGCATCCAGAACCAGGTTGATCTGCTCTTTGAGAAACTGCTGCTGCACAATTTCGGCGGCATCGGCATCTTCGCGATTGAGCAAGTGGCCGTGGTGGTGCAGCAGCGTGACTTCGCTACCCAAACGGTGAAAGGCCTGGGCCAGCTCACAGCCGATCGGGCCACCGCCCAGGACGGCCAGGCGGCGCGGTCGCTCGGTGAGCGAAAACACTGTTTCGTTGGTTAAAAAACCGGCCTCGGCCAGGCCGGGCACCGAGGGGCGGTGGGCACGGGCACCGGTGGCGATCACGGCTTTTTTAAACGGCAGGCGATGGTCGCCCACCGCCACGGTATTGCCATCGACAAACCGGGCCTTGCCCAAGAATACATCGATGCCGAGCTGGCTAAAGCGCTCTACCGAGTCATGGGGGCTGATGTCGGCGCGAATTTGCCGCATGCGGTCCATCACCGCCGCAAAATCGATCGCAATGGACTCCGGCGGCTGAATGCCAAAGGCCGCCGCTCCCCGCATATCGGCCACCACCCGCGACGAGCGGATCACGCACTTGGAGGGGACACAGCCCACGTTCAAACAGTCGCCCCCCATCAAGCTTTTCTCCACCAGGGCTACTCGCAGACCCACACCCAACCCGGCCGCCCCCGCCGCTACCACCAGGCCAGCGGTGCCAGCGCCAATCACCACCAGATCGTAACGCTGGGCCGGGGTGGGATTGACCCAGTCGGGGGGATGCACGTGGGATTGCAGGGTTTGATTGGGGCGGTTGAGGGGGCGCAGCGCCGGTTCGAGATCAAAGGAATGGGAGGTCATGGCTGGGAGGAAGTAACAGTGGCGACAACGGTGGGTGGTAGGCTGCCCCCGGCCAGGCGGGCTAGCCGCGGTGGTCAGCAGTCCCGCACCTTCCCCTCACTCTAAAGCCCCCACCTGAGTACAGGCTGAGCCCTGAGACAGAGGGCATGTCCTCTTCACCAGCACCCCCAGGGGTACGACGGTACCCCGGCCGGTGGTCATGGGTCATCTGGCAGCAGGGCGTCGGTCAGGTCGGCCTGGGCCAGGGTGGCGCCGGTCAGGTCGGCCCCCCGCAGGTTGGCCCCGCAAAGGATGGCCCCAGTCAGGTCGGCGTAGCTGAGGTCGGCCCCCCCAAGGTCAGCCCCACTCAGATCGGTTTTGGGGGCATCGGGGCGATAGCCCTGACCCAGCTGGGCGCGACAGAGTTTGGCCCCGGTCAAATTGGCTTTGGCCAGCTGAATGCCGCCCAGGGCTGCGTAGCTGAGGTTGGCACCGGCCAGGTTGGCCGCGATCGCATTGGTTTGCTGGTCAGAGCTGGGGCGCAGATCGGCCTCGATCAGCAGCGCCCCAGACAGATTGGCCCCCTGCAGGTTGACGCCGCAGAGAATGGCTTTGATCAAATTGGCCTGGCTCAGATCGGCGCGCACAAACACTGCGCCGCTGAGGTCCGCATCGCGCAGCTGGGCCTGGCTGCACTGGGTTTCGGTAAAGTCGGCTCCCCACAGCAGCGCCTCGCTGAGGTCGGCCGCAGCAAAGCGACCCTGGCTGAAGTGGGTACGACCGAGGCGGGCTTGGCGCAGGTCGCTGTGGCTGAAGTCAGCGCCGCTAAGGTGGGCTTGCAGCAGCTCAATTTCGATCAGCTTCAGGTGGTCAAAGGCGCGATCGCCCCGTCGGTAGCGATCCAACAATTCCGCCGCATCCATAGGTTACTCGCAGCACAGACACCCCAGCAGTGTACTGCACGGAAAGGGCGACGAAGCTCAGTGCTTAAGCCTTTGTGAAGACACTGCAGAAATACCTAAAAAGCGATGAACTTCCCGGGCTGGCGCTGATGTTCGCCGCGGGCCTGTGCCACCATCAGAACTATCGCAGGGAACGCTGACGCAGCCACTGTCTACCGGTGCCAACTACGTCGGCTTTCGCTATGGTCACAGCGCCTACCACTCCATTCCTGCGCTTCCTCAAACCACGCCTCTCACAGGCCAGTCATACCCCTGAATCGCTCAGCTGATACCTTCGCTGACCAACGGCTCGGGGTGAACCAGAAAACGGCTGGACAGCTGAAGGCTCGGGCTACAAAAATCCTGAATCAACCCGGCTCGAGGGCTGGGTTGCCATCGTCCCCACAACCCGAGGCAAACAAAAACCTCCGCTGCTAGCGCCTTCTAGCGACGGCTACGTTTTGACGCCAAGACTACTGTAAACCCCTATTGAAACCTGTAGGTTGATATGACTGTTGCTAAAAAACGGACTAAGCCATCGGTGTCGGGTCTGCATCAGCAGGTTCCGGCCCAGCCGCCTATTCAAAATTACTCTATAAATAAACCAGCCAGTCCTGTAGATAGCCCACCCCTGTGTCGCGTGACCAATAACATTAAGCCTTTGCTAGAGAGGGTGTACCCTCCAGAAACCGCCGAACGGCTGACCACAGAAATCTTTGCCCTGATCAAAGATACTCTCTGTCCCTCGGGCCGCGAAGACCTGAAGAAGTGGAACCACAACAACGTTCTGCTGATTACCTACGGCGACAGCATCTGCGATGGCGAGCGCCCGCCCCTGTCGGTACTGGCCAAATTTCTCGAAACTCACCTGTACGACACCATCACGGGCGTTCACATTCTGCCCTTCTTTCCCTACAGCTCCGACGATGGCTTTGCCATCATCGACTACCTCCAGGTCAACCCCGAGCTGGGCAGCTGGGCCGATATCAAGCGCATTGCCACCCACTTCAACCTGATGGCGGACCTGGTGATTAACCATATCTCCAGCCAGCACGAGTGGTTTGAGCAGTTCAAGCAGAACCAGCTACCTGGCCGCAACTACTTCATCACCGCCGACCCCAGCGAAGACCTGTCCCAGGTGGTGCGGCCCCGCAGCTCGCCGCTGCTGACCCCCGTGGAGACGGCCGACGGCGAAAAGCACGTCTGGACGACCTTCAGCGCCGACCAGGTGGATGTCAACTTTGAGAACCCCGACGTGCTGATCGAGTACGTCAAGATTATTCTGGCCTACGTGGAGGCGGGGGCACGCTACATTCGCCTCGACGCGGTGGGCTTCTTGTGGAAGAAGCAGGGCACCAACTGCATGCATCTGCCCGAAACCCACGCCATGGTGCGCCTGTTTCGCGAAATCCTGCAGCTGGTCGATCCGGGCATTTCGCTGATTACCGAAACCAACGTGCCCAACCGCGAAAACCTCAGCTACTTCGGCAACCGCAACGAAGCCCACATGATCTACAACTTCAGCCTGCCGCCGCTGCTGCTGAATGCGCTCATGCAGGGACGCTCCGACCACCTCAAGACCTGGATGATGAGCATGCCGCCCGCCCCTATTGGCTGCGCCTACTTCAACTTCACCGCCTCCCACGACGGCATTGGCATGCGCCCCGCCGAAGGGCTGCTGGCGGCGGATGAGTACGAGCAGCTCTTGACTGCCATGCGCAACTTCGGCGGCAGAATCAGCATGCGCAGCCGCCCGGACGGCACCGAGTCGCCCTACGAGATCAATATTTCCCTGTTTGATGCCCTCAAGGGCACCGCCAAGGGCGAAGACCAGTGGCAGGTGGAGCGCTTTCTCTGCTCCCAGACCATCATGCTGGCGCTGGAGGGGATCCCGGCCTTCTACATTCACAGCCTGCTGGCCACCCACAACTACACCGAAGGGGTAGAAGAGACGGGCCACAACCGCACCATCAACCGCTACAAGTGGGACCTCAAAACCCTGGAGCAGAATCTGGCGGACCCCACTACCCCCCATGCCAGGGTACTCAATGAACTCAAGCGGCTGATCAAAATTCGCCGCCAGCAAACTGCCTTTCACCCCAACGCCACCCAGTACACCCTGCACCCGCTTAACCAGGCCCTGTTTGCCTTCTGGCGGCAAAGCCTGACCCGCGACCAGAGTATCTTCTCGGTGCACAACCTGAGCGATCAGCCCCAGGAGCTACGCCTGAGCGATCTCAACCTGGTTAGCACGGACGACTGGTACGACTTGATCAGCGGCGACAAGTTCCCCGACCTGGATATGGCCTACATGCTGAAGCCCTATCAGTCGGTGTGGATCACCAACAAACCAAATGCCGCCCACGACGAGAGCATGCCCACGCTGCTGTAACACCAAAAGGAACGGCCTGAGCTAGCTCAGGCCGTTCCTCTCTCTTGACTCATATGGAATCGGATTGCGGTGAATGACTTAGTCTAGAAAATTGCGATCGTCGTCGAGGCAGGCGTCCCAGCTGGCGGAGAGGGCGTCGGCGACCATGGCCTCAAGGGCAGCGGTATTGACCGATCGCGTGATATGGTCGTGCAGGGGATCGGACATCGGTATCAGCCGCAGCCGCCGATTGTCCTGCACCAGGTCAAAGTAGTTGCCGTCGGCATCGGTTTGGCCCAGTTCCAGGCAATCAAAGCTGAAAACGTTGATATAGAGTGTATGATTAGCCACGAGTGTGGCCTGCTGCCCGTCAGCAAACACCTCCATGACCAGCCCCTGGCCTTCGGAGAGCGGTATGCCGTCTTGCAGGTGGCGGTACTGCACCTGACCCAGGTCTTGCAGTAGCCTGAGCATGTCGGTTTTGTTGACAACGACTCCGCTATCGATTAAACAGGGAGCGGGAATGCTCAAATTGCTGGCACGCTCGCGATTCATGGGTGTTTAACCACGCTACGTTGGCGGTTGGAGCAAAGCCTGGGGCGATCGCTCCTCTAGGTCTATATCCACGATACTCGATATCGCCGGGAATGATCTGCCCTGCGATAGGGGGGCCTGGGGAAAAGTCCTGTCTTAATACTGCCAAAAGCCCAGAAATTAAGCATTCCGCCAGAATGCTGATTTCTCCGTAATTTTGCCGGAATGTTTTTCTAGCGCAGAGGTGGATCCGTGACTCCCTTGCCCCCAGCGCGTCCCGGTGAGATTACCCCTCGGCCCGGCTGGTTTCCCCGCCTGGGCGGAGCTATTTTGTTCTACACCCGACTACCGCTGCCCTCCGGCTGGCAGCCGCGCTTTGAGGGCATTGCGCCCCTGGCACCGGTGGTGGGGCTGGGGCTGGGGCTGGGTTTAGTCGGCGTAGATTTTACCCTAGGGCAGCTGGGGATGCCGCCGCTCATCCGCAGCGCTCTGGTGATTGGGCTGGGGGTGTGGCTGACCGGCGGGCTGCACCTGGATGGCGCGATGGATACTGCCGATGGTCTGGCGGTGATGGCGCCCGAGCGACGGCTGGCGGTGATGGCGGATAGCCGCAGCGGAGCCTTTGGGGTGATGGCAGCGATCGCCATTCTGGGTCTTAAAACCCTGGCCCTGGCCGAATTGACGACGGGACGCGGCTGGGTGCTGGTGGCGGCGCTGGTGTGGGGCCGTTGGGGACAGGTGGTGGCGATCGCCCGCTACCCTTACCTGCGGGCCGAGGGCAAGGGGGCGCTGCACCGGGAACACCTGCGATCGCCCCAGGATTGGCTGTTGGGGTTGGCCCTGGCCTTGGTACTGCACGCTGGCTGGGGCTGGAGTCAGCCTGACCAGCTTGGGGCCGTAGGTATCAGCCTGCTCGGTGGTCTGGGTCTGGCCCTGGGGACAGGGGCCTGGCTGCACCGCCGCCTGGGCGGCCATACCGGCGACACCTACGGCGCTACGGTGGAATGGACCGAAACCCTCTTCCTCTGCCTGGCTACCCTGCTCTAGCTCCGCCGATTTTTGGGAGTATCTCTCTACCGCCGAGCTATACTAGGGCAAACGCATACTCGAGATGAGAATATTAAGACTCATTTCTAGGAAGTGAGTTATGTGTTCTGCCCAGCCCCTATCGCCGTTAATCGAGCATTTTCGCTTTTGTCTTGGATGGGAGAACGGGTTAGAGGGATTGGGTCAGCTCCAGGGCCTGGTCGAGGGCGGCGGTGGCTGTCTCGCGGTTTGAGTCGCCAAACCAGCCTCGGGCCGCGTCGGTCAGGGTAGCGATCGCCCCCCGCACCCCCCCTCGCCGGGCAGCGGCTGGGGGGCCATAGCTCTGGGCGATCGCAATGAAGGCCTGGGCCCGGTAGGTTTGGTCGCCGATGGACTCGGCCACCTGCAAGGCCAGGTCGAGCTGCCGCTGCTGGGCAAATTCACGCGCGATCGCGGGCCGCAGCCACTCAACGGGCTGGGCCGCGATCGCCTGGTCGGCCTGCCCTGCCCTGGCTTGGGCGATAGCCAGCTCAGAATCAAAGCCCTCTAAACCATTCGCCTGCACAATCTGCCAGGCCTGGTCGGGCTGCCCCGCCTCCAGATAGCCCAGGGCCACCTCGGCAAAAATGCCCTGCACCTGCTCAGCCTGCACCAGCGCCCAGGCCTGGTCGGGCTGCTGGTTGGCCAGGTGGTACCGGGTAATTTCCACCAGGGCGGTATTGCGGCGGCTGCCGCTGGCCTGCGCCAGGGCTACCGCAGCGGCTAGATCCCCGGCCTCGGCCTGGGCGATCGCCATCTGCTGAAAGGCTAGCTCTCGCTCTATCCCCGGCTGGATGGCCTGGACAATGGGGCCATTGATGCCATGGGCACTCAAACCGCCATTGCTCACCAGATTATCGAAGGCGGTGGCGACTACATCTTGAGCCTTAAAGGCAATCAGGGCAACATTCACGAGGATGTCGAGCAGGTGTTTACCTGGGCGCGGCAGCAGGACTTTAAGGACATCTCCCACGAGTTTCATCAGACCATCACCCCTGGGCACGGGCGCATCGACATCCGCCGCCACTGGTTGCTCGATGGGGTCGAGCACCTCATCAACGCTGAGCGCTGGGTTGGCTTAAAACGCGTTGGCCTCGTGGAGGCTGAACGCCGTATCCTCGGTCAACCCCCGACCATTGAGCAGCGCTACTATCTCGTTAGTTTTGACGGCGATGTCCAACGCTTTGCCCAAGGGGTGCGCAGCCACTGGGGTATTGAAAACCAGCTCCACTGGGTGCTCGATGTCGCCTTCCACGAAGATGCCTCTCGAATTCGTAAAGACCACGCCCCCGCTAATCTGGCCGTCGTCCGTCACATCGCCCTCAATCTGCTGCGTCAGGACGCTTTTGCCAAAGGGGGTATCAAGGCTAAACGCTTGCAAGCAGGATGGGATAATGACTACCTAATTCGGCTACTCTCCTCCTGAGTATGCGTTTGCCCTACGAGCTATACCCGGTTGTTAGAAAAAACGAGCCTTACTGTTCTGTCCTCAGCCTGCAGGATGCCGGCGAATACCAGTTAGCCGTCATTGCCGTGCTAGCACGGCAATGACGGTAGCGATAGGCGGCAGCGTGAACAAGCGGTTTAGGACTGCCGTTGAGCGCGATTGTACAGAATCAGATCGATCAGGCTGACTTCCCCAGTGCCGCTAATATCGGCGTTCATGTTTTGCAAGCTAACCTGGCCGGTTCTGGGCAAAGGCCCAAGCATGGGTTGAGGGATGTCAGCAGCCCTACGCTGGCCTGAGAGGGGCTGAGACATGCCGGGCTGCCCCTGAAACTGTCCAGGAACCTGACCAGGCGGTGTGGGCTGACCAGGACGCTGACCCGGGGTGATTTGGCCGGGCGTGGTCTGACCAGGGGTTTGGCCTGGGGTGGTTTGGCTAGGGATTTGGCCCGGCGTGGTCTGACCGGGAAGCTGCCCAGGCTGAGTTTGACCCGGAAGTTGACCGGGTGCGGTTTGCCCCGGCGTGATCTGACCCGGACGCTGACCGGGGGTGGTTTGACCAGGGATTTGACCAGGCTGAGTTTGACCGGGAAGTTGACCAGGCTGAGTTTGACCCGGTGCGGTTTGACCCGGTGTGATCTGACCCGGCCGCTGACCGGGGGTGGTTTGACCGGGAAGTTGGCCTGGCGCGGTCTGGCCGGGAAGCTGGCCCGGTGTAGTCTGGCCAGGAAGCTGGCCCGGTGTAGTTTGACCAGGGGTAGTTTGACTTTGACCAGGCGTAGTCTGGCCGGGAAGCTGGCCCGGTATGGTCTGTTCTGGAAGTTGACCCGGTATAGTTTGGCCGGGAAGTTGCCCTGGGGCAATCTGTCCTGGAACTTGACCAGGAAAATTAGTTTGTCCCGGGGTTTGTCCCGGTGCGGCGGGTTCTTGGGCCCGGGCAACAGGGGCTAGCGCTAGGGTAGCTGCTGTAATGGCTATCCCTGACAAAAAATAGCGTTTCATAGCGTTCTCCTTGAGAGTTGACTTCGGTTAGAGCGATCGCGTTTAACGAGTAGCTTGTGCCTTTCATTCTGGGAACCAAAGGCAGGGGCAACATCGAACGATTGAGAGAGTTTCTCCACAAAAACCGGCTTTTAGAGCAGTAGCAGTAGAAGCAAAGCAAGTCCATCAACAGACCTTTTTTGCCGAAAAAAGAACCTTTTTAGCGTCGATTTGAATACCGATGTTTTGCCTCTGCAACAAAAAAACCGAGGGCGTATCTCACTTTTCTATTCCCACTTTCATGGGCATGACGTAGACACTTGCAAAAGTGGGGTGCGCCCTGATTTTTCGCCACAGTCCACTCCACGGTCTGCAATGCCGCGCTGCGATCGGGACGACAGCTGTGGGGTGTATCCAATGGAGAGGAAATGGATCAATCGGGGTTGGGCAGTCTTTTTTCCAGTCGATTGTGGCCCTCGACGTGGCTCTCGTACCATCCCATCAGGGGGGTGGAGCTAATGCCGTGTAGCGTCACCGAAATGGTCACAGTAGTCAGCGTTAACCAGGCGATCAGTTCGCCGGTTTCCCCCTCCAGGCCCTGGCCCAGGGCGTAGGTCAAGTAGTAAAGCGAGCCCACGCCGCGAATGCCAAACCAGCCAAAAAGCCAGCGGGTGGCGGGGTGCACAGGCGAGCCTATGGTGCTGACCCACGCTCCCAGGGGACGAATCACAAACAGCAGCGCCCCGGCGATGATCAGGGTAGGGAGGGCAAACCGCAGCATGGGCTCGTGGCGCAGCAGCGACCCCAGCAGCAAAATGGTGCCCACCTCTGCCAGTTTTTCGAGCCGCTCCATAAACCGCAGCCGGGAGGCGGATCGCTCGGCGCTCTCGCAGCGCTGGTGCATGGTGACTCCTGCCACAAAAACGGCCAAAAAGCCGTAGCCATGCACCAGCTCAGCCACCGAATAGCTCAGCAGAATGGTGCTGAGCCCAACAAAATCTTCCATCAAATCGTCAACGGCTTCGCCCCTTTCAAGCCAGTGCTCAATCCGGCAAACCCCCTTGGCGATCGCGAGACCGACCAGCAGCCCCGCCGCGATCGACCAGATCAGATCGACCAGGACCCACTGACTAAACCAGTTCTGCCAGCGGCTATCCTCCAGCCAGTGCAGCCCAAAGTAGACAAAGGGAAAGGCCAGGGCATCGTTGAGGCCGCCTTCTGAGGTGAGGCCAAAGCGCAGTTCATCCCGGTCCTGGGGGTCGTAGAGCTGCACTTCCGAAGCCAGAACTGGGTCGGTAGGAGCCAAAATAGCCCCCAGCAAAATGCCTTCTCCCCACTCCAGCCGGAGGAAAACGTGGGCGATCGCCGCGATCGCAAAAATAGAGATCGGCATCAAAAAGCCAATCAGCCGAATGGTAGAGTTCCAGGCCCAGGCCTGCACCGGGCGATTCATTTTCAGCCCACAGCTAAACAGGGAAATTAGAACGACCATTTCGGTTAGTCGCTCTAACAGCTCTGTATCCGGCCTGGCCCGAATCAGATTGACGCCGTAGGGGCTAAGAATTAGCCCCACGACCAGGTAAATCAACGCATAGGAGAGCGGCAATCGCTCAATCCATCCAGATCCGAACGTGACGGCCAGCAGCAGCAGGCCAATGACCAGCAGATCGAGAATGTAAATATCCACAGACGTCCAGGCCGGAAAATGAATTGTCCCTCCACTCTAGAAGCTGGGTTTGAAGCCTTAGTGCAACCTGGGATAGATCTTTGCCGGCCTGGTTATGGCGCTAGTCGGTGCCGCCCCAGGTCCAGCGGGGATTGCCCTCGCGCAGCCCCCTAAAGGTAATCACCGTGGTGAATCCATTCGGGTCGCCCATGCCGGTCATATCCAAAATGGCTCTGACCTGACCATTGGCCAGCTGCACTCGGATGTAGGAATGTCCTTCAAAATCTTCGCCGTCTATCGTGAGCATGGCCCCTGAGGCCTGACAGTTGCGGTACTCGGGCCTGAGCGTGCCTACCCAGGTGGCGCTGAAGCGATCGGTTTGGGAGAGTTGAATATTGGTGGCAATGTCGCGCAGTTTGATCATGCCGTTGGTGGCATAGCCGCCCTCGGTATAGGGCAGCGCGGTCTCGTGGGCAATCAGCCGAGTGGGGCAGTTGGCTGTCGGTGCATCCAGCAGGGGCAGCACGCTCAGTTGAATGGTATTGGCCAGGGCCGCTGACCCCAAACTGCCCCAAAGACCCAGGGGCAAGCTGCCCAGTAACGCCCAGCCCAATGCTAATCTCATCGTGATTTATCCTTTGTACGCACAGCTCAAAACAGTATCAGCCCAGCCCAGGGCTGGAAGGTACTTTCGGCAGGCTCCCAGGGCTGGACTTGAATGGGTTCTCTATGCACCTCTACAGCGAACTGACGGAGCATTCCTGACGACAAGCGCAGTCCGGACCAGAGCCCATGTGGCATGATCGATCTCTGTGCCCCTGGGATTTTTTCAGCGATTCCGTATGCTACGCCTCAGCCAGATCAAACTGCCCCTCGACCATCCCGACGACGCCCTGGAGGCCGCTGTGCTCAAAAAGCTGCACCTGGAAGCGGCAGACCTGAGCCGCTTTTCCATCGTCAAGCGCAGCTACGACGCGCGCAAAAAGGACACCATCACCCTGGTTTACATCGTGGATGTGGAGACGCCCAAGGAAAAGGCGCTGCTGAAGCGGTTTAGGAAAGACCCCCACGTGGTGCCTGCGCCGGATATGACCTACCACCCGGTGGCCGAAGCCCCGGCGGGCTTCACGAACCGCCCAGTTGTGATTGGCATGGGGCCGTGCGGCATGTTCGCGGGGCTGATGCTGGCGCAGATGGGGTTTCGGCCAATTATTCTGGAGCGGGGCAAGGCGGTGCGCGATCGCAGCGTCGATACCTTTGGCTTTTGGCTGAAGAAAACCCTCAACCCCGAATCCAATGCCCAGTTTGGCGAAGGCGGGGCGGGCACCTTCTCCGACGGCAAGCTCTACAGCCAGGTCAGCGACCCCCACCACTACGGGCGCAAGGTGCTGACCGAGCTGGTCAACGCCGGAGCCAACCCGGAAATTCTCTATATCAACAAGCCCCACATCGGTACCTACCGCCTGGTCAAAATTGTGCAGAATATGCGGGCCCATATCGAAGCCCTGGGCGGCGAAATCCACTTCCAAACCCGCGTGGTCGATCTCGAGATCGACCAGGGCCGGGTGTGCGGAGTGCGGCTGGAAAACGGCGATCGGATCGCCAGCGACCATGTGGTGCTGGCGGTGGGCCACAGCGCCCGCGACACCTTTGAGATGTTGTACCACCGGAGGGTGTATATCGAGGCCAAGCCCTTTTCGATTGGGTTTCGAATTGAGCATCCCCAGGCGCTGATCGATCGCTGCCGGTTGGGCGATCGGGCTGGGCACCCCCGGCTGGGGTCCGCCGACTACAAGCTGGTTCACCACTGCGAAAACGGCCGCACGGTCTACAGTTTTTGCATGTGCCCCGGCGGCAAAGTGGTGGCGGCGGCATCAGAACCGGGTCGTCTGGTCACCAACGGCATGAGCGAGTACGCCCGCGACGAGTCGAACGCCAACAGTGCCATTGTGGTCGGCATTACCCCAGAGGCCGACTATCCGGAGGGTCCGCTGGCTGGGATTGCGCTTCAGCGCAGGCTGGAGGAGGGGGCCTTTGCCCTGGGCGGCGGCACCTACGAGGCACCAGGGCAGCTAGTGGGGGATTTTCTGGCGGGGCGTCCCTCAACCCACTTTGGGGAGGTGCTGCCTTCCTACAAACCGGGGGTGAGGCTGGGCGACCTGGGCGAGAGTTTGCCGGACTACGCGATCGCCGCCATCCGCGAAGCCATTCCCGCCTTCGATCGCCAGATCCACGGCTTTGCCATGGCCGACGCCGTGCTCACCGGGGTCGAAACCCGCACCTCGTCGCCCATTCGGATCAAGCGCAACGAGCAGTTTCAGAGCCTCAACACCGCCGGACTGTACCCCGCAGGGGAAGGGGCGGGCTATGCCGGGGGCATTTTGTCCGCCGGGATCGACGGCATTCGGGTGGCCGAGGCCGTCGCCCTCAGCCTGGTTGGGGACCGATAGCGTCCGGGTTAGCTGCGCTGGGTGGGCCGTCGAGAGGGCGGCTTGCGCCGGGAGGGCCGATCTGGCTCTACCATGTCGGGGTGCTGGGCCTCAAGCAAAAAGACGCGCCGCCCATCGGTGATGCGGTAGAGAGTGGTGCAGGTACAGGTGTGCCCCTCCGCCCGCAGGCGGGTAGCCCGTTCGTCGCAGGCGGCCTGGGCCTGTTCCACCTCATCCCAGTCGCTTTCGAGAAATATTTCTTGAATCAAGCTCATAATCGCCGCTCAACACTATGGACTTATACCAAATCCTATCCGTATCCCCCCGATTTGTAGGGGCATTGCACTGCAATGCCCTCACGAGGTATCGATTTCGCATCGGGGTTGTGTGATTCGGATTTGGTATAGCTTACTGATTTTGGCGCTAACCGTCGCTATGGCTGCTGAAATCGATCCACTGCCCCAGGGCGGGTTGTCAGAAATAGGGCAACCATTGCTGAGGGTTTTCAGGTGCTGGGTTTTAGGTTTCAGGAACAGTTGGCTGACTTATGCCGCCGGGTATTAGACTTTTGATTTAGCCGCCGACAGGGTTCGGGACTCGATCAAAAATTCGGGAATATCCCACAGGGCATCGGCATCGAGGGCGTACTGTTCGCACACCAGGCTGAGGCGACTGCCGGGGCTGTCCATCGCGTTTACCGAGTGGGTCAGGTCGCCCTGGAAGTGCAGCAGCATCCCGGCCTGGGGCCGGATTTGCGCTACCCGCTGTCGCCCCCGCTGGAGCACCAGCTCACCGCTGGCCAGGTCGGGGGGCACCTGCACGTAGAGCACGCTCACCTGGTCGGGCGGGTCGATGGTCTTGCAGTAGGACCTGAGGGAGCGATCGATGTGGGGGTCTACCCGAGAACCCTGCTTCAGCAGCAGCGGGTTGAGGTAAAAGGCGTTGCAGTCGGGCCGCAGCGCCCGATCGAGGTAGGGCTTGAAGTAGGGAAACTGGCGATCGACCTCGGCCCGGCCCGCCTGGGTAAACACCACCGAAAACCCTTTGGTGCCAACAAAATCGCGGTTGAGGTTGTTGGTAGCAAAGTAGCGGCACGACTGAATTGCCCCCCGCAGGTTGTGGAGGTAGGCATCGGCAAATGCCTGGGGCTGAGAGCGGTAGTAGGCCATTGGAGGGGCGGTTAGGGGTGCTCGGCAAAGGTCGCTGTTTCGCCCGCCTGGGTAAACGCGACCACGGTGTAGGGGGCGACGCGATCGCCCATTTCCATACCCGGAGAGCCTACGGGCATACCTGGGGCGGCGATGCCGAGCACGGTGGGCTGCTCGCTGAGCAAGCGCTGCACGTCGGCGGCGGGCACGTGGCCCTCGATCACATAATTCCCCACAGTTGCCGTATGGCAGGAGGCTACGGCCTCTGGCACGCCGTACTGGGTCTTGAGGGCAGCCATGTCTTCGGTGACCACATCCTGTACCTCAAACCCGGCCGCTTTCATGTGGTCAACCCAGTGGCCGCAGCAGCGACAGGTGGGGCTGAGGTACACGGTTAGCGCAGGCAGAGCAGGGTGAAGAGAATCGGTAGCAGCGGCGGTGGCTGGAGCGGTGAACGCCACCAGCAGTGCGATCGCCCCCACCAGCAGGCCTCCCAGCAGTTGATTGAGCAATCCTCGACGGTTCATGAAACACCTGTCTCCTTAGGACATCAACATGCCCTGTTCCTCTCTTCAGAATACCTCTGGCCCGGGGGCGACTGACTCAAGCGATCGAGATTACACATATTGAGCAACCCGCCTGCTGAGACAAGGAACAAAGGTATGAATTAGAAACTCAATGTTGCTTGCCAGGGCCAACGCCGTATGCCCCAAACCAGGTTCATGCTTTGTTGCCGTTGCTGACGCTGAGACACCAACCGGGCCGCCAGGTACGATCCCAGCAGCCCGGTGGGCGATTCTATGGCGCGGGATGATTTACACCCCTATCGGATAGCCCTCTCGGCTTTAGCCCCTAGCGCTTGCCCAGCCACTTGGCGGCGATCGCGCCCACGGCGGCCCCCACCAGCGGGTTGCTGAAGAACTTCAGAATGCCGGGCTGGTCGGCCAGCACATCCTGGAAAATGTCGGGGTGGCTGTGGTAGGTGAAGGAGGCCAGTTTGGTGACGTCGTCTTCGTTCATGCGGCTGGCGTGGTGGGTCGAAAGGCCCAGCTGACGCTCCAGATCGCGATCGCTCAGGCCGCGCCCCTTGAGATGCTTAAACAGGTCACGGGCAACGTCGTCGCGCTCCTGGGGCTTGATTTGGGCGATCGCCTTGCGGAGCTCGGGCTCCATTTGGCTGGGGGGAATGCGATCGGGGTGGAACCCACGGCCCAGTTCCCGCCGCTCCTCCCGGGAGGAGCGCTTGGCAAAATCGTCGAAGTTGGAGTACTCGCGCTCCGGTTGGGTCGACCGGCTGTCGATGCTCTCGGTGTTGCCACCGGCCAGGTCATTCATGATCTGGCGTTTGTAGTCTTTACTGCTGCTCATATCGTGTCCTACTCTTGCTATTTTTTGCTAATTTGTTGGGGTTTTGAAAGGGGCCGATGGTTGGATCGGGTGTCATCTACTGGTACTGGACCTGACGGGTTGTGTCGTTGTAGTTGGCGGTCAAAATCAGCTCCTTGTCGGGGGCGTAGACCAGCACACTCAGGTCGCGGTTGGGGAAGTTCTTGTGAAAGCCCTGCACCAGCGACTGGGCCAGGGGCTTCACTTCCCGGGGCGCTACTTCCGGCGAAATCACCACGCCCAGCTTGTCGTTGTCGCGCACATAGGCATCGCTGATCAGCCCTCGGGCGGTCTGCATCACCCAGCGGCCATAGTTCTCGCCGCTGGCGGTATCGCCGCGCTCAAGCTGGCTGTAGGCGCTGGGGGCGAGGCCGGGGCCGGTTCGGGTTTGGGTGGCGGTGCCGCAGGCGCTGGTGGTAAACAAGACCACGCCCAGGCACAGCGCAATGACGCCAAGGCGAATAGATTTCAAAATATTCACAGGATTATTCCTCAACGGGGGCAAACATTCAGGGGTAAACAGACCGGAGTTGTTCTTCGGTTTGATTGGGCAGGCGTGGGGCGGGCTTGGCACCTCTGATCTGAGAGGCCTTTAGCCCAACCGGATGACACGCCCTAGGATTCGCGATGGGGGTAGCCCTGATCCATGGGGTGATCCACCCGGTTGTAGGGGTTGGCACGGCCTGGTGCCACACCCTGGTCCAGGCCAGGATCAGCAGCGTAGGGGGCGGGCGGGCTGAGGGGGTCACCATTGAAGGTGGCATTGGGGGAGCCAGCCCTGGCTCCGGAGGTTTCCTCGGGCGGTTGATACACGCCCCAGTCCTCGATACCAGCCGCTTTGAGAGTGCGCTCGGCACGGGCAATTTCGGGTTCGGTATCGGTGAGCATGACCAGGTAGTCGCCCTGGGCCACGCGATCGCGGTACCGCTTGGCCCGGTGCTCAGGAATGCCCATGCCAATCAGGGCACCCACCAGACCCCCAGCGGCGGCCCCGGCCGCGCCGCCCACCAGTGTCGCCATGACCGTAGCGGCTTCTCCCGCCAGCAGCGCCGGGCCAATTCCCGGAATCACCAGCGTGCCCAGGCCAACCAGCAGCCCAGTCACACCGCCCAGCACACCGCCGGTCAGGGCACCCATGGCACCGCCTGTATCGGCCTGGTTGCTCTCTTCATCTTTGACCTTAACCCCAGCGATCGCGGTTTGCCGCTGCGAGTCTTTGGCAATCACCGACACATGACCCAGGTCAAAGCCTGAGTCGCTGAGTGCCTGTAAAGCAGAGGCTGTTCTGGGGCGATCGGGGAAAATTCCCACTGCGCGTCTGCGTTTCGAAGCCATGTTCGATTGCTTCCTCCTTTTGTGCAAAGCCAGCAACCGTTGCAAAACCGCAGAGACAGATTTCAACCCTGTAGCCCTGAGGCAGGACAACCATTGCGTTATCTGTTGTTCTAGCGAGCTATGGCAGGTAGCTTCATCGCTCATTGGATGGAGCTAGCCCAATTGAAAGGAGGAGTGTGGCCGGGCAGTCTGGGCCGCCAGCACAGGTACAGCAGCGGGCCAAACAGCGGGATCAGCGCGATCGCCCAAACCCCACGGGAGGGGTCAATTCCCCGGCGCTGCATATCATCGTCGAACAGTGAGGTGAGGGGAAAGACCACCCCCATCAGGCAAAAGTCGAGGGTGATCAGATGTACAAAGGCGTAGTTGTGAAACTGCGTCCAGAAGTCGGGCCAATCCCCGGCCACCAGAGCATAGGCTATCAGCGCGATCGCCGTCCCTAAAAGCCCCAGGCCGGTAGATCGCCGATCCAGCCAACTCAGCCACCTGTCCTGTTGGCCATCGAAAGCCCAGTTGCGCGGTCGCACCAGCAGGTAGGGCAGCAGGCAAAGCACCCCGGTAAAATTTGAGCCCAGCCAAAAAGGCCAGGCCGGAACGGGCTGCATGTGGCCATCGGCAAACATCAGGCAGGCGTAGATCATGGGCCAAACCCCCATCAGCCAGAAAATAGCCAGCAGATAGGCATTGATCTCCCCCCAGTGCAGCGTCACCAGGTGGCGGGCAAACGTCCAGGTAAATGGGCGATCGAGGGGCGCTAGCCAGAGCACGTAGCCCAAAAAGCCAACCCAAATGACTGCCAAAAGCGATCGTCTAACCATTCACCCTGCTCCTGCTCCCGTGCGATCGCTTTAATAGTGAAGAAAAAAGGGAATTTTGCACTCTGTCGAGGGGCACTCGGCGGCCGGAACCCGTCCGGTCGGTGGGCCAAAACGGCTATCGAAGGTGGCATACCCAAGGGGAGTCCGTTGTTTAGCCCTGGATTGGGCGCGGTGCAGCAGGGCGAAGATCTACTGGGCCGCCTGAGTTTTCCAGGGCCGCAATACTTGCCGCAATACTTTTCGGCCTTGGGGCAGATATTATTTTGAGTCGCTTTTGTGAGGATAGATATTCAATTCATTTTTCGATGGTTCGGAATTGTCTGAAGAACGAGAGCTTGCCGACTTTTCCTAGGGAGCAAACCAGCAGAAAGAATCCAAACGTGTCGATAAGTTGGCTTGACCCTCTAGTTTTAGATGCAATTACCCAATGGCTGAGGCATCCAAACGTAAGCGCACTCCCCCTCGGTTTTGGAATGAGATTACGCCAGAATCCGCCGAGTTGAACCTGCCTCCGACGGCATGGCGGCACGAGGCTACCATCAACAAACAAATTCAGGTTTACGCTCAGCTGCATCTGCTGGAGCAGCTGATGGATTCGCTGCCCGTCTGCGTCTCCTACGTCGATCGCAACCGCTGCTACCAGTACGCCAACACCACCTATCAAAACTGGTTTGGCCTCAAGCCTGAGGAGATCTATGGTCAGCCCCTGGAGGTGGTGATTGGGCCTGAAGCTTACCAGAAGGTGAAGGCCTATATCGATCGCGTCCTGGCGGGCGAAGCCGTGGTCTACGAAGCGGTGATTCCCTACGCGGTGGCGGGTCAGCGCTACGTGCAGGGCACCCTGGTCCCCGACCACAACGTGGACGGCCAGGTGCAGGGATACTTTGCGCTGATCCAGGATCTCAGCGAGCGCAAGGCCGCCGAACTGGCCCTTCAGCGCAAGGCGGAGCGCGAGCAAACCCTCTGGCAGATCACCCAAAAAATTCGCCAAACCCTGGACCTGCCCAGCATTCTGGCCACCGCTACCGCTGAGGTGCAGAGCTACCTCCAGGTCGATCGCACCCTGATTTTCCAGTTCACCTCAGACCACAGTGGGGCCATCATTCAGACCACGGCCCAGGCCAGTTGCCCGGTTACCCCCACCGCCCAGGAGTGGCAGGCCGATGGGCTGCGGCAGCGCTGTTACCACTACTACAGCCAGGGCCAGGCCAAAGCGATCGCTGGCCTGACCGCCGATCTAAATGAACTGTGCCTCAGCCCCTGGATTGAGCTGACGGAGGCTAAATCGGCGATCGTGGCTCCCATTTTGCAACCTCAGCCCCAGGGCGGCAGCAATTTGTGGGGATTTTTAATTGTGCAGACCTGCGCCAGCCCCCGACAGTGGGAGTCCGGCGAAGCCGAACTCCTCGAACAGGTGGCCGACCAGCTGGCGATCGCGGTGCAGCAGGCTGATCTGCTGGCTCAGTTACAGTATCAGGCCCAGCGACTGGCCGAAACTAATCAGGCTCTGGCGCGGGCCAACCAACGTTTGAACGACCTGAGCCACCGCGATCAGTTGACCCAAATTGCCAACCGCCGCTACTTCGATACCGTACTTCAGCGCGAATGGAAACGCCTGAGCCGCAGTCATTCGCCCCTGGCGCTGATCATGTTCGATGTCGATCACTTCAAGCAGTTTAACGATTGCCACGGGCACCCCTCCGGTGATGACTGTCTCATCACCGTGGCCAAGACCAGTCAAGCCGTGGTCAATCGCCCATCTGACATCGTTGCCCGCTACGGCGGCGAGGAATTTGCGGTGGTTTTGCCGCACACTACCCTGACCGGGGCCGCCACCCTGGCCGAAGCCATTCGCGCCCGCATTCGCGCGCTCAACATTGTCAATTTCCAGTCCGCCACCGAAACTGTCTATGTCACCGTGAGTCTGGGGGTCGCCTGCCAAGTTCCCAGCCGCGATCTGTCAATTCAAACCCTGGTTGCCGCCGCCGACCAGGCTCTCTACCGCGCCAAGCAGGAGGGCCGCGATCGCGTCGTGTGCTGGGAGGGCTAAACACTTAGGTTGTCGCCAAAAGACTTTAGTAGTAGACTGGTAGCCATCGAAACCGAGCCTTTTTCTATTACTTTTGTGCTGACAAAATCAAGGTTTCGCTAAGAACATGAAGCGTGTATGAAGTTGGCGTATGCTCCCTTTAAAGCCCAATCAATCATACTTCTACGCTGCTGTTTACCAACTTTTGCAGAAAGACTTTAAGTTGGCTCAGCGAAGCCGACTTTGCTTAGCTGCCAAGGCCTTTAGAATTCCGGGTGGAGTAACTCCCCCCTAGTTGATGCCTCACGCTACAAACTTTACAAAGCCTGTCTTTTCTGGTTGAGTTTCTGCCTCGCTCTTAAGGTAGTACAGGTAAAATACCCTATCCTGAGACACCAGTCGTTTTCTCTTTATTCGCCAAGCATAAAAGTACTCATTGAGCACCTGGCTGCGGAGTGATCTAAGCAGATCCTGCAGGCTCCTTTGAGCGCCTCTGCTACGACCTACTTAGAGAGAATTAGAGCAGATAGAGACAAAGACTGCAAGAGAGCTGATACCAGAGAAATAGCTTTAGTCAGGCCGCGTAGAAAGGTTTTGTGAGCAGCCGAAATTTGGGACATCGATCGGGCCTATAGCCATCGGCAGCAGACAACTTTGGACAAGGTTTCACCTCCGGCAGTAACGCCTGTGAACCCAGCTTGACTTTCAAAAACGCTATCGAACCGCTACATCAGAAGAGTTACTGCCCTGTCTGTAGCAGGGTAGCCTGCAATTTTCAGGAGTTTCTGCAATGACCACTAACCAAAAGATCGAGGCTTTAGACGCCGCAACTCAGCAGCCACTAGACCCATCGCCTCAAAAGCATCATGCTTTGAGCAAGTTAATCATCTCATTGTTTGAACCCCTACCTCGTCCTTTGGGAACTGTAATTCGGCGTTTGGGCTATCCTCTTCTCTCGCAAACTTGGGGAAAGAATATTTATATTCAGGCCTGGGTCGAAATTCTTGGCATTCACAGGATGCTGATTGGTGACGGTGTGAGAATACTGAGGTATTCAATTTTGAACTGCGATTTTGCCAACTGTCGATTGATGTTGGGTAAAAACGTCTCTTTGGATCGTGACGTCAGCATTCGTCTGGGCGACAACTGCACCATCACTATTGGCGATGATACCTATATTGGCCCCCATAGCTGTATATCTGGGCCAGGCCATGTCACCATCGGCCAAGGCTGTATGATCGCCTCTATGGTCGGTATTTACGCCAATCAGCATGGTCACGTGGGTTACAGCACGCAGGGAATTGAGATCGAAGACAAATGTTGGATCGGGTCTGGCGCTAAGGTCTTAGACGGTGTCAGGATCGGCTACGGCAGCGTGGTTGGGGCTGGGGCGGTCGTCACTAAAGATATTCCCCCGTATTCGGTCGCCGTAGGCGTTCCTGCCAAAGTTCTAGAAAATCGTAGAACGACTCCTGACAGCTAGTGGGGGACGTTGCCCTGGGTGTGATCCGGTGCTGAAAAGGTTCTGGAGAAGCCAAAGATTCATAGGGAATCTTTTGAGATGGTTTATGGCCATCTCAAGCTGGGGCCAAGACTGTATGCCTGTTTTTATCGAACTGGCTACGGCTAGATGCCAAAAAAAGCCCCCAACTCTCTTCCGAGGAAGAGGATCGGGGGCAAACATGGGGATGCCAGGAGAAATCAGGAATAAGCAAACTCAATGCGATGATTGAGAACTCTCACCAGCGCTGGGGTTGGCCATCGCTATATTTGGTCAGCCTACCGAATGGCATGGCGGAGCGCTTCGGCATCGAGGGGCTTAATGAAATAGAGACGAACCAGGTCGCCGACGATGCCCAGCACCAGGGGAATTTTTCGCAGCTGCTTCAGCCAGGCAGGTGCTGAGGTGGCCATCAGCTGATTGATTTTGAGGTTGCGATCGGCGGCGCGCTCCAGGCGAGGAAAGAATTCGGGGTGGTCAACGTTGAGATAGATTGGGAAGGCGCGGGCGGCGGTATCGTTGGTTTTGCGCACGACTTCAATGTCGAAGGCCGTGGCATCGAGGCCCAGCATTTCGTAAAATTTGGCCCGTTCGTGGACGGTGAGGCTGTGGGTAGCAAACACCGAAAGCAGAAAGAAGCGGCTCCAGAGGCGGCCCTGCCAGGTTTGCCACATGGCGGGCTGCGACCTGACCAGCGCCTTGAAAATATCGCCGTGGCGGTTTTCGTCCTGGCACCAGCTCTCGAAGTAGTTAAACAGCGGATAAAAGCTGTGCTCGGGATGCTGCTCCAGGTGCCGGTAAATGAGGATATAGCGCCAGTAGCCGATTTTTTCGGAGAGGTAGACGGCGTAGACAATCCACTCAATCGGGAAGAAGGTGTAGGTGCGGTTTTTGGTCAGCTTGGCCAGGTCGAGGGAAATGTGGAAATCCTGCATGCACTTGTTCAGGAAACCCGCGTGACGGGCTTCATCGCGGGCCATCAGGCTAAAGATTTCGGCCAACACTGGGCTCCGCCCCTTCAGCCGCCGCGACAGTTCTTTAAACAGCAAGAAACCGGAGAACTCTGAAACACAGGATCGCTCCAGGTAGTCGATGAACGCCTTGCGCTCCTCGCCCTGAATGTGTTCCCAGCTTTGCTTAAAGGAGTCGTCGCGGATGAAGTGGTGGCGGTTGTAGTCGGCCCGCATTTCGTCCAGCATGGTCTGGAGCCCCTCTTCGGATAGGGACAGATCCATCGCTGCGGCTTTGTCAAAGTCGGTGGTGTAGAACCGGGGCGACAGCAGGTTTTCTTCAATAGCGGTTTTTACCGAGCTGTCACCGGGCTGAGGGGCTGGTCTAGGGGGAGCAGTCACCATAGCATTCTTGGGTTAAACGATTGAAAAGCACTTTATCACTAAGTAGCTATCAATAGTCAAGCCCCGTTAAAGGGACTCCCAAAAGAAGGTCTGGGAGCAGTGGTTGAGTACTGGAGGGGATGCTGCGGATCGCTTGCCCCAGGCAAAAAACACTTTTCTTAACGGATGAGGCTATTACTGAGGGCGATCGCCAAATCGCCCTCGTCGCCTTTCCTGGGTCACTGTCTCCGCTCCAGCGTTCGGCAAGTAGATTGCAGAGACACAAAACTTAAACCAGCACGATTAAACAAAAGCTTAATAGCTGTATAGTGATCAAAAGATTTTTACCTGTCGCTGTGAGAATTTCCTATGACTGACCTAGCTCAACGGCTGCGCGAAGGCACCCAGGTTTCCCACACCCTGTCTGAAAACACGGCCTTTATGAAGTGCTTTCTTAAGGGGGTGGTGGAGCTGGAGCCGTTCCGCAAGCTCACCGCCGACCTCTATTTTCTCTACAACGCGCTGGAGATCGAAATGGCCCGCCATGGGCAGCACCCTGTGGTGGGGCCGATGATCTTTGCTGAACTGCTGCGGACTCCAAAGCTGGAGGCAGATCTGGCCTACTACTACGGCGATCGCTGGCAGCACGACATCGTAGCCACTCCGGCGGGGCTGCGCTACGTCAACCGCATTTTAGAAGTGTCGGCCAGCAACCCGGCCCTGCTGGTGGCCCACGCCTATGTGCGCTACATGGGCGATCTTTCCGGCGGGCAGGGGCTGCGGCACATCGTGCGATCGGCGCTAAATTTGCCCCCCGACCAGGGGACCGGGCTGCACGAGTTTGACGATCTGCCCACGGTGGAGGCCAAGCGCAACTTCAAGTTCAGGTACCGCGATGCGCTGAATGCCCTACCGGTGGATGAGGCGCTGATCCAGCAGCTGGTGGAGGAGGCGAATTTGGCCTTTGCCCTCAACCGTGACGTGTTTCACGAGCTGGAACCCGATGTGCGGGCGGCGGTGGGCGACCACGTGTTTGACCTGATTACCCGCCAGGATCGCCCCGGCAGCACTGAACCCCACCACCACCACGGCATGGTGGCCCTGATGGCAACGGAATAAGCCCTCGTAGGGTGCATTAGCGAAGCAATGCACCTCCCAGCATCCCAGGGGTGCATTGCGGCTCAAAAGCCTGGACCCAGGGTGGTTTGCCAGAGAGAAAGAGCCGCTAATGCACCCTACAAAGCCACATTCATCCACCTTTTGCAAACACCTATCACTATGCTCTCCCTTGTCAACCCCGTCGTGTTTGACCCAGCGCTGCTGCATAAGTACAACCAGCCGCTGCCCCGCTACACCAGCTATCCTCCGGCCACCGAGATGAAGGAGGCCTTTAGCCCCAGGGATTTTGAGGCGGCGATCGCCGTGGGTAACTACAAACAAACGCCCCTATCGCTGTACTGCCACATTCCCTTCTGCGAGTCGGCCTGCTACTTTTGCGGCTGCAATACGGTGATCACCCGGCAAAAAAAAGTAGCCGATCCTTACCTGGACTCTCTGGAGCGTAATATTGCCCAGGTGGCACAGCGGGTGGCCAACCGCCGGGTGAACCAGCTGCACTGGGGCGGCGGTACCCCCAGTTACCTGAGCCAGGCCCAGGTGGAGCGGTTGTGGACCGTGCTGCACCAGCACTTTGAGTTTGAGCCCGGGGCTGAGATCTCCATCGAGGTGAACCCCCGCGACCTGACTCGCGAGTATGTTTTCTTCTTGAAGAATTTGGGCTTCAAGCGGGTGAGTTTTGGCCTGCAGGACTTTGACCTCACGGTGCAGGCGGCGGTCAACCGGATTCAGCCCGAGGCGATGCTGTTTGAGGCGATGGGCTGGCTGCGGGAGGCGGGCTTTGAGAGCGTGAATGTGGATTTGATCTATGGGCTGCCCTACCAAACCCTGGCCACCTTCCGCGACACGATCGCCAAAACCCTGCGCCTCGATCCCGATCGCATTGCCGTCTTCAACTTTGCCTACGTGCCCTGGCTCAAGCCGGTTCAGAAAAAGCACATCAACCCGACTACCCTGCCCGGCCCCGCCGAAAAGCTGGAGATCTTCCATATGGCGATCGATCGCCTCACCGCCGGTGGCTACCAGTTCATCGGTATGGATCACTTTGCCAAGGCGGGGGATGAACTGGCGATCGCCCAGGCCCAGGGCCAGCTGCACCGCAACTTTCAGGGCTACACCACCCAGCCCGAGTCCGATCTGCTGGGCTTTGGCATGACCTCGATCACCATGCTGCACGATGTCTACGCCCAAAACCACAAGGGCCTGCGCGACTTCTACAAAGCCGTAGACACTGATACCCTACCCCTGGAGCGGGCTGTGGTGCTCAGCCAGGACGACATTCTGCGCCGGGCGGTGATCATGGAGCTGATGTGCCAGTTTGAGCTCTCCAAGGCGGCGATCGAAGAAAAGTATCACCTCAGCTTTGATCAGACCTTCGACGACTACTTCGCTCGCGAGCGAGAAGACCTCAAGACCCTTGAAGCCGATGGCTTGGTGCGGCTCACCCCCAACCACATCGAGGTACTTCCCGCCGGGCGACTGCTGATTCGCAACATCGCCGCCGTATTCGACACCTACCTGCGAAACCGCACCCTCCATCAGTTCTCCCAATCGGTATAGGCCAGTCCTTCAACCCCCCCCTCTTCACCGCCTCACGTCTTCACTCCTTCACCTCCCCACCACCATGGCCACCATCCTCGCCCCCCTCAATCTAATGGGCTACGTCAACCGCTCCGAGGTCAACGGTCCCGGCTGCCGGGCTGTGGTCTGGGTTCAGGGCTGTCGGCGGGGCTGTCCCGGCTGCTTTAACCCGGCCTCCTGGTCCTTTGCGCCCAACCAAATCGTGCCGGTGGAAGAGGTGGTCGAGCAGATTTTGGCCGATCCCCAAAACGAGGGCGTGACGTTTTCGGGGGGCGAACCTTTCTGGCAGGCCCCCGCCCTGGCGCGGGTCGCCAAACAGGTCAGGGCCGCCGGACTCAACACCATGTCGTTTTCAGGGTTTACCCTGGCGGAGTTACAGTCGGCGGCGGCCCCGCCTGGAGCTCAGGACCTGCTCGATCAGCTCGACATTTTAGTGGATGGTCCCTACGTCGAAACCCTGGCCGTCCACGACCCCAGTTCCCCCGTCTCCTCCCGCAACCAGCGGGTGCGCGTCTTTAACCCGGCCCTGAGCGATCGCATTCACTGGGCCAGCGACCAAATGGAAGTGCACATTCTCAAGGATGGCAGCCGCCTTGTCACCGGCTACTACGGGCAGCTGGGCCTAACGCCCTAGGGGCTGTCATCAATTAGCCATCGTTTCAGGGGCATGGGTCATGTCCTAACGGTTCTGGCGATGGCTATACCGGGCTTTTAGCCACAAATGATGACGGGCCCCAACACGTCAACCCTTCTTCCAAATTTATCCATGCAAACTCTCCCTTCTCTGACCATTGGCCAGTACACTGTCCCCTACCCGATTGTTCAAGGCGGCATGGGTATTCGCGTATCCGGTGCCAACCTGGCGGCGGCGGTAGCCAACGCGGGCGGCATCGGCATCATCTCGGCGGTTGGCCTGGGGATGCAGTCTCCCCATTTCAACATTGACGAAAAAAATCCCAAAAAACGCCAGACTGAGTTTTTTCGGGCCAACCAGTTGGCCCTGATCGACGAACTGCAAAAGGCCCGTGCCCTCAGCCCGAAGGGCGTGCTCGGTGTCAATATTATGGTGGCCGCGCGGGACTATGAATCGCTGGTGCGCACCGCCGTCGATCACGGCATCGACCTGATCTTTTCGGGGGCGGGACTGCCCCTGAACCTGCCGGAAATCACCGCCCATCGGCCCGAGGTGGCGCTGGTGCCCATTATCTCCAGCGTTCGCGCCGCCCAGGTGATCTGCAAAAAGTGGCAGCGCCTGTACGATCGCCTGCCCGACGCCTTTGTGGTCGAAAACCCCCAGGCAGCGGGCGGGCACCTGGGAGCCAAGGCCGAAGACCTGGGCGACCCGGCGATCGCCCCTGAGACCGTCCTTCCCGCCCTGGTGCAATACCTGAGCGGGTTCGAACGCCCCATCCCCGTGGTGGCGGCGGGCGGCATCTGCGATCGCGCCTCCCTGACCCATGCCCTCAGCCTGGGGGCCAGCGGCACGCAGATTGGCACCCGGTTCATCCCCACCGAGGAGTGCGACGCCGACCCGCGCTACAAGGAGTTTCACCTCCAGGCCCGGCCCGAGGACATTGTGCTGGTGCCTAGCCCGGTTGGCTTACCCGGTCGCGCCCTGCGCAATGCCTTCGTCGATCGCGTTAACAGGGGCGACACTCCTGGCCTCAAGGATCAGTGCTTTGCCAACTGCCTCCAGGTGTGCAAGTTTCGCGATCGCCGCGAGACCTACTGTATTCTGCGTGCCCTCGATCGCGCCTGCCGGGGTGATGTGGACAATGGCCTGGTGTTCGCGGGCAGCTGCGTGGGGGGCAGCCCGCGAATCCAGCCCGTGGCCGAGGTGATGGCTGAGTTGGTCGCGGGCTAGGGTTGGCGCCACAACACAATGCCGGGCGGGGTCTTGAACACAAGACCCCGCCCGGCATTGTTTAAGCGGCATTGCTGAACACAGGCATGAACCAGGAATTCAACGCTTGCCGGTATTTTAAGCGGTGACCGCCGCGCCGTCGGTGTAGCGGCACAGGTTGGCCCCCAGCAGGCGCAGCTTGCCCTCCAGGTCGTCGTAGCCGCGATCGAGGTGGTGCAGGCCCTGAATCGTAGTGCCACCCTTGGCCGCCAGGCCCGCCAGCACCAGGGCCGCCGAGGCCCGCAGGTCCGTGGCCAGGACCGGTGCGCCGGAGAGCTGGTGCACCCCTTTAATAATGGCGCAGTTGCCGTTGAGGCGAATGTCGGCCCCCATCCGGTTGAGTTCGGCCACGTGGCGCAGACGGTTTTCAAACACCGTTTCGGTAATCAGGCTGCTGCCTTCGCACACCGCCATCAGCGCCATAAACTGAGCCTGCATGTCGGTGGGAAAGCCGGGAAACGGCCCGGTTTGAATATCGGTCGGCACAATGGTGTGGGAGGGCACGTAGCGCACCCGACTGGGCCCGTCGATCACAACTTGGCCCCCCATTTCGTGGAGCTTGGCAATCACAGCGGTCAGGTGTTCAGGAATAACTGGCGACAGGCTGATTTCGGAACGGGTAATCGCCCCGGCCACCAGAAACGTGCCCGCCTCAATTCGGTCTGGAATAATGCCGTAGTCGGTGCTGTGCAGGCTGGGCACCCCGCTGATCGTAATGGTATTGGTGCCTGCGCCGCGAATGCGCGCCCCCATAGCCCGGCAGAAGTTGGCCAGGTCGGTGACCTCCGGCTCCTGGGCGGCATTTTCGATAATGGTTTCGCCATCGGCCAGGGTGGCCGCCATCATCAGGGTTTCAGTGGCCCCCACACTGGGGTAGTCGAGGTAAATTTTGGCTCCCCTCAGCCGTCCGCCGCTGCCGGGAACGTAGGCGTGCACCGTGCCGTGCTCGATGTGGACATCGGCCCCCATCGCCTGCAGACCGCGCACGTGCAGCTCCACCGGGCGAGCGCCAATGGCGCAGCCGCCGGGCAGGGGAATCCGCGCCACCCCCATGCGGGCAAGCAGGGGACCAATCACAAAAAAGCTGGCTCGCAGCCGACTGACCACATCGTAGGGCGCTTTAGTGTGGGCAATGGTGCTGGCATCGACGGTGAGAGCATCGCCTTCGCGCTTGAGCGTCACCCCCAGGGCGGTCAGCACTTCGCCCATCCGCTCGATGTCCATCAGGTTGGGGATATTGCGAATGCGGCAGGGCTGCGAGCAGAGCAACGTACCTGCCATCACCACCAGGGCCGAGTTTTTGGCACCGCTAATGGTGACCTGGCCCGCTAGGGAAGCACCGCCAGTGATTTTGAGTACAGCACCATCCGCTTCGGCAGCGGTCACAGGGTTGGGCAAACCGATGGATGTAACGATGGCGGTGTCCTCCACAACTGATAACTCCACTTTTCCCCGAATTTTCGTCTAGATTCTACCCGAAACCATCGATTCCGCCATAGCAATCCAGATCCATTTGCCAAACTTGGCCACATCAGGATAGCTGATTCATTCAGAATCACGAAATCTTTTTTCAAACTCTTGACTCGTGACGCATATCAGTGCATGATTACAAATCGCGGCGCTCATAACGCCCGGCCAGCGGAACTGGCGGAATTGGTAGACGCGCTAGGTTCAGGTCCTAGTGTTAGCAATAACATCCGGGTTCAAGTCCCGGGTTCCGCATCTAATCTAAAGCCAAACGGTTCATCGGGGGATGTAGCCATGCTCACGAGCCTGCAAAATCCCCTGGTGAAATCCGTTCGCAAGCTGCACCAGGCCAAGGCGCGGCGATCGCAGGCCCAGTTTTTGCTCGAAGGCACCCACTTAATTCAGGAAGCCCTGGCGGCTAACTATCCCCTGCAGGTGGCCTGCTATACCCCCGCCTGGGAGGTGGCCCATCCCGATCTGGCCCTGGCTCTACAGTCGGTCGAGCGGGTCGAACAGGTATCTGAAGCGGTGCTGGAGGCAATGGCGACCACCCAGCACCCCGACGGCGTCGTGGCGATCGCCCCTCAGGTACTCCGGTCCCCACAACCCGCTATTCAGGGGATTGGGTTGGCGATCGAAACGCTCCAAGACCCCGGCAACCTGGGCACCATCATTCGCACGGCAGTGGCCACCGGAGTCTGTGGCCTGTGGCTCAGCGCCGACAGCGTTGCCCCCGACCACCCCAGGGTGCTGCGGGCCTCGGCGGGGCAGTGGTTTCGGTTGCCCCTGGCGGTGGTGGACGATCTGGACACCCCCCTGGAGGGCTGGAGCCAGGCCGGGATACAGATCGTGGCCACCAGTTCCCACGCCGCGGTGGACTACTGGTCAGTGGATTTTACTCAACCGACCGTGATTGTGCTGGGCAACGAGGGGGCCGGGCTGTCGGAGTCGCTGCAGCGCCGGGCGACCGTACAGGTACGCATTCCCATGGCAGAGGAGGTGGAGTCGCTGAATGTGGGCATTTCGGCGGCACTGTTGCTTTATGAGGCTCTGAGGCAGCGGCGGGGGTGAGTGGATGGGTGGATGGGTAGGTGGGTGGGTGGGTAGATGGGTGGATGGGTAGGTGGGTGGGTGGGTAGATGGAGATGGGTGAAGGGGGGAATTGGGTTGGGAAGGGGCTGATTTGTGGTGTTTGGTGCCTGGGAGGGGAGGGTGGATTGGGGATTGGGAGTTGTCTGATTGCTCCCGGTGGTCAAAAATGAAAAGAAACTCTAGCTGCCGTAGGGTACCAAGGTTCGGCTCAAAGGTGGGGTCGGCTGGTTACGGTAGGAGGAGTGTGGGCTGGCTGCCCCTTCGCCGCCTCGAATTGATTCACCCGTTTGGATTACCTGTTCAGGAGCCTGCTGTGAGCGACGCATTTGATTACGATTTGCTGATTATTGGTGCTGGGGTAGGGGGCCACGGAGCCGCCCTCCACGCCGTCAAGCGGGGGCTGAAGACGGCCATTGTGGAGGCCGATGTGATGGGAGGCACCTGCGTCAACCGGGGCTGTATTCCCTCTAAGGCGCTGCTGGCGGCCTCGGGCCGGGTGCGAGAGCTGCGTAACGAGCACCACCTCAAGTCCCTGGGCATTTCGGTGGGCAGTGTCACCTACGACCGCGAGGCGATCGCCGACCACGCCAAGACCCTGGTCAGCAAAATTCAGGGCGACATGACCAACAGCCTCACCCGGCTGGGGGTGGACATCATCAAGGGCTGGGCCAGGCTGGCGGGGGAGCAAAAAGTGGCGATCGCCACCCCCGACGGCGAAAAGATGGTCACTGCCCAGGACATCATTCTGTCGCCGGGGTCGGTTCCGTTTGTGCCCCCCGGCATTGAGACTGACGGCAAAACGGTATTTACCAGCGACGAAGCGCTCAAGCTTGACTGGCTGCCCGACTGGATCGCCATCATCGGCAGCGGCTACATCGGCCTGGAATTTTCGGATGTGTACACCGCCCTGGGCTGCGAGGTCACGATTATCGAAGCGCTGGACCAGCTGATGCCCACCTTCGACCCCGACATCGCCAAGATCGCCCAGCGGGTGCTGATTGCCCCCCGCGACATCGAAACCCGCGCCGGAGTGATCGCCCAGAAGGTGACCCCCGGCAGCCCGGTGGTGATCGAGCTGGCCGATCGCGAAACCCGCGAGGTGGTCGAAACCCTGGAGGTGGATGCCTGCCTGGTTGCCACTGGACGAATCCCCGCCACTAAGGACTTGGGCCTGGAGAAGGTCGGCGTAGAAACCGATCGCCGGGGCTTTATTCCCGTCGATGACCACCTGCAGGTGCTGCGGGGCGGCGAGCCGGTGCCCCACCTGTGGGCGATCGGCGACGCCACCGGCAAAATGATGCTGGCCCACGCCGCCTCCGCCCAGGGTATTCTCACCGTGGAAACCATCTGCGGCGAGCCGCGCCAGGTGAACTACCTGAGCATTCCGGCGGCGGCCTTTACCCACCCCGAGGTCAGCTTTGTGGGGCTGACCGAACCCGCCGCCAAGACCCTGGCCGAGGCTGAGGGGTTTGCCATCGACACCGTGCGCACCTACTTTAAGGGCAACTCCAAGGCCCTGGCCGAGGGCGAGTCGGACGGACTGGCCAAGGTGATCTACCGCAAGGACACGGGCGAAATCCTCGGGGCCCACATCATCGGCATGCACGCGGCGGACCTGATCCAGGAGGCGGCCAACGCGATCGCCAGTGGCCAGACCGTCACCGACCTGTCCTTCTGCGTCCACACCCACCCCACCCTCTCGGAGGTGCTCGACGAGGCCTTCAAACGGGCCGTGGTCGTTCCCGCCTGATTCTCGTAGGGTGGGCAACGCCCACCTTCCACCAGGGCAAGAAGCGAGGAATGCCGCTGTGACCCATCGGTTTTTCCCATCGCCCTACGGTCCAAAACCGCCAATCCAAATTCCAAAATAATGAAGATTCGCCGCCGCCCTCCCAACCCCGCTGTCGCGGTCAAAAATTTGCAATACCAGATCAAAGCCGATGACGCCGAGCCCAGGCACATTTTGGAAAAAATCGTCTGGCACAAGGAGTCCGAGGTGGCCGCCCTGCGGGAACGCCTGCCCCTGGCCGACCTGCAGCGCCAGGTGCTGGATGCGCCCCCGCCCCGCGACTTTGTAGCCGCCCTGCGCGACGGCCGCACCACCCCAGCCCTGATTGCCGAGGTCAAAAAAGCGTCCCCCAGCCAGGGGGTAATGCGCGAAGATTTTGACCCGGTGGCGATCGCGCAGACCTATGCCGCCCATGGGGCTAGCTGCCTTTCGGTGCTCACCGACAAAGCCTTTTTCCATGGCGATTTTGAGTACCTGGCCCAGATTCGTCAGGCGGTAGACCTGCCCCTGCTGTGTAAAGAGTTCATCATCTACCCCTACCAGATGTACCTGGCCCGGCTAAAAGGGGCCGACGCGGTGCTGCTGATCGCCGCCATTCTGACCGACCAGGATCTGACCTACTTTGTACAGATTGCCAAAGCCCTGGGCATGGCGGTGCTGGTCGAAGTGCACACCCTCGAAGAGCTGGATCGGGTGCTGGCGGTGCCGGGGCTGGCGCTGATCGGTATCAACAACCGCGATTTAGAAACGTTTACTACCCGGTTGGAGACCACCGCCGAGCTAGTCGCGGCGCGGCGGGAGAAGCTGACCGCCAGCGGGGCCGTAGTCGTCAGCGAATCCGGCATTCACACCCCGAGCGATCTGCAGGCGGTGACGGCGGCCGGGGCAACGGCGGTGCTGATTGGCGAGTCGCTGATTCGGCAGCCCGACCCTGGACTGGCCATCGATCGCCTTTATGAAAAAAACATCGCCTAGATACTGAAGTCTTTACACACTTCTGATTTAATCGACAGAGCGCACCCCGAAGCACCCCATGGCAAATTTAGGCAAACCGCTCCCGTTACCCTCCCACATTCATTACGAGCTGTTGCTGCGGCTGCTGGAGCAGCAGACCATGTCGGTGGCCTACCAACATCCCCAGATTCGACTGCAGGTGCAGGAGCTGATCATTGCCCTGCGCAAGGCTCTGTCGCAGCAGCGCCAGCTTGAGGAAACCTGCAAGCAGGTCCAGATTGACATCGAGTACCAGTGGTCCACCAACCAGATGGGCGATCGCCTGCGACCCGAAGACATTACCCCCGACATCGCCTCCTGATCGGGGTATCGCTCCGGGGGCGGGCGACCCTACAACCTGAGGGTGGGTCATCAGTTGTGGCCCAAAGTTCGGTGTATCAAGCCATGCCATGCCCGACCCAAACGACAGGCTAGGGGCTGTAGCCCCTGATTTTTGAGCGGTTAGCAGCTAATTGATGACAGCCCCTAGCAAACGGTAGCCCAGATTACTCCTAAGGCAAAATTTTCTCTGCAAGCTATTCAGGGGTAGGAGTGGCGCTGGTCAAACGTCAGCGCCATGTTCTAGAGTATGTCTCTTGGGAAAATTCCCTTCCCCTGTAGACGCGAATTATTGCTTGAGGAAAGTCCATGAAACGACGCTGGTTTATAGCTTCCACAGTGGCAGTGGCGCTGGCAACGGTAGGGTTGACCACGGCCTGTGGCGGCGATCAGACGGCGGGCGGTGGCGATGCGGGCGGTACCTTGACCATGGCCACCTCCGCCGACTACCCTCCCTACGAATTTATTGAAACCGCTGGCGGCACCGAAGAAATCGTTGGGTTTGACATCGATATTGCCCGCCACATCGCCACCGAACTGGGCTACGAGTTGGAAATCACCAACATGGACTTCAACGGACTGATTCCGGCGCTTCAGGCGGGTCGGGCCGACTTTGTGATGGCGGGGATGACCCCCACCGAGGAGCGGCGGCAGAACGTCGATTTTTCGGAGGTGTACTACGAAGCCAGGCAGACCATTGTGTTTCCGACTGGCGGCGGCATTACCTCGCCCGCAGACCTGGAGGGCAAAACCGTCGGGGTGCAGCTGGGTTCGATTCAGGAGGGTCTGGGTCAGGATCTGGCCGAAACCGTTCCGGGCATGACCCTGCAATCCCTAAACCGGATCAACGAGATCATTCAGGAGCTGAATTCGGGCCGTATCGATGCCGCCATCATTGAGGACACGGTGGCGGAGGGCTTTTTGGCCAACAACCCCAACCTGGAAGCGGTGGAGATTCCCGAAGAGGGGCCAGCGGGTTCGGCGATCGCCTTTCCCAGAGGCTCCGAACTGGTGGAGGACTTCAACCGGGTGCTGGCCGAAATGGAGTCGAGCGGCCTGATGGAAGAGCTGATTGTAAGGTGGTTTGGCGACGGGGCTCAGTAGTCACCGGCTATGAACCTAGACTTTGGCCAAATTCTGCCGTCGCTGCCGTTTATTTTGCAGGGTATTCTCGTCACCCTCAGGTTTACTGTCCTGTCGGCACTGTTCGGGTTTACCCTGGGCACCCTGCTGTCCCTGCTCAAGATCTCCAATGTCAAGCCGCTGCGGTGGTTTGCGGAGTTCTACACCTCAATCTTTCGGGGCACGCCGCTGATTTTGCAGCTGGCGCTGGTGTACTTCGCCACCCCGCAAATCATTGGCTACCGCATCTCGCCGATTGAGGCGGGGGTGCTCACCTTCTCGCTCAACTCGGCGGCCTACAGTTCCGAGACCATTCGGGCGGGGATTATGGCGGTGGACAAGGGGCAGCGGGAGGCGTCAATGTCCCTGGGGGTGGCCTACCGGCCCATGATGCTCGACATCATTCTGCCCCAGGCGTTCAAAAACATCCTGCCCGCCCTGGTGAATGAGACGATCGCGCTGCTGAAGGATTCGGCGCTGGTGTCTACCATTGGCGTCCTCGATCTGATGCGGCGGGCTCAGGTGGTGGCGGGGCAGACCTTTCTGTACTTTGAGCCGCTGCTCGTGGTGGGGGTGATCTACTACATCATGGTTATGGGGCTGACCCAGGCGGCCCAGGTTCTTGAGCGGAGGATGCGCCGCAGTGATTAGAATCGAGCATTTGGTCAAATCCTTTGGGCCGCTGGAGGTGCTGAAGGACATTTCTACCCAGGTCGATACGGGCGAAGTGGTGGCGATCATCGGCCCTTCGGGATCGGGGAAATCGACGCTGCTGCGCTGCATCAACCTGCTGGAGGTGCCCACCGCCGGGCATATTTTCATCGACGACATCGACATCACCTCGCCCAAGTGCGACATCCTCAAGGTGCGCCAGAACGTGGGCATGGTGTTTCAGCACTTCAACCTGTTTCCCCACAAGACGGTGATGGGCAACCTCACCTACGCGCCGATGAAGGTGCGGGGCCTCTCCAAGGCGGACGCCAGCAAAATTGCCCTGGACTTGCTGACTAAGGTGGGGCTATCGGAAAAGGCCGACCAGTACCCCTCGCGGCTGTCGGGGGGACAAAAGCAGCGGGTGGCGATCGCCCGCGCCCTGGCCATGGAGCCCGACATCATGCTGTTTGATGAACCCACCAGCGCCCTCGACCCCGAAATGGTCAAAGAGGTGCTGGACGTGATGAAGGGCCTGGCCGACACCGGCATTACCATGTGCATTGTCACCCACGAAATGGGCTTTGCCCGCGAGGTGGCCGATCGCGTGCTGTTTCTCGACGGCGGCTATCTGGTGGAAGACGCACCGCCGGATATCTTCTTTAGCACCCCCAAGAGCGATCGCGCCCAGCAGTTTTTGGAGAAGGTGCTGTAGGGTTTTGGGTGGCGGGTGGCAGGCGGAAACCCGACACCCAAAACCTGAGACTTCCCCAATTCGTCTAAGCTAGGCAAAGGTTCTACCTGAGTAATCCCATGTCTGTGCTGACTGGCCCTGCGCCCTGGAAAATCCGCGATCGCGCCTTTAACTGGGGCAGTCGTACCTACCTGATGGGGGTGCTGAATGTGACCCCCGACAGCTTTAGCGACGGCGGCCAGTTTGACACGGTAGAGCAGGCGGTGGCCCAGGCGCGCCACCTGGTGCACCACGGCACCGACATTCTCGATATTGGCGGTCAGTCCACCCGACCGGGGGCGGGGTCGATCTCCCGCGAGGAAGAGCTCAGCCGGGTGATTCCGGTAATCAACGCCATTCGGGCCGACGACGATGAGGTTTTGGCCCAGGCCGTTATTTCGGTCGATACCACCCGCTCGGCGGTAGCGCGGGCGGCGGTCAAAGCTGGGGCCGACATTATTAACGACATCTCTGCCGGGACCTACGACAGAGCCATGCTCTCGACCGTGGCCGATCTGGGGGTGCCGATCGTGATCATGCACCTGCGCGGTACCCCTGCTACCATGCAGCAGCACACCGACTATCAAGACTTGATCGCTGAGGTCTACGAGTTTTTGCACCACCAGATCGAAGACGCGATCGCCGTGGGGGTTAAGCCCAGCAAAATCGCCGTGGACCCCGGCCTGGGCTTTGCCAAAACCTATTCCCAAAACCTGGAACTGCTGCGTAATCTGAATCGGTTTCGTGACCTGGGCTCCCCGCTGCTGGTCGGCCCCTCCCGCAAAAGCTTTATCGGCTGGATTTTAGACCAGCCCGACCCCCAGCAGCGAGTGTGGGGCACGGCTGCCGCCTGCTGCGCGGCGATCGCGGGTGGAGCCGACATTCTGCGCGTCCACGACGGAGCGGCGATGCACGACGTGTGCCGGGTGGCCGATGCGGTGTGGCGAGGGCTAGAAGCGTAGCTCAAAAACGCTAGGGCATGTCATCAATTGTGGCTAAAAGCTCGGTATCTTAGTGGTACAGAGAAGTCCTAAAAGGGTTGCTGTGTAAGGAGTCTCAAATGAGACGGGATGGATGGAGCGGGGCATTTCATGAGAGGCTTGAATTCCCCAACTCAAAGCCAACCTCATGGAAACACCCCTCTTGTATCGTCAACTGCAAGACCAATTGAGTCAATGGGTGCAGCCCAAAGACCAACGTCATCTGCAAGGGTTTGCTGAAATTGTGGCGGCGGTGTTACAGTCCGGCGAGGCCTGTCTGGGGCGATGGATCCCTACTTATCGCATCGCGACTGTGGTGCCCGTGCCCACATGGAACGGCTGAGTTACTTTCTCCATAATCAGCAGATCACATCGGAACGGTACTACGAGCCGATACTTCGACAAGCACTGTCGGCTTTTGCCGGAGCGACCATTCTCCTGACCCTAGACACCAGTATGCTGTGGGATCGCTTTTGTCTGATTGAGGTGTGCTTTGTCTGGGGTGGCCGCTCCTTTACCCTGGCTCAGGTAGTGCTGGAGCACGGCCGTGCCATGGTGGGCTTTGAGCAGTATAAGCCCGTGCTAGAGCGCGCTCAAACCGTCCTACCACCGGAGGTGCAGGTGACATTGCTGGTCGACCGAGGCTTTGTTCGCGAAGCGTCTCCGCAGGAGAAACATGGTGAGTTGATGCGCTGGTTGAACAAGCAGACGTGGGACTGGGCCATTCGGGTGAAGTCAGACCTGTTGGTCACTACTCCCGATGGCCGAACGCAAGCGGTAGAGGACTTCTTTCCACCCTCAGAACAGGCCTATCTGGTGGGGCTAGTGCACGTGTTAGGCGATATTGAGGCTCATCTAGCGACGGCCAATGTACCCGGTGCGCAAGGCACCTGGGCGGTGTTATCCAGCCAATCTGCCTCGTTGCAAACCTTTGCACTCTATGGCCAGCGCTTCGGGGGAATTGAGCATCACTTTAAGGACTACAAGTCAGCGGCCTTGGACATCCTTGCCTCTGGTTTGCGCGATGCTGACAGTCTGACCCAAAACACAGTGTATCAGCGTCTTGGTCCCTGTTGATCGACAAACTAACCTTCAAAATCCTCTATTCTTAAACCTGGGCCGAGGCCATTGACCGCTGAATGACATCAGTGCATGGGTAATGAATGATCTCCGCCGAGACGAGTGGTTTGAGGGAGGTTGCCGCTGGGGCCGACGGGAGTAGCAGGGGCACAGAACCGCTACCGAACGAGGAACCCAGTGCAGCTCCATCGCCAGCCTGGTCGATGACGGCGAGGCCAGGAGGGGTGGAGGTCCGATCGGTGGATACACAAAGCTAAGGAGAAGGTCAATGCTGGCAAAGCGAATTGTGCCCTGCCTGGATGTCAAAGCTGGGCGGGTGGTCAAGGGGGTCAACTTTGTCGATCTAAAAGACGCTGGCGATCCGGTGGAGTTGGCCCAGGCCTACAACCAGGCTGGAGCTGATGAGCTAGTGTTTCTCGACATCACCGCCACCCATGAGGACCGCGACATTATTTACGATGTCGTCTATCGCACCGCCGAGCAGGTGTTCATTCCGCTGACAGTGGGCGGCGGGGTAGGATCCTTAGAGACGATTAAAAAATTGTTACGGGTGCCTCCCAGCGCAAACGAGACGCCTTGGACTGCCGCATTGAGTTCTCTAGGGTCGTTACGTTCTCATGCTGAGACTGCCATGAGTTTTCTGCACCACTAAGCCACAGCCCTTAGGGAATCACCTGTGGAAGAGCCATTACAGTGAGATAATTGGCGCAGTGACCAGTGCCACCCGCCTTGATTCTCAATGCAATCTACGCACACACCCTTGACCTCAACTCGGACACCTCCCCTATGACCATTGCTGAGCAGCTCATTCGCATGGCAGAAGACGAGCTGACGGAGTACAGCACCGATGCCCGCAAAATTGAAAAGCTGCGCCGCAAGTTTAGCTTTGCGGTGCCCTACCCCCAGCAAAAAGCGGTGCGGGAGGACGTGGCGGCGAGCATGCCCAATAACTTTTTGGCGAAGCTGGTCGAAGACAACCGCCAGACGGTAGCGCTGCCCTTTTGGGGCATCGGTGGGCTGGGGCTGCTGCTGGGGATTTCGGGACGGCAGCCGCTGGATCTGATCGCCACAGGGATTGGCTTTTACGTGGCCTTTCAGGTGCAGAAGTGGGGCTGGGAGCTACAGGCCAAACGACTGGTACTACAAACCCTCGACGCAATAGAGGCAAGCGTGAAAAATCCTGAGCCGGAGAAAACGCTTTAGTCGGTGGGCAGGGGCGGCTAGAAGCCGGGTTTCTGCTCGACCATGCCTGAAGCACCTGACAATTGCCTAAAAACCCGGTTTCTTGTCCTTTCACAGGGGTACCCCCTATGCCCGCGTCGCTTGCCAACCAGACTGTGCTGATTACAGGTGCCAGCAGTGGTATTGGAGCCGCCTGCGCCCGGCAGACGGCGGCCATTGGGGCGCGGCTGATTTTGGCGGCCCGTCGGCTGGAGCCACTACAGATGCTGGCCACCGAACTTCAGCAGCAGCACGGTACCGATGTGCTCACGATAGGGCTGGACGTGCGCCAGCCGGAGGCGGTCCGCGAGGCGATCGCCACCCTGCCGGAAGCCTGGGGCGCGATCGATATTTTGATCAACAATGCGGGCCTCAGCCGGGGGCTGGACAAGCAGTACGAAGCGCCCCTGGACGACTGGGGAACCATGATCGATACCAACGTCAAGGGCCTGCTCTACGTGACCCGGGCGGTGGTGCCGGGGATGGTGGCGCGGGGGCGAGGCCATGTGGTGAATGTGGGATCGATCGCCGGTCGGCAAACCTACCCCGGTGGCAGCGTCTACTGTGCCACCAAGGCGGCGGTCCGGGCGCTCTCCGAGGGGCTCAAGCTCGACCTGCTGGGCACAGCGGTGCGGGTCACCAACATTGACCCCGGCCTGGTGGAAACCGAGTTTAGCCTGGTGCGCTTTGGCGGCGACAGCGATCGCGCCCAGGGCGTCTACCAGGGCATGACCCCGCTGAGCGGCGACGATGTGGCCGATGCAATTGTCTTTGCCATCACCCGGCCTGCCCACGTCAACATCAGCGACCTGCTGCTGCTGCCGACTGACCAGTCCTCGGTGTTTCACGTGCATCGGCGGGCCGAGTAGGACTCCGGTGGCGCCCCATCGGAACTGGCGCTATACAACGGGCCGTGGCACAATTTATGTTTCGCAACACCATATTTCACAACACCACTGGCAACATCCACTATGACCCTTTCTGTAGGCGATCCCGCCCCCGACTTTAGCCTGCCCGATGCCACGGGCAAGACCTATAGCCTGGCCGACCTCAAAGGTCAGCGTGTAGTGCTCTACTTTTACCCCCGCGACAACACCCCCGGCTGTACAAAAGAGGCCTGCGGGTTCCGCGATCGCTACGCCGACTACCAGGGCAAAGACGCTGTGGTGCTGGGGGTGAGCACCGACGATGCCAAGTCCCACAGCAAATTTATCGACAAATTTAGTCTGCCATTTCCGCTGCTGGTGGACGAGGGTGGCGAAGTAGCCAGTCGCTACGGCGTTTATGGCCTGAAAAAGTTCATGGGCAAAGAATATATGGGTATCACCCGCAGCACCTTCATCATCGGCCCGGACGGCAACCTGGAGAAAATCTACCTCAAGGTCAAAGCCGAAACCCATGCCGATACGGTGCTGGCCGACCTGGAAACCCTCTAGCCTATGGCCTACTTCGCCCACGTTTTGCGGACCCTGATAGGGCTGATTTTGCGTCGCCCCATCCTGGGTACCTGCGTCATTCCGCTGATGGCCGATGGCACCATTGTGCTTGTGCGCCGCCGCGACAACGGCCTCTGGAGCCTGCCCGGCGGCATTGTCGACTGGGGCGAAGACGTGATCACCGCCGCCGCCCGCGAGCTGAGGGAAGAAGCCGGACTGGAGACCGTGGGGCTGGAGCGGCTGGTGGGGGTCTACTCCCAGCTGGGGCGCGACCCTCGCTTTCACTCGGTCTGCATCACGGTGGCGGTGCGGGTGACGGGCAGACCGACCCCCGCCGACCCCCGCGAAATTTTAGACGTGCAGGGCTTTACCGCCGACACCCTGCCGTGGGACCGTCTCTCCCACGACCATCGCCAGCATTTGCAAGATTTCTTTAAGGGAGAAACGGTTTTAGCCTAAGCTTTGGGGAAAGCTCGCTCATTGGGAATGCTAAAGCCCGGCTTCCCGACTAGTCTGGTGCTGTCTACCCGATCCACTGCTATGCCGCTACCCGCTGAAATACCCCTCCGCACTGGCCGCATGAAACTGCCGCTGGGGATTGTCTTTTGGCTCGAGGACGGCACCTCCCAGGCCGAAACGGTGGTCTTTCTGCACGGCTCCTGGCAGGACAGTAGCCAGTGGCTACCGCTGATGCGGCACTTGTCCCCTGGCTACCACTGCCTGGCCCCCGACCTGCTGGGCTTCGGGGAATCGCGGCGGGAGGGCAAAACTCCGTATTCCGTAGCCACCCAGGTTGAGTGTTTGCACAGCCTACTGAGCGCCCTGCGCGTTCAGCGCTGCCGACTGGTGGCCCATTCCCTGGGGGCCTGGGTGGCGGGCCGCTATGCCCTCACCTACCCGGACCAGGTGCAGAGTCTGACCGTGCTGGCTCCCGAGGGGGTCAGCGATCGCGACTTGCAACACCGCTGGCGGCGCGATCGCTGGCTGGTGGCCCCCTGGTCACCCCTGCCCCTGGTGCTGCCCTGGCTGGGCCAGGCGGCCTGGGTGAAAGCCCTGCGCCAGCGCCGCCAGTGCCTGCGACAGACACCGGCAGCCTGCCAGATGCTCTTTCAGCGTCGCCCCGCCGCCCTTAGGGGAGAACTGCTAAACCAGGAGCTTGGCTACCTGAAGCCGCCAACCCTGGTGCTGGAATCGGTCACCGCCGACCCTACAGCCCGGCGACTGGGGCAGATTTGGCTGCACCAGGTGCCCAGTGCTCAACACCGACAGCTCCCCGCGGCTGAGTCGCCCCTGGGAGTGGAGGTTGCCCCCTGCGCGGAGGCCCTGGAGCCGTGGTTGCGATCGCAGCCATTGAAGCCAGCGGGCACAGCCATGTACGCCGCCGTCAACCACAACGGCTCCGTCACCCCAGGGCAGGCCCGTCCGCCAGCGTTTTAGGCTGGTCTGGGCCAGTCTGCCGGGGACTGTCATCCATTGAGTTGCTAAGCTGCAAAGGCCCATGGAGGCCCATGAGCTTGCATCGGCAAAGCACAGGCCCAGAACCCGAGGACCCACCCTAGGGCTACACTGGGTCCGTTGCCAGGGTGGTCATCAGCAGCTGAGACAGCTCTTCGGCCCGATTTAGCACCATCAGGTGGCCGCCGCCAGGCACCACAACATCGGCATTGCGGGCACCGTGGGGAAACACGCGATCGCGATCGCCGTGAATCTGGACCAGGTTGGGGGGCACCACCTGGTTGCGCCAGCCCACCACCCGGTGCATGGCCCAGCGAAGAAAGCAGGGGTCGGTATCCACCAGGACCTGCCTGAACAGGGAGCGATCCTCTGGGTCATCCAGACCAAACAGCCAGGTCATCACCCCGTAGACCGCCCACAGCAATTGCTTAAACGGCACCACCAGCTGTAGCGGCAGCCAGCGAAACAGCTTGTAGTAGGTAGGCACCTGGGCACCATTGGCGGCACTGGAGATCAAAATTACCTGGGCCGGATTGCACAGCTTAGCCATCTCCACCGCCATCAGCCCGCCAAAGGAAAGGCCAACCAGAATCGGGTGTTCTGTGGTGACCTGGGCCAGCAGGCGCTGGGCGTAGTGCTCGATGGCCTCTCCCCGGTGGGGCGGCTCCCAGCGAATGTGCACCGGACGGTAGCCCTGCAGCTGTAGGCGGTGAAAGACCCGCCAGTCGGCCCCCAAACCGCTGAGGAAGTAAATCTCGCGCTCCGCCTCGGCAGCGTCCTCGTCAATGCCGCCGAAGGGGTCTAGCCCCTCGGCGATCGCCCCCTTGGGGATCCCTTCCGGTGCCTCCTTTGGCGCAGCCTCGACAGGCAGCGCTGCAACCGTCAGCGCTACCCTGTCAACGATGGCGGACTCTGGCTGTGCTCCGGCGTCTACCACGCTACGGTCCTACTTCACGTCCTCCGGGTTAACCCTCCAGGTAAACCCTCCAGGTAAACCAGCTCTGGTACCCACTAGCTGTGGGCCTTGAGCGCCTCAATTTCCTGACGAATGAGGGCTAATTCCTGGGTGAGGGCCTCCAGCTCACTCTGCACCGAGGCATCGACCACAGGACTGGCCACCGTGGTGATGGTCGGGCCTGATGTCTCGGGGCCGGCGCTGGTGAAGGGATTTGGCATCTGGCTCAACAGCGAATCGACAAACAGCCGGGCCTCCCGCTCGGTGGTTTCACCCTTGATCTCCAGTTCCTCAGTCAGGCGGTTGACATCGCCGCCCAGGGTCGAAAACCGTTGATTGGAGCTTTCAGGGTCTTGAATGGCTTCAATCAGGGATGCGGTGGCTCCGAGGGTAACGCGAAACCCTTTCTGCAACGTCTGAGAGAGATCGTCAGGATACATAGCTTATAAGCCTTAAAAACTCCAACAGCCAGGCAGTGACAGGCGACCCTGGGACATGGCAATCCCTAGCCTCAGGCACCATGCTGCCCTGCGCCAGCCATGGTTTGCGCTCCTATTCTATCGTCTTCCCCCTGGGCAAGGCAGCATCTCAGGCTACTATCCTCCCTCGGGTAGAGGGGAAACCCTTGCCGCCGTCGGCTCGTTTACGGCCCCCATCGCAGTCCTACACCGTCTCCAGGTAGGCCATAACATCGTCGTAGATTTGCGACAGCTCGGCCTCGGTCGTCACTCGAATCCGATCGTCGCGCAGGGTGACCAGCGCCTTGGCCGCAAAGGGGCTGGGCCAGATATTGGGATTGCAGAAAACTTCTAGAAAGACCTCCCCGGTGTGGCGGTACTCCATCGGTGGTTGGGGCACACGGCGGGTCGGTTCGCCACCCTGGGCGGCGGCCGCTTTTAGGGTGGTCATCAGCTCGCCCAGGGCGGCTTTCAGCGCCAGGGCCGCCTCGGCAGAAAAGGTAAACTGTAGGGATCCCTGGGGCAGGTTGAGGGTAAGGGGGTTGCTCATAGGTCGGCGGGCCGATCGCGATCGGGCGCGATTGAGTTAAGGGACAAGCAGAATGGGGGCAGCGATCGCTGGGTCTGGCGACTGCATCTGCTAGCCAGCCTACGCCATTGGGGCGACCCTGGGCCAGTATGGGGGCGATCGCACCGGCCAACCGCCATTTTCGCAACCCGGCGTGGCCAAACGTAACGATCGGTTAAGTTGTGTGTCTGGCTACGGCACTCCCGTCGTTTTTGTATAGCGTCAGGTCGCCAGGTTTGAATCCCAAAGAAAACCCTAAAGCTTTGCCAGTTCAAGGTTTTCCCTTCCTACAGTAATAGTCAGTGAGTTCAATTGTCGGCGCTGAACGTCCCGATTACCCTGTTATCCACCAGGGGAGCACTTACTCCCCCGAGGCCGCCGCAGTCTTAACACTGGCTCAACACTGGTGGCAAAACCGTTCAGGCTGCACAGGTCCGGCTTTGGTTGCAGATCCGGTTCTCTACCCAGCCTCGATGGTCTACTCCCACCCCTCAACGCCTTGAAACGGCACTCTCGCAAACTACCCTTCTGAATGCTGGAGATGGCATGGCCGCAAACTTCCCCTTCTTTTCCTCCCAGGCTACAGGTCGTGAATCGCTTTGGCCCGCCGCCGCTTCCACCCCCGTCGATCGCATTCGCCGTCTGGTCTGGAAGATCGCCTTTGCCACTCTGGCCCTGATGGCGGTGGGCAGCGCCACCCGAGTCATGAACGCGGGGCTGGCCTGCCCCGACTGGCCCCTGTGCTACGGTCAGCTAGTGCCCCAACAGCAGATGAATCTCCAGGTTTTTCTGGAGTGGTTTCATCGGCTCGACGCAGCCCTGATTGGTCTCAGTACTCTCTGGCTGGTGGGTCTGTGCGCCTGGTACCGGCGACAGGTGCCGGGGTGGCTGCCCTGGGCTGCGGTGGGGGCTCTCCTCCTGATTGGCCTCCAGGGAGCGCTGGGCGGACTCACGGTCACCCAGCTGCTGCGCTTCGACATTGTGACGGCCCACCTGGGCACCGCGCTTCTGTTTTTTAGCGCCATGCTGGTGATCGCCACCTGTCTGCTGCCCTACCGCAGCACCGGTACCGTTGGTCGTCTGCCCTGGCTGGGGCTGGGCGCTACCGCCATTGTCTACGTCCAGTGCCTGCTGGGAGGGCTGGTGGGGTCGCGCTGGGCCGCCCACCAGTGCCTGGGCCTGAGGGAACTGTGCCAGGTGATGAACAGCCACCTGCTGGGAATATTGCCCGCCACCGCTGCGGTGGTGACCCTGACCTGGACGGTGTGGCGCACACCAGCGCTGACCTACCCGCTGCGACGGCTGGGCAGCCTGGCCAGCATGCTGCTGGTGTTTCAACTGGTGCTGGGCATCGCCACCTTTCGGCTGCGGCTGCAGGTAGAGCCGCTGACCGTGGCTCACCACACCCTCGGCGCGGCTCTGGTGGGCACGCTGGTGTGCTTTACGGCCCTGGCCTGGCGCGATTCGCACAGCAATTTGTCCCCCCATCACCTGGGAGCAGACCCCAGCGATCGCCCCGCTGCCGCAGTGACGGCCACCCCAGAGGTCGCTGGCGCAGCGGAGGTCTAGTCCCCTAACCCTCATCCCACCCCTGCCTGGGACCGGACCACTGTTTTTGCCCCCTAGGATTCGCGGTCTTTCAAGAACCATTTAGGATTTTTTGCATGAATCAGACCACCACATGGAATGCCCCCGGCCGACACCACGAATCGTTTAAGGCCGTCGTGCAGAGCTACATACAACTGACCAAGCCGCGTATCATTCCCCTCCTGCTGATCGAAACGGCGGCGGCTATGTGGGTGGCCGGTCAGGGCGAGGTAGACCCGGTGCTGCTGATGGTCACGCTGCTGAGCGGTACCCTGGCGGCGGCCTCGGCCCAGACGATTAACTGCGTCTACGATCGCGATATCGACTACGACATGGAGCGCACCCGCCACCGCCCCCTGCCCTCGGGCCGCATCCAAATTCGCGATGCGCTGGTGTTTGCTGGCGTCCTGGCCGTCCTGGCCTTTGGGCTCCAGGCTCTGGTTGCCAACCTGCTCAGCGCCGTTTTGGCCATGGCGGGGCTGGCTATCTACGTGGGGGTCTATACCCACTGGCTGAAGCGCTCCTCGCCGCAAAATATTGTCATCGGCGGCGCAGCGGGGGCGATTCCGCCGCTGGTGGGCTGGGCGGCGGTGACGGGGGATCTGCCCCTGGCCGCCTGGCTGTTCTTCTTTATTGTCTTTATCTGGACGCCGCCCCACTTCTGGGGCCTGGCCATGCTAATTCAAGACGACTACGCCAAGGTCAATGTGCCGATGATGCCCGTTGTGGTAGGCGATGAGGCCACGGCCCAGCAGATCTGGTACTACACCCTGGTGCTGGTGCCCCTGACCCTGATGATGACCTATCCCCTGGGAGCTACAGGGGCGGTGTACGCTGCGATCGCCCTTGGTTTAGGCTTTCTGTTCATCCAAAAGGCCTGGGCATTGCTGAAAGCACCGAGCGATCGGGGACTGGCCAAAGGGCTCTTCAAATACTCCATCCTGTACATGATGCTGCTGTCGGCAGGCATGGTGGTCGATAGCTGGCCGGTGACCCACACCCTGGTTTCCCATCTCTCCAGTCAGCTAGAACCTCTGGTTGGCCTGCTGCCCTTCTAGGCCATCCGTTTCCCTCTGCCAAGCGGCGGCCCCTCCCCCCCCGCTTGGTCGCCGCTCCATTTCTGTCGCCGGCCAAAAGAGTTCTGTAGAATAACCAGAGTAGGAACCAATTGGGGATCAGGTCTACACTATGGCCGCGGCGGTAAAGATTCAAAATCTGAAGAAGTCCTACGGGGCGGTGGCGGCGGTGCGCGACGTGTCCCTGGCGATCGAGCCGGGGGAAATTTTTGGTCTGCTGGGACCAAACGGCGCGGGCAAAACCACCACCATCCGCTGTCTCTGCACCCTGTCTACCCCCGACAGCGGCAGCCTGGAAGTGATGGGGGTTTCCGTTGTCGAGCAGCCTCGGCTGGTGCGTCAGTACCTGGGCTACATTGCTCAGGAGGTGGCCCTTGACAAGGTGCTGACCGGGCGCGAGCTGCTGCAGCTCCAGGCCGATATCTGTCACATGCCCAAGGCGATCGCGGGCCGCCGCATCGACCAGATGATCGCCCTGCTGGAACTGGGGGACTGGGCGGACCAAAAAACGGGCACCTACTCGGGCGGGCTGCGAAAGCGGCTCGATCTGGCCCTGGGCCTCCTGCACCAGCCCGACGTGCTCGTGCTCGACGAGCCCACCGTGGGGCTGGACATTGAGACGCGCTCGGCGGTGTGGTTGTTTCTGCGGCAGCTGCGGGCGGCGGGCACCACGATTTTAATCACCAGTCACTACTTAGAAGAGGTGGACGCCCTGGCCGATCGCGTGGCGATCATCGACCGGGGTCAGGTAATTGCCGCCGGTACCCCCAGCGACCTGAAGGACAAGATTGGCGGCGATCGCATCACCCTGCGCATTCGCGAATTTACCTCTGACGAGGAAGCCGACGCCGCCAGCACCATGCTGGCCGAGCTTCCCTTTGTGCGCGAGGTGATTGTCAACGCCGCCCAGGGCAACTCGCTCAACCTGGTGGTCGATCGCCAGCCGGATGTGCTGCTGAGCGTGCAGCAGGCGCTCAAGGCCGCTGGCCTGCCTGTCTTTGGCATTGCCCAGTCGCGCCCCAGCCTGGACGATGTCTACCTGGCCGCCACCGGCCGCACGCTAATGGATGCCGAACTGGCCGCTGTCGGCCAGCGCGATCTCAAAAAAGAAAAGAAACAGGCCATGAAGGGAGGCTAGCACATCACCATGAGCACCACGATTTCCACCGCATCGGCCTCCCAAGAGGCTGTCCCCAGCCTGGACAATGCCGAGATCCAGGCCTGGAAAGCCGAGTTGATCAAGTCCCAGGGGCTGATCTCGGGAGCTTTCTGGCAGGAGACCCTGGCGATGACGCGCCGACTGTTTATTCAGCTGCAGCGGCGACCCACTACCCTGGTGGCGGGCGTCATTCAGCCGCTGATCTGGCTGGTTCTGTTTGGGGCATTGTTTCAGAATGTGCCCGCCGGGCTGTTTGGCGAAAGCCGCAACTACGGCCAGTTTTTGGGGGCCGGCATCATTGTGTTTACGGCCTTTGGCGGTGCCCTCAACGCCGGGCTTCCGGTCATGTTCGATCGCGAGTTTGGCTTCTTGAACCGCTTCCTGGTCGCTCCGCTGGCCTCCCGCTACTCCATTGTGGTGGCGTCGGCGCTGTTTATTGCCGTCCTCAGCCTGGTGCAGACGGCGGCGATTTTAGGCCTCAGCGCGGTGCTGGGGGCGGGGTTGCCCAGTCTGCCGGGGCTGCTGCTGGTGCTGTTTATTGTGATGACGCTGGTGCTGGGCGTTACTGCCCTGAGCCTGGGCCTTACCTTCGCCCTGCCCGGCCACATTGAACTGATTGGAGTCATTTTTGTCACCAACCTGCCGCTGCTGTTTTCCAGCACGGCGCTGGTGCCCCTGGAGTTTATGCCCGGCTGGCTTCAGGTGGTGGCCAGCCTCAACCCGCTGACCTACGCGATCGAACCAATTCGCTACGTGTACCTGCACCCCAGCTGGGGGTTGGGCAGCACGGTTCTTCAGACCCCCTTTGCAGCGGTATCCCTGGGGGCCTGCCTGGCGGTGCTGGTAGGATTCTGTGGTCTGTCGCTGGCGCTCATTCAGCCGCTACTGCGCCGCCGGATTGCCTGAGCAGGGTGGTAGCATATCGCCCTGAGTTGAGAGCCAGTTTGTGAGCTGGGCCAGCGGGGTCGGCAGCGGCCGGGTTAGTCGCTACAATGTCAGTCGTGGGGCAGATCACTCGCTGTGCTCACCCTCCCTGCGTTATCGTGTCAAGTCGTTAAGGTGTTGAGGAGTAATCCTATGGCTTACCCCAAGTATTTATCTCAGTCGGTAGCCGCTGCGATCGCGGCCCTGGGTCTGCTATCGCTGGCTCCGGCAGCTCTGGCCCAGTCCACGACCGGAACCGACCCCACCCAGGCCCCCCGCGTCAACGCAGCTGAGGGCTTTGGCTCCTCCGATGCCAGCGGCGGTCTCTTTGGCGAAAGCGGCAGCCCCTTCGACCTGATTCACAGGGCCGTCTTAATGAACGAGCGCAGCGTCAGCGACTTCCGTCGTCAGCACCGGGGCCGCATCGGCACCGAAGCCGACAACTTCCGCACCCTGCAGCAGGAGGCCATCCAGCGCCAGCAGCTCCAAACCCAGCCTGCTGATATGGTTGCCCCAGCAGCCGGGGAGTAGACCTCTGCCTGGTATTAGCTAGCAGAAATAGAGCACCCCTTATTGGGGGTGTCAGGTGTCAGGAGCAGTTGGCTGACTTCTGCCGCAGAATACTAGTATTTTATTTTTTGGGCCGGGCGTGGCAAGGCTCTGACCATCAAGGGTTTTAGCCGGAATGACACGCCCTAGAGGTCGCAGGTGAACAGCCGAATTAAAAAATAGTTGACCATTTTCGCCCCGTAGGGAGAATCCCACCAGACGACAGGGTAGCAGCCTACCGGGTCGTCCAGGTCGTGGCGGGCCTGCTCAAGGGTCTTCCACTGGTCGTTTTGTCGCCAGCCCACCCGTTCTCCCAGGCGGTTGAGGGTGGCGGCATCCTGAGCCAGGGCGCTCTCCAGGGTGCCGCCCACCGCCTGGTAGAGCTGTAGCTGCACGCTAAACCCAAACCGACCGCCAGTGTAAGTGGTCCACAGCCGATCAATAACCCGCAGCACGCTGCACGGAAACTGGCGAATGGCGTCTGGGGGCAGATCTTCGCGATCGGGCGTGCCCGCCTCCTGCAAAATCACCCGCACGGTTTCTTCGTCGGCCTCCCGCAGCTTGCCGGTTTTGAGCAGCCGCTGCAGCGGCTGGTACCGCTCCACATCGGTGACCAGGGTGAGGGCATCCTCCAGGCGGGCAATCCGCTCGGTCAGCCCCTGCTGAATAAAGCCTTCCAGTCTGCCCTCGAGGGCCTCAATTCGGGCAATTAGTTCGGCCTGCGCCCCTTCCCCGTCCATGGTGACTCCTTACTGGTCGTGCGGCGAACCGCAAATTGTAGTCTTGAAAATTCTAGGGCGTGTGATCAATTGTGGCCACAAGCCCAGTGTAACAAGCCTTGCCACCCCCGCCCCATAGGACAGCCTGGGGGCTGTAACCTTTGGTTTGTAGCCTTTAGCAGCTCATTGATGACCGCGCCTAGACCTGGCCCGGTTTTCCTGTCTGCCTGCCTAGGCCGGGGTTTCCCCCTGGGTCTCTGGCCCGGCTCGATCTGAGAACCGCAGCGGCGCGATCGCCTCATCCGCATCAGGTGCGGCGCGATTTCCGTTCCCCAGGCTGCGCTCCGCCGTCATCGGTCCCGGCGGGGCTCCCGGCAGCACCCGCTCGGTTAGCCCCTTCAGCACCACGTAGAGCACCGGCACCACCAGCAGGCTCAGCACCGTGGCCACCAGCAGCCCGCCAAACACCGTATAGCCCACCGACCAGCGGCTGGCGCTACCGGCCCCCGTGGCCACCAGCAGGGGGAAGAAGCCCACCAGCGACGAAATCGCCGTCATGATAATCGGTCGAAAGCGCTGCTCGGCGGCGGCGATCGCGGCGGGTACCAGGCCCAGACCCTGGGTGCGAGCCTGGTTGGCAAACTCCACGATCAAAATGGCGTTTTTGCTGGCCAGGCCAATCAGCATCACCAGCCCCACCTGGGCGTAGATATTGAGGTCCAGCCCTCGCAGGGACAAAAAGACCAGCGCCCCCAGCACCGCCAGCGGCACCGTCAGCAGAATGATGATCGGATCGACGTAATTTTCGTACTGGGCGGCCAGCACCAGAAACACCACCAGCACCCCCAGGCCAAAGATGATGGTGGCCAGGCCCCCGGAGGCGATTTCCTCCCTGGCGGTGCCCTGCCAGGCCTGCCCCACCACCGGCAGCGCCGCCTGGGCGTGGGCGTCGCTCATAGCCGCAATTAGCTGCCCCGAACTGGCCCCAGGGGCAGGCATCCCCTCCAGCTTGATCGATCGCAGCAGGTTGAAGTGGTTGATGGTCGAGGGCCCCACCACTTCGCTGAGGGTCACCACCTCCCCCAGGGGAATCATGGTGCCCTGGCGCGATCGCACGTAAATGCCGTTGATATCCGACGGCTCGTTGCGGAAGTCGGCCTCGGCCTGCACGTAGACCCGGTAGTTGCGCCCGCCGCTGGTGAAGTCGTTGACGTAGCGCGAGCCCAGGTAGGTGCCCACGGTGCTGAGCGCATCGTCGATATTCACATCCAGGGCTTTGAGGCGATCGCGGTTGACCTCCACCTGTACCTGGGGCGAACTGGCGGTGAACTGCGTAAACACCCCCATCGACGCGGGGGACTCGTTGGCCAGCCCCATGATTTCGTAGGCGTTGGCCAAAAATTCGTCAATGCTCATCCGGTTGCCGCTGCGGTCCTGGAGCTGCATTTCCAGGGCGCCAGTGGGGCTAAAACCCGGCACCGGTGGAGCGTTGAAGGCGATCACCAGGGCCTCTTGAATGCCGGCGAGGGCGCCATTCACCTGGGGCAACAGCCCCATCACCGTAGATTCCGGGGCGCGGCGCTCCTCCCAGGGGGCCAGGGTGGCAAAAAACACCCCCCGGTTCGGCGACGGCCCGTCAAAGCCAAACCCCGACAGCATGAAGGTGCTGGTCACCTCAGGAAACTGAGAAATAAGGGCGTCCGCCTGGGCCATCACCCCTTTGGTGTACTCCAGCGACACCCCGTCGGGAGCTTGGACAATGCCCAGGAAATAGCCCTGGTCCTCCTCGGGTACAAAGCCCGTAGGCACCATGCGCAGCATCCCCACCATCAGCAAAACCCCGACCGCAAACAAGGCCAGCACGGCGTAGCGCAGCCGAATGAGAATGCGCACCAGCTCCCGGTAGCGCTCAACAATTCGCACCAGCTGACGGTTAAACCAGGTAAAAAAACCGGCCAGGGGGCCACCCCGCTGTCCTGGCACCGTGGGCCGCAGCAGCAGGGCCGACATGGCGGGGGAAAAGCTGAGGGCATTGAAGGTGGAAACCAGCACCGTGAAGGCGATGGTGAGGGCAAACTGCTGGTAAATTCTGCCGGTGCTGCCGGGGAAAAACGCCACCGGAATAAACACCGCCATCAGCACCAGCGAGGTCGAGACCACCGCCCCCGATAGCTCCTGCATGGCATCGAGGGCGGCCAGGCGAGGCCGCATCCCCTGATCAATTTTGGCGGCAATGGCTTCGACAATCACAATCGCATCATCCACCACCAGGCCCGAGGCCAAAATGCAGCCAAACAGCGTCAGCGTATTGATCGAAAAGCCAAAGGCCAGCAGAAAGGCCATCGCGCCAATCAGCGCCACCGGAATCGCGATCGCGGGCACCACCGTCGATCGCCAGTCCTGCAAAAACAGGAACAAAATCAGCAGCACCAGGACGATCGCCATCGCCAGGGTGGTCAGCACCTCCCGCAGCGAGACCCGCACAAAGTCGGTGGTGTCGAACACCAGCTCGGCCCGGTAGCCCGGTGGAAAACTGCCCTGGAGCTCGGCCATGCGATCGCGCACCGCCTGGGCCACCTCCAGGGCATTGCTGCCCGGCAGCTGGTACACCAGCAGCCCCGCCGCCAGTCTGCCGCCAGTCCTGGCATCAAAGCTGTAGTCCTGCGCCCCCAGCTCCGCCCGGCCAATCTCCCGCAGCCGCACCAGGTCGCCGTTTTGGCCCACCTTGACGACCAGATTTTCAAATTCCTCGACCTCCTGCAGCCGACCGGGCAGCCGCACGGTGTACTGAAACGCCTGGTTACTGCTGACGGGGGGAGCACCCACAGCGCCTCCCCCCACCTGAATGTTTTGCTCCTGCAGGGCCGCGACCACATCCTGGGGTGTCAGCGCCTGCATGGCCAGGGCGGAGGGGTCCAGCCAGAGCCGCATGGCGTAGCGCCCCGCCCCAAACACCTCGGCGTTGCCGACGCCGTTGATCTGCTTCATCTCGTCGAGAATGAACAGGTCAGCGTAGTTGCTCAGGAATAGGGCATCGTAGCGATCGTCATCGGTAAAGAAGCGGTACACCAGCAGAATGCTGGGCGACTGGGCGTTTACTGTCACCCCCAGCTGGGTCACCTCCGGCGGCAGCTGAGGCTCGGCCCGAGCCACCCGATTTTGCACATCCACCTGGGCAATATCCTTGCTGCGCCCCGGCTGAAACACCACGTTGATGCTGCTCTGGCCCGTGTTCGTGCTGCTAGAGGTGATAAATTCCATCCCCTCCACGCCGTTGATCTCCCGCTCCAGCACCGTGGTGACGTTGCTCTCCACGGTTTCGGCATCGGCCCCGGTGTAGTTGGAGACCACCTGAATCTGGAGGGGGGCAATTTCAGGCAGTTGCTCAATCGGCAGCAGCGGAATGGCCACCGCCCCCGCCAGCACAATCAGCAGGGTACACACGGTGGTAAGCACCGGGCGACGAATGAAGGTGTCGGCAATAGAAAACAGCGCCATAGCAGAGGCCAACGGAGGGCTTAGGGTTTAGGGGAGGTGCGATCGTCGCGAGCAGCAATGTTTGAACTTGCCTTTCAGTGGCGGACCATCCCACCGTGCAGATGCAAACCAGTATTAATGTATTGACTCATGGCCGATTTGACCATAGCAACGCCGCTTCAGGATTGAACCAGGAGGAATCTAAGGGGCCGCCGCCTGGGCTGCCGGGGCGATCGGGCGACCGTCTTGGAGCTGGAGAATGTTGGTCACAATGACTTGGTCTCCGGCCTCCAGGCCGTCGATCACCTGGTAGTTGTTCCCCTGAATTTGCCCCAGCTGCACCGGGCGCTGGGAGGCCACCCGCAGGGTTTGACCATTCTCCTGGGGTTGGTCGGTGGCGACAAAGACAAAGCTCTGCCCAGCAATGCGCGTGACCGCCACCGTGGGCACCAAGAGCGTTGTGGTAGCGCTCCAAATTAACCTGGCCCGCACAAACTGCCCGTCGCGCAAGTTACCCGCTTCATTGGGAAAGCGAGCCTTGACCAGAATCGACTGGCCCTCTCCATCCACCTCCGGCGAAATAAAATTAACGCTGCCCGTGGCCAGGGGCTCGCCCGTATCAGGGCTGAGTAGCTCCACGGGAATACCGGGCCGCAGCTGGCCGGACCGGGTGGTCGGCACCTGAATGCGCAAAAATAGCTCGCTGTTCTGGGTAATGGTGGCCAGGGTTTGCCCCACATCGACAAAATCGCCCACTCTGAGCGACACATCCCCCAGCCGCCCCGAAACTGGCGCCACCACCTGCTTAAACCCCAGGTCTCCCCGGCTGACGTTGACCTGGGCCTGGGCCTGGTCAAAGGTAGACAGCGACTGCTGCAGCTGGGCCTGGGCCGCCCGCACATTGTCCTGGGCCTGGCGCTGAGCGGCCTGGGCTACATCGAGCTGGTTCTGGGCATTGTCCAGGTCGCGGCGGCTCAGCGCTCCCGCCCCGACCAACTGTTCGGTACGCCGAAACTCTACCGCTGCCAGCTCGACATCGGCCTGGGCACGGGCAAGCTGGGCCTGGGCGGCATCGACCTGGGCCTGGGCGGCATCGCGGCCAAACCGAGCGGCCTGGGCCCCGGCCTGGGCCGCCGACACCTCGGCCTGCGCCTGGTCAGGGCTCAGCTGCACCACCGGCTGGCCCTGGGCCACGGCACCACCCGAGCTCACCAGCACCTGGATCACTCGGCCTGCCACCTCGGGCTTGAGCTCAACGCGCTGCTCGGCTTCGAGGGCGCCAACGAAGTCGGAGCTTTCCTCAAAGGTACCGGGCTGAAGTTCCTGCACCTGTACCGGTACCGCCTGGGGCCCCATCTCCCCAGAGGGCTGAGAACGGCTACAGGCGGCAACCGCCAACGACAGGGTCAGCGCAACCCCCAACACCCGACTCATTCGACCAACAGGGACTGGCGGCATAGGATTGCTAAGAGTTGAAAGGGGGTTAGACATTGGATGCCATGGCCTAATGGTAATGCAGAGCATCTTAACGTTATGACCCGAGGGGGGTGCTAGAGCCTATCCCACCGGGCGATCGATCTTAGCTCTTAACGGTTAAGGGAACGTAGTGAACTGCGATGGGTCAGGTACAGCCTCACCTTATCGACCAGCAAACTGGCATGCAAACTGGCATGGTCGCGAAACGAGCAGTTCTGTGGTTCGTAGATGCGGTGTAGCAAAATTCCATCCACGGCACAGCTCAAGAAACCAATCAGTCCAGAGGCGTCTAGCCCCAGCAAACCGGCGACCTGCTGTTCACTCTCTTTCCAAAGCTCGTGAAATACGGTGCTGGGTGTGCCTATGCCCAACATCGACAATCTTGGGCATAGGCACTCAGGCGCTGCGGCCTAACCTCCGAGCAGCTTTGCAACGACACCCCAGACACCAAAAAATTTTATGTTGGACGATCGATATAAAAACAATAGTCCCTTTGTCTTTTCCTGTAAACCTCATGACTTAGGGCTTCAAACAAGCCCCAGATCAACGCCCAACCCTGCTCAACAACCCTACTTCTGGACCGTTTGGATTTGGCCTTCAGCCCCAACCGAGTTTGAATTTTAGGCATTGCTGAATGCAGGTATGATATGCCCCCCGCCCCCCAATTCTGGGGGGAGTCGAAATCTCAAAATCCCCCAAAATTGGGAGATTTAGGGGGCGATGACAAGGATGTCAAGTTTACAGATTCATGACTCAATTCAGCAACGCCGAACTTTAAACGTTGAAGTCCCTCCTCCCCCTACCCGCAGCCCCGGCCACGCGCTAAGCCAAAACCATGCCGGCCAACAGGCCCAACAGAGCCCCCACCGGCACCAACTGCCAAGTGGGGCGGCGAAAGTGCACCAGGGCCACCAGGGCGGCGATCGCCATCGCAGCGGCAAACAGCGTCCGGGGCAGGGTGGGCTGCCCAATGGCCGCCTGGGCCAGGGGGATGACGGCAGCGGCGATCGCCCCCAGCACAGCGGGCAGCACCCCCTTCAAAAAGCGCTTCACCCCAGGGTTTTGCCGCAGCCGCCGCAGCCAGGGCGAGGCAAACATAATGAACCCAAAGGACGGCAGAAACATTGCCACCGTCGCCACCAGCGCCCCCAGGGCCCCGGCCACCTTGTAGCCCACGAAGGCCGCCGTAATCACCACCGGGCCGGGGGTGAGTTCGCCCAGGGCCACCCCGTCGATGAACTGGCTCCGGGTCATCCAGCCAAAGTCGTCCACCACGGCGGTTTCCAACAGGGGAATGATCACCAGACCGCCGCCAAAGATAAACGCCCCGGTTTGCAGAAAGAAGGTGGTGAGGGGCAGGAAGTATTCCTGAATCCGATCCAGGCCCCAAAAGCTCGACACCGCCAGCGGTTCCGTCGGCAGGGTGGCCACACTCTGCAACCATGTTCCCAACAGCGCCAGCCCAGGGACAACCCCGTTGCCACTGGCCGGCGGCGCTTTGGGGCGATAGATTACCAGCCCCGCCAGGCCCGCCACCACAAACAGCAGCAGCACATTGATGCCCCCCAGCCAGGAGAGCAGCAGGGTGACTAGGGCGATCGCCACCCCCGGCCAGTCTTTAATCGCCTTCCTGCTCAGCTTCCAGCAAAAGCCCACAATGATCGCAATTACCACGGGTGAAACCCCCAGGAAAAGCGCCTCCACCTGGGGCACCCCCTGAAAGCGAAAGTAGGCCCAGGACAGCCCCAGCATAATCAAAAACGCTGGGGCAATGAAGCTCAGCCCCGCCACCAGCGCCCCCACCTGCCCCGCCCGCAGATAGCCCGTGTAGATCCCGGTCTGGGTGGAGGCTGGCCCCGGCAGCATTTCGCAGATCGCCACCCCCTCTAGATACTGCTCTTCGGTGAACCAGCCTCGCCGCGTCACTGTTTCATCGTGGATCATGGCGATGTGAGCCTGGGGGCCGCCAAAGCCGATGAAGCCCAGCTTCAAAAAGAGTTGCGTCAGCTCCCGCAGGCGAGTTGGATAGCTGGGGGACGGATCTAAAGTCGGGGCAGGTTTTGGATGGGATGGCTGACTCATGGACGGGGGGTAAGGGGTGGACGGTACGGGGTAGGTTTTATTGTTGGTTATGGAGGTTAACGTTTCATTCAGAAACTCCTCACCCCCCAATCCCTGCCCCCATCCCCAGCATTAGGGTTCGCGGGGGTCGGGGGCGATTTGAGTAGGCAGCACCGAATCCAGGTGGGTCAGCAGGTCGCCCTGGAGAAAGTCAGGCATCTCAATGATGTGGAACTGCACCAGCACCACGATGGCCACTGTGTAGACCGTCGAGGTGATCAACCCGTTGCGGAGGGAATGGCTCGGGGACCTCTCTCCCTTGTTTCGCAGCGCGGTGACGGCCCCCTGCTGCATCAACACAAAGCCGGCCACGTTGGTGAGCCAGTAGCCCAGCCCGGTCAGGGGCACCAGGGCATCAGGAAAGGGGCGGCTGACGCAGTAGCCAAAGCCCAGGGCCAGGGGCAGGTTGATCACCAGGTCGTTCCACCAGCAGAGGGGGGAAAGCAGGTAGCCGACCACGACCAGAGCACCACCCCACAGGCGACGCAGCCAGGAGCGACCAGGGTTAGGCGGTGCCGCTGACAAAGCGGAGGTCTCTTCAGGGCGGGGGGGTTTGGCGTTTAGGTCAGTACCTGGCACGGGAATCAATCGCCTTTCAAGTTTGGGGGACAGCAAAAGTCTTAGGGACTATCGCATTGGCTCTGAGGCCATCAGCAGCTAATTGATGACACACCCTAGGGCTAGCATAGCAACGGTAATCGCGGCGATGAACTTTCGCCTTACCCGTCGCCCTGCGTGGAGATGATTAGAGAATAATATTTAGGCTACCTGAGCACCCATCGGTTGATCAGAATCCATGGTTAGACCGGGCGGGGTGCTCGACTCGATGAACCAGGTCTTCGCTATGACTGGTTTTGAGGGCTTAGATAGCTCTTTCATCTCCTATCAATACCGTTGAGAGTCAGCTTGCCATGTGTCAACTCCTGGGGATGAACTGCAATGTGCCGACGGATATTTGCTTTTCCTTTGAGGGCTTTTGCGCCCGGGGCGGCAAAACCGACGACCACAAGGACGGTTGGGGCATCGCGTTTTTTGAAGGACTGGGCTGCCGGGTCTTTCTCGATGACAGCCCCTCCAGCACCTCCCCGGTGGCAGCCCTGGTGCGCCAGTACCCGATCAAATCCATGAACGTGATCGCCCACATTCGCAAGGCCACGGTGGGGCCAGTGGGCCTGGAAAACTGTCACCCCTTCAAGCGCGAATTGTGGGGCCGCTACTGGGTGTTTGCCCACAACGGCGATGTGCCCACCCTGGAGGCCGACCCTGAGGGCATCTATCGCCCGGTGGGGCAAACCGACAGCGAGCGGGCCTTTTGCCTCATCCTCAACACCATTCGCCAGCGGTTTCCCGATCGCAAGCCCCCCATTGCCGACCTCTACACTGTGCTGCAAGCGGTCACCGCCGACATTGCCCAGCACGGCATCTTTAACTACCTGCTCTCCGACGGCGAGCACTTTTTTGCCCACTGCTCCACCAAGCTGTGCTACGTGGTGCGGCAGGCTCCCTTTGCCGCCGCCCACCTGATCGACGAAGACCTGACCGTGGATTTTCAGGAGCTGACTACCCCCAGCGATCGCGTCGCGGTGATCGCCACCACCTCACTCACCGACAATGAAGCCTGGACCCCCATCCAGCCTGGCGAACTGCTGGTGTTTCAGGACGGCGCACCGATGAAGTTTGATGCTACGGGTAACTGAGCGGAGGTAGCCCCACCTCGGGCAGAACCCCGTCGCTGTCAGCGGTTAAAGCACCCTTTCCATACCGATACTGGCGGGGCGGTCGGGGTCGCTAGCCAGGTCCAGAACGCGATGGCTGAAGCCGGACCTGGCAGAGCCCTCCATCGGTGCTCCCTGGGCCCCCTGGCACAGTCGCTCCAACAGCGGGCGATCATGGCTGATGGCGATCACCCCCACCTGATTTTGGCGGGCAAACTCCAGCACCACCTGCCAGATCAGGGCCTGGGTGTTGGCGTCTAGCATGGCGGTCATTTCGTCGGCAATCAGGTAGCGGGTCTGGCGGTTGAGCACCCGGGCGATCGCCACCCGCTGCAACTCGCCCCCGCTCAGCTCGTGGGGGTAACGGGTCAGCCAGCCGGGGTGAATGCCCAGGGCATCGAGGTAGTGCAGCTGGGGCGGGTGCCCCTCGCGCAAAATGCGATCGATGCGCCAGCGGGGGTTCACCGCCAGCTCCGGGTTTTGAAACACGAGCTGCACCGGGCAGTAGCCCTGAGCTGGCAACGGTTGCGCGTCCAGGCTGATCTGGCCGCGGGTGGGGGTCAAATACCCGGCCAGCAGCTTGCCCAGGGTGGTTTTGCCGTAGCCCGAAGGCGCCATTAGCCCCACCACCTGGCCTGGGGCCACCGTCAGCGATCGCTCCTGCACCACCCAGGGCAGCTGCGCCCCGTAGCGAAACCACAGCCCGTCACCCTTCAGCATGAATACACCTCACCCAACCTTCTCGCACTCGCCGCAGCTCCGGTCGCCCTGCCTCGCACTCGGCGGTGGCCCAGGGGCAGCGATCGCTAAACAGACACCCCGGCGGCAAACGCTCGGGGCTGGGTTGGTTCCCCGGTACCGGCACAAACTCGTTCTGGGGCAGCGATCGCCACAGCGCCTGGGTGTAGGGGTGGCGCAGGTTGCCGGTGGCAAAGTCCCTGGCCGCCGCAATTTCAGCGGTGGTGCCGGCGTAGAACACCGCCACCCGATCGGCCACCTGGAGCGCCGCCTCAATATCGTGGGTAATCAAAATCACCCCGCGCCCGCCCTGGGCCAGCTCCCGCAGGTGGTTGAGGGTTTCGGTCACCACGTCGGGGTGCAGCCCCGGCGTGGGTTCATCGGCAATCACCAGGTCGGCCTGGGTGACCACGGCTGTAGATACCAGCACCCGCCGCGCCATCCCCCCCGACAGCTGAAAGGGGTAGCGCTGCCGGGTGGTGGCGGGCAACTCGTAGCGGGCAAAGGTGCGATCGACCGCCGCCCGCGCCATCCCTGGCGAGAGCCCACTCAGCCGACCCACCCGCTGCACCTGCTGCCCCACCGTCATCAGCGGGTCGAGGTAGCCCACCGACTGGGGAATCAGCGCGATCGCCCGGCCCCGCAGCGCCCGACACCGCTCCGGGGTCAGGGGCGCACCCTGGAACTGCATCGTCCCCGTCAGGTGGGCATTTTCCGGCAAGATCCCCAGCAGAGCGTGGGCCAAGAGGCTCTTGCCCGACCCGCTCGATCCCACCACTGCCACCAGTTCCCCCGCCTGCACGGTCAAATCCAGGTCACTAATCACCGTCAGCTGCTTGCGGCGCAGCCCCTGGTCGTACTGGGTAAAGGTGATGCCGAGGTTGGCGATGGAGAGCATGGGGGAGTGGGAGGTGGGAAGTGGGAGGGTGGATGAGTGGATGGGTGGGAGAGTGGATGGGTGGGAGAGTGGGGGGGTGGGGGAGTGGGGGAGTGGATGGGTGGGAGAGTGGGGGAGTGGGGAGTGGATGGGTGGGAGAGTGGGGGGGGTGGGGAGTGGATGGGTGGGAGAGTGCTGAAGTATAAACATCTCGCCCACCAACCCGCCAACCCGCCAACCCATCCACCCCTCTACCCCTGACTCGTCTTCGGATCGAGCAGCGATCGCACATTCTCTCCCAGCCAGTCGAAGGCCTTCACCGAGAGCAGCAGCAGCAGCCCCGGCATTACCCCCAGCCACCAGTACCCCGTCGAGAGGTGGCGCATCGACTCGGCCAAGATAATGCCGATCGCGGGCAGGTGGGGCGAGAGGCCAATGCCAATGAACGACAGCGCCGCCTCGTGCAAAATCGCGTGGGGAAACAGCAAGATCAGCCCCACCAGCAGCTGCGGAATTACGTGGGGCACCATGTGGTGGCGGGCAATCCACAGCGAGGATTGACCGAAGCGGCGGGACAGGTGCACATAGTCGGAGCTGGTCACCTGCAACACCTCGGCGCGAATGACCCGGGCCAGGCTGGTCCAGTGAGTCAGGGCCACGGCAATGATCACGCCCTGGGTGCCGCCGCCCACCGCAAAGGCGATCAAAATCAGCAGCACCAGGTGGGGCAGGCTAAAGAACACATCGACAATCCAGGTGATCACGGCATCGACCCAGCCGCCCAGGGTGCCCGCAGCCAGGCCCAGGCCGGTGCCAATCAAAGAGCTGATCGCCGCCGCCAGCAGACCCACCCGCAGGCTCAGCGACATGCCGTGGAGCGATCGGCTGAGCATATCTCGCCCCAGCCAGTCGGTGCCGAAGGGGTGAGCCAAGGAGGGGGGCTGGTTGCGCTGAATCAGCACTGGGTTGAGGCCGCTGTCGCCCATTGCCCAGGGGCTGACAATCACGGCCAGCAGAAACAGGGCGCAGAGGGCAATGCCCCAGAGGGTTTGCTGCCGCCGATTGCCTCGGCCCTGAATCGGGGTGAGAACCGGGGCTGAAGCCGGAGCCGTAGTAGTCATGATTGCCACCCTCCTAGCCGAATGCGGGGATCGACGATGGGATAGGCCAGATCGGCCAGGGTGTTGCCGGTGTAGACAAACAGGGCGCTAAAAAACACAATCCCCACCAGCAGCGGCACATCGCTGCGCAGCGCCGCCTGCACCGTAGCCGCCCCCAGCCCTGGGTAGGCAAACACCTGCTCCACCAGCACCGAGCCGCCAAACAGCTCGCTGAGGGAGGCAAATTGCAGCGTCAGCGCTGGCAGAATAATGTTGCGCAGGCCGTGGTAACGCACCACGCCCCCCAAACTTTCCCCCTGGGCCCGGGCAAACAGCACGTAGTCGCTATTCAAAACATCGATCAGCTTTTGCCGGGTGTGCAGGGCAATGTTGGCGATGCCGATGATGCTGAGGGTGATGGCGGGCAGCAGCAGGTGGTGCAGGTGCTGCCAGAGGGTTATGTCTGCTGCCAGCACGCCGGGGGGCGCGGCACAGCAGATCGGCGTCACCCGCAGCGATACCGAGAAGGTGATCAGCAGCAGCAGCGCTACCCAAAAGGTGGGGGCTGAGGCCAGGGTGTAGGCATAGAGGCGAATGATCCGATCGCACCAGCTGCCCGCCAGCGCCCCGGCTAAAACCCCCAGACCCAGACCCAGCAGGCCTGAGAGCAGCCAGGCGATCGCCAGCATCTGCAGCGACGCCTGAAACCGCGTGGCAATCACAGTAGCCACCGGCTGGTTAAACACCAGGGAGGTGCCCCAGTTGCCCTGCATCAGCTGCCCCAGCCAGTCCCAAAACCGCACAATCATCGGCTGATCGAGCCCCCAGCGCTCGGCAATTAGCTGCCGCTGCTCGGGGCTGATCTGCATCATGTCGGCACCGATGTAGGCCTGCACCGGGTCAATGGGCGAGAGGCTGAGCAGCACAAAGGTAAACACCGCCACCGCCAACAGCAGCAGCCCCAGCCGCAGCAACTTGCGCAGCGCGAAGGTGAGCAGGGGCCTCAGTTGCACGTCCACCTCCACTCCGCAATGTTGGCGGTAATCGGCCAGCCGTGGCCGTGGGGTTCGACCTGGGGTTGACCAATATCCAAACAATCGCTGACAAAGTAGGTGTGGTCGAGGTTGACCAGCCAGGCCCAGGCGGCATCGCCCTGGGCGGTAAAGCCCGTCTCGCCGTCCCACTGGGCCGCCTGCCAGAAGGCGATCGCCTCCGCCTCCGACGGTGCCCCCATCGCCAGATCCAAGACCGTGTCAATGGCCGAGTTGGCGTAGTAGCCAGCGTTGTAGAAATCCCCCTGGGCCGCCTGGCTGTGGTAAAGGTTGTACATTTCCGTCTGGTCGTGGCTGCCCCAGCCAAACACCACCACATTGCTGTGCATCGCCGGGGTGATTTCATCCCAGCTCTTGCCCTCCACATTGGCCTGAATGCCGATGGGTCTGAGCATTTCCGCCACCGACAGGGCCAGGGCCTGCCGGGTGCTGTCGGCAGCGGGGTAGAGCACGGTGAACTCAGCCTTGAGCCCATCTTTCTCCAAAATCCCATCGCCGTTGGTGTCGGCCCAGCCCCCCGCCGCCAAGATTTCCTCAGCGCGTTCCGGGTCGGCATCCTCAATCACGGCCTCGGGCTCTTCCCAGGCCAGCCCGCTGACCGGGCCGAAGGCGGGCGATCCGTAACCCTCCAAAACGCCATCCACCAGCGCCTGCCGATCGATGGCAAAGTTTACCGCCTGGCGAATCGCCAAATCGGCCGTCACGTCATTACCAATTGGGTCGCCGTTGGGGGTGGTGCGGCCCGTGGCCGGTTGGTAGGGAAACATCAGCCCCCGGTTGTCGACGCTGGCGACGTCGTAGAGGGTCATGCCTTCGATGGTCTGCACCGCCAGCGACTGGGGCACGCTCGCCACCTGGGACTGGCCCGAACGCGCGGCGGCAAAGGCCCCGTCTTCTTCCACAAACAAAAACACCAGTCGCCGAATGCCCGGTGCTTCCCCGTAGTAGTTGGGGTTGGCCTCGACAATCAGCTGCTGTCCCTCATCCCACTGCACCAGCTGGTAGGGGCCAGAGCCGATGGGGTTGCGGGCGTAGTCGGTGCCGTGGGCATGCTCGGGCACAATGCCCAGGGTAATCAGCCGATTCACAAAGGTGCTCTGGGGCTGCCTGAGCCGCAGCTCAACGGTGGTGTCGTCGATGGCAACGGCCTCGTCTAGCACGGTGACATCGGTCAGGCCACCGCTCTCGGCGGCCCTATTAAAGGTGTAGGCCACGTCTGCCGCAGTCAGCGGCTCCCCGTCGGAAAAGACCACATCATCGCGAATCGTCACCGTCCAGGTCAGGCCATCCTCGCTGACGCTGTAGTCGGTAGCCAGGTCGTTGACGATATTGAGGTTTTCGTCGCGCCGCAGCAGGGTGCTTTGAAAGAGAGGCGACCCATAACGGCCCCAGCCCAGGGTGGGGTCGTAGCCGTCATCGCTTTCGCCGCCGATGGTCAGCACAATCTGCTCGGCGGAGCCAGTCTGAGCGGGGCTCGCCCCAGAGCCATTGGCCGATTCGGTTTCACCACCACACCCGGTCAGAACCTGCCCCAGTAAGATGACCCCGAGCGATAGGGTAGAAAGCCTCAGTCTTCGTTTCATCATTGCCCACCATTCAGCAAGTAATTCCCAGCCCAGCTCAGCGGTAGAGCGTTGCCCACAGGAAACTACAGACCCTGGAGTGGACTTGGGAGGTAAGCACCTTTTCAGCACTTCAGGGTAGGACAGTACCACTACCGCTTTGACCAGAACAATCCGGGGGTGAGGGATAAATTACCTATCCTGGACACCATGCCGAGGGGGGTGCGGGATAGCAAAAAAGCCCTGGCGGCGGCCAAGGCTTTCGTGAATAGGGAACTTGAGTGGTAGGCCGGGGCCTTGAGTCTTAACGCCCAGGCGGGGTGCCGGTTTAGCCGACGCTGGTGAAAATGGCGGCACCAATGACGCCAGAGACAGCCGTGGCCACCAGCAGGTTGGTGAACAGGCGACCCGCCTCGGCGTTGAAGCCGAGCCTCTTGTCTTCCTGACCAGCGGTGAAAAACAGCGACCAGGCCTGGTTGGCGTTGATGGCTTCGGCCTGGTTGAAGCTGGGACGAAAGACCACGGGGCCAAACAGCTCTTTGCTAGAAAAGTCGAAATCGGTAGTCATGGATTGCTCTCCTTAAGTACTTATCTAATGGGGAATTGAAAAAATGTAGGCACGAGGGGTGAAATGACACCGCCTAGAGGTGGGTCAGCCAGGTGACGATGCCTTGGCCGGTAAGCGCTTCAAAAGCCAGGGCGGAGACAAAGCCGATCATGGCCAGACGATCGTTGAGCTTTTCGGCATAGGTGTTGAAACCAAACCGCTGGGTGTCGTCCACGTAGACCCTGGGTTCTAGGGCATAGACGTTCAGGCGACCGCCTTCTTCAATCGTGTATCCGCGAGATGTCATAGGGCCAACCTCCTTACCCTGCTTTATGTAACTGATTGTAACTCAATATAAATAAATATTGCAAATACTTGACCAAAGTCCTGCAGCTTCCTATCGCTGGGCACAGCGGAACACCCCCGGGAGAGGTGGTTTGCAGAGGCTAGCTGGCGATCGCCAGAGATAGCGTCAAATCTGGTGTAGGTCTAGGGCAGCGTCAAAGCTAAAAATTAGGGCCCCGTAGATTGGGTGAAGCGAGCGTAACCCAACGGCAGTCAGCCTGGTTGGGTTCTGCTAGCGCGCCACCCAACCTACAAACTGGTGTAAGGCTAGGAACCAGGCGGAGTCCTGCATCTGGGTCACGTCGGGGTTGCTCTTAGCCCAGTATTCATTTAGCAAGAGGAAGCCTTCATACGTGGTGACGAGGTGCTTAAAGCCTCGACTTTAAAGCCAACGCTTCTGAGCACGCTCAACCAGTTCGGTCACACTAAAGGGCTGTCATCAATTAGCTGCCAAACACCTAAAAGTTAAGGGTTACAGCCCCTAGCCTGTCTTTTGGGTCGGGCGTGGCAAAGCTTGATATACCGAGCTCTTAGTGGTGCAGAAAACTCATGGCAGTCTCAGCATGAGAACGTAACGACCCTAGAGAACTCAATGCGGCAGTCCAAGGCGTCTCGTTTGCGCTGGGAGGCACCGCTTTTTGCTGGGGGTAGGGCACCGCAAAGCTAAACTTGCGGCGCAGCTTTTCAATTTTGCGGGCATCGGTGCTGTACTCCGTCAGCTCGTCTTCTGCCATGCGAATGAGCTGCTCAGCAATGGTCATAGGGGAGGTGTCCGAGTTGAGGTCAAGGGTGTGTGCGTAGATTGCATTGAGAATCAAGGCGGGTGGCACTGGTCACTGCGCCAATTATCTCACTGTAATGGCTCTTCCACAGGTGATTCCCTAAGGGCTGTGGCTTAGTGGTGCAGAAAACTCATGGCAGTCTCAGCATGAGAACGTAACGACCCTAGAGAACTCAATGCGGCAGTCCAAGGCGTCTCGTTTGCGCTGGGAGGCACAGGCGGGCGGTGGATTGCACTTGGGCAATGCTTGGAGAATAGGCAAAGGCAGTCGCTCGTAGCAGAGCCGAGCCAGTTCCCGCAGACCCAGTTGCAGAAAACTCAAACCTCGGTCGCCATGCCAATCCAACCGAGTCCGTTGGCCCGCCTTAACCAGCATCATGCCCACCACCAGGGCAATCAGGTAGGCACAATCGAGCAGCATAAACAGGCGGGTCAGACTGTCAGCATCGCGCAAACCAGAGGCAAGGATGTCCAAGGCCGCTGACTTGTAGTCCTTAAAGTGATGCTCAATTCCCCCGAAGCGCTGGCCATAGAGTGCAAAGGTTTGCAACGAGGCAGATTGGCTGGATAACACCGCCCAGGTGCCTTGCGCACCGGGTACATTGGCCGTCGCTAGATGAGCCTCAATATCGCCTAACACGTGCACTAGCCCCACCAGATAGGCCTGTTCTGAGGGTGGAAAGAAGTCCTCTACCGCTTGCGTTCGGCCATCGGGAGTAGTGACCAACAGGTCTGACTTCACCCGAATGGCCCAGTCCCACGTCTGCTTGTTCAACCAGCGCATCAACTCACCATGTTTCTCCTGCGGAGACGCTTCGCGAACAAAGCCTCGGTCATTCAGCGGTCAATGGCCTCGGCCCAGGTTTAAGAATAGAGGATTTTGAAGGTTAGTTTGTCGATCAACAGGGACCAAGACGCTGATACACTGTGTTTTGGGTCAGACTGTCAGCATCGCGCAAACCAGAGGCAAGGATGTCCAAGGCCGCTGACTTGTAGTCCTTAAAGTGATGCTCAATTCCCCCGAAGCGCTGGCCATAGAGTGCAAAGGTTTGCAACGAGGCAGATTGGCTGGATAACACCGCCCAGGTGCCTTGCGCACCGGGTACATTGGCCGTCGCTAGATGAGCCTCAATATCGCCTAACACGTGCACTAGCCCCACCAGATAGGCCTGTTCTGAGGGTGGAAAGAAGTCCTCTACCGCTTGCGTTCGGCCATCGGGAGTAGTGACCAACAGGTCTGACTTCACCCGAATGGCCCAGTCCCACGTCTGCTTGTTCAACCAGCGCATCAACTCACCATGTTTCTCCTGCGGAGACGCTTCGCGAACAAAGCCTCGGTCGGCCAGCAATGTCACCTGCACCTCCGGTGGTAGGACGGTTTGAGCGCGCTCTAGCACGGGCTTATACTGCTCAAAGCCCACCATGGCACTGCCGTGCTCCAGCACTACCTGAGCCAGGGTAAAGGAGCGGCCACCCCAGACAAAGCACACCTCAATCAGACAAAAGCGATCCCACAGCATACTGGTGTCCAGGGTCAGTAGAATGGTCGCTCCGGCAAAAGCCGACAGTGCTTGTCGAAGTATCGGCTCGTAGTACCGTTCCGATGTGATCTGCTGATTATGGAGAAAGTAACTCAGCCGTTCCATGTGGGCACGGGCACCACAGTCGCGATGCGATAAGTAGGGGATCCATCGCCCCAGACAGGCCTCGCCGGACTGTAACACCGCCGCCACAATTTCAGCAAACCCTTGCAGATGCCGTTGGTCTTTGGGCTGCACCCATTGACTCAATTGGTCTTGCAGTTGACGATACAAGAGGGGTGTTTCCATGAGGTTGGCTTTGAGTTGGGGAATTCAAGCCTCTCATGAAATGCCCCGCTCCATCCATCCCGTCTCATTTGAGACTCCTTACACAGCAACCCTTTTAGGACTTCTCTGCACCACTAAGGGTTCATCCCCTAATTCAGCAACGCCCAAAACCTTTAGCTCGCTTGAGGGGCCAGGGCGGCCTTTGGATAAGCAATGCGCTTGTGGTTGTACTGTTGCCATACCTGGACAAAGATCTCAGCAATTAAAGTCATGTGGTCGCGGGTCAGCCCCGACTCCACCAGTTGGTTATCTTTCCAGCGGGCGCGCAAAATTCGGTTGACCATAGCTAGGGCTTCCTCGGGGGTGGCATCGGTCAGCGATCGCAGGGCGGCCTCGCAGGAGTCCGCCAGCATAACAATGCCGGTTTCCGGTGACTGAGGAATGGGGCCGTCGTAGCGAAAGTCCTGTTCCTTGACGACGATGGCGGGTTCGTCTTTGGTTACTTCCTGGGCCTGGTGATAGAAGTAGCTGATCAGCATGGTGCCCTGGTGCTCCGGGATGAAAGCCTGCACGGCCCTGGGCAGACGACACTTGCGGGCCATCACAATGCCCTCAGTGACGTGCTTTTTGATGATGGTGGCGCTCAGCCAGGGGTCGTTCAGGGTGTCGTGCTTGTTGGGGCCGCCCATCTGATTTTCGATAAACCCTTGGGGGTCGTGCATTTTGCCAATGTCGTGATAGAGCGTACCGGCCCGCACCAACTCAACATTACAGCCCAGGGCGCGGGCGGCGGCTTCCGCCAGACTGGAGACAAATACAGTGTGCTGAAAGGTGCCCGGTGCCTCTGAGGCCAGCCGCTTTAGCATGGGGCGGTTGGGGTTGGAGAGTTCGGCCAGCCGCACCGGGGTAACCAGGTCAAATAGGTGCTCCAGGTAAGGGCTCAGGCCTAGGGCTGCAATACTGGAGATAACGCCATAGACACCCTGGAGCGCGGCCCCGGTCAGCATGCCTGACCAGGCCGAAATCAGCGAGACCGGGCTGACAACCAGGGTGAGCAGCAGGTAGACGACCCCCTGGGTGAGGCCCACGCCGCCGCCCAGCAGGGCTAGTTCTTCGCGCGATCGCGTGCGGCTGGCCAGTAGGCTGCACACCAGCGCCCCTGAGGCCCCGGCCACAAACGAAATGCCGCTCACCGTGGCCCCGACCGGCAGCAGAATGGCCACCAAAAGCACCAGGCTACCGCCCAGCACAGGACCGTAGAAGCTGCCGGCTAGCAGACCGATGGCGGGTAGCCCGTAGGCGACCACCCCGACCATTTTCATCACTCCAGCTCCGACGACCATGGCCGTTAGCAGCAGGTAGTCCTGCTGACGCAGCCGCTGGGGCACCCAGCGCTCAACCAACAGGAATAGGCCAACGCCCCCTGCCACCAGCCCACCGAACATGGCCAGACCCCAGTAGTTGAAGCGGCGCTGACTGAGGTTAAAGCTGTCTAGCAGCACAAAGCGGCTCTGGGTGATGGTGTCGCCAGCGGCAACGATCAGTTCCCCCTGCTGAACTTCGACAAAGACGGGCTTGACGGCTTCGGCAGCCATATCGGCCTGAAGGCGAGTGCGATCGCTGTCTTCGACCAGGTTGGGACGCAGGGTGGCCAGCAACAGCTGCCGAGAGAACGGCTCTATAGAGCGAGGCAGCGAATCCCTCAACTGCAGATAGACAGCACGATCGAGGGCATCGGGGGGCAACCCGGCAGAAATGCCCTGGGCCAGCATGCGCTCCGCCGCCTTGCGAATTTCGACCTGGGCATTGGCCCAGTCCTGCAGGGGCAGATCTAGAATCTGGGGCGAGTCAAAAACGCCTTCGGCCTGGGATTTGAGCAGGTTGAAGTTGGCCATGGCCTGCTGATAGCCCTGACGGGACTCCTCTACTGAATTCAAGAGGTTAGCCAGCTCGGGCTGGCTCGATCGCTGTCCGTAGGCCCACAGCTCACCCAGGGCAGTCTGCTGATCGGGCGTGATGGTCTGGTTACGCAATAGGGCGTCCAGGGTGATGCGCTCGTTGCGGCCATTGTCGGTGGCCAGAGGGTCGATCAAGCTGCGCAGTTTGAGCCAGGTGGCATCGTCGGATCGCCTCAGGAATAGCTGTACTTGGGTGGAGAGCGTGCCGGTGGAGACAAACGGTACGCTGCCCGCCTGCCGCCTAATGTCGCCCACCTGGGCCATCAGATTGCCCAGCGATCGCATTACTTCTTCGTCGGTGGCAGGTTCTATGCGCAGAACCCGCAGGGCACCGTTGCGGGCATCGCGACGGCGTTCTTCAGTTGTTTCTTTATCTTCAACCCGCGCATTTTCCGGGGCAACAATCGTGTTGGGAGCCACGCTGCCCACCTGGAGGCTGGGCTGATTGTAAAAACGCTGCCCCAAAACGGCGGTCAGGCTCAGGGTGGTCACCACAAAAGCCAGCCGAGGATGGCGAATATTCTTGCGCCGTCGAAGGGGTCGGCAGGGCTGAGGACTTCCTTTACCTGTGATCAACCGACGGGGCTGGGCTGGAGTAGCTGCGATCGCTCGATTTCGAGCGGACACGGGCTTGAGGGCCGATGGCAACGCCTCGGATGGGGGGGCATCCAGCTTAGTAGCCTGCTGTTCGACAGTCCACCAGCGCTCCACCGCAGCCACAAATTCCTGAATTGCCTTCATAGGTTAAGACAGCTAAAGGGGTGGGCAGAGGCCAGGGAACTCCAACGTGGTTGACCGCCAGAATGGTCAGAAATGAGCAGCGTTAAGCTGCTTCCAACCCCCGCCCCGCGCCTGGGGCTGCCAGCCCAACCGGAGCCTCTCAAACGCTATTATAGGCGGCGACTCTGCGCAACGACTGTACCCTCCGCTCTAAACTCTAATCCCCAAAGGGAAGGAAAATGACTCCAGACAATTGCGATCGCCGCCGCCAGCCCATCGGCGGTGCAGGGCCGCTGCGATTGCCCTCACCCCCTCGGCATCCCAGCCCTGCCCCACCGCCCGCTCGGTTTCAGGCCCAGCGGGTTCCAGCAGCCAGCGCTGCCGCAGAGATGCTCCCACCCCAGCCCGGCCCCAGCTTAGCCCCACCAGCAGCCCGGCCAGGGCCACCTCAGTAGCGGCCCAGCGGCGGTGGTGAGCCAGGTGCAGCACCACCGCCAACTCGCCCTGGCTCTGGGCCACCAGCCCCAGAGCCGAGACCAGAGGACCGGTGTTTCCGAGGCAGGCCCCCACCTGGGGTAGAGCGGGGAATTGGCCCACCCTAGCCCCGCCTCCACCGCGCTGCATTGCCTGACAGATCAGGTCAAACAGCGCCTCACAGGCCGCGGCCGTCGCTGGCGATCGCCCCAGGTCGGTGGCCCAGGTCGCCACAGTGCTGCGGTGGTGGCCGTGGGTATCGGCCTGGAGCCAGAGGTAGGGCAGGGCGTTAATCAACACCGCGGCTGTGTCGGGCAGGGCTTGAAAATGATTGCTCCACCCCTGGGGCAAAAGCGGATCGCCCTCGATGCAGGCACGGGCAACCTGGAGCAACCCCGACTGCCAACCTCCGATTTCCCCGGTGCATCGGCCCCGTCGCTGGACCAGCCAGCGATCGCTGATCACGATGGCCTCCAGCCCCGCTTCCAGACAATCTGGCAGGGACCCAGCCCCCAGGCGCGGCCATATATCCCAATCCCCCGTGGTTTCCCGTCCGGTCCCTGTGGTCACCGTTGGCGTGCCCCATCATGAATTTCGTGTCCCATCATAAATTTTCAGGGGGGCGGTAGTTGATTTCTGGGCAGCAATTCTATAATGCTTGCTGTCAAGGGCCTACTGCCTAGCGCTACCCTGGTCTGGAGTTCTGGAGCCAAGTCTATGTTTTGCGCCTTCCCCTGCACGAAATGGATTACCCCAGGCCGGATGATTCCCGGTGCTTGGGGAATGGCAGCGGCGATTGCGGTAATTGGCAGTGTCGGCCTGTCGGCCCAGGCCCAGGGTCCCGCCAACGAGGCAGCCCCGGTCAGCCAACCTGCCGTTCCAACGGTCAGCGGGGGACGGATTGTGCGCCCTACCCTCCAGCTGGGCAGTCAAGGTGAGTCGGTGCGGGAGCTGCAGTCCATGCTGATGCTGCTGGGCTACTACCCAGGCCCGGTGAGTGGCGTGTATCAGGAAGATACCGTCGCCGCCACCCGTCGCTTCCAAACGGCAGCGGGCATTACCGCCGATGGCATTGTCGGCCCCGCCACCTGGAGCCGCCTCTTCCCTACCCCCCCCAGTGAAGCGAACCCGCCCACCACCTCCGCCACCACCAATGGCAGCAGTACGACTCCGGCGGCAGCGACTCCCTCTGCGGCAACTCCCCCTGCGACGACTCCCCCCGCAGCGACCACGCCCCCAGCTAGCGGCAGTACGACGGCGTTGCCTATTTTACGGCCCGGCATGGAGGGGGATGCCGTGCGTCAGCTACAGCAGCGACTGCAGAGCAAAGGGTTCTACAATGGCGCGATCGACGGCATTTTTGGCAGTCAAACCGAAGCCTCGGTACGGCGCGTGCAGTCAGCCAACAATCTCACGGTCGACGGCATTGTAGGTCCTGCCACCTGGCGAGTGCTGAACTGACGGGTGGTGGTCAAACCATTGTTGTTTTTGCCCTGCCGTAAACCTTTATGAGACCAACGCTCCCACTGGAAAAGTGGGAGCGTTGGTTTTGCAGGTCATATGGGCTGATGGAAGTATCTTCAGCCATTCGTTGCCGTTTTGTCAGTCAGTCTGGCTCAGCCAGTCAGCCAGGGGGTTAGATGAATCGGGTACCGAGGCACTGGCGTAGATGGAGTAGGGCATATCGAGCGGCTCTATAGCGGAAATCTGCTGAGCCGCATTGTTCATGTAGAGGAGGTAGTTGCCCATCAAAAAGTAAACCCCCATGAGAGCGGCGGCGGAAGACGCCACTAAAAAGCCCGCCAGCATCAAGGAGAATTCCTGACCTTTGACAGCCTGCTCCATCAACCGGAGTGCCCAGGCCACCAGAGCAATAACAATAGTCAGGATCAGCAGCAGCATGAAATCAGGATTAAGGTGAGGATGTTAACAGCGGATTAATAAAGTTTGGGACGTAACGCCCAGTCAGCCATATGTTACACATCGTAACAGGCATTCATAAAATCGGCATCGTTCCTCAGAATGTTTTCGGTTTTGCTGCGGAAGGGCCGGAGCGGTACCCCATTCATCACCTGTCCTAAAAAGCCATGGCCCTGCCACTGGCCTTTGGAGTCGGGCAAAAGTCTGCTGGAGGAAATAGGTTGTCGGGCAACTTCTCAATGCCCGCCCCAAAAGGCAGGCCAGGGGCTGTAACCCTTAGTTTTTGGTTTTTAAACGTTTAGCAGCTAATTGATGACAGCCCCTAGGCCTGGGGCATGCGTACCAGCAGCTGGCGATCGCGCAAATGTTCCTTCACCTGCTGGACTGTCAGCTGGCCGTAGTGCAGTAGCGAGGCCAGCAGGGCCGCCTCCGCTTTGCCCTCGGTCAGAGCCTGATGAATGTGGTCGCAGGTGCCCGCCCCGCCGGAGGCAATCACCGGCACCGGCACCCGTTCAGCGATGGCACGAGTGAGATCCAGGTCGTACCCCGCCTGGGTGCCGTCGGCATCCATACTGGTCACCAGCAGTTCGCCCGCCCCCTGGTGGACAACGGTTTCGGCCCAGGTCAGGGCATCCAGGCCAGTGTTTTCGCGTCCGCCCCGGACATAGACATCCCAGCCGGGACGCGTGGGATCTTCGCGGCGGCGGGCATCGATAGCGACCACAATGCACTGGGCTCCAAAGCGATCGCTGGCCTCGCGAATCAGCTCGGGTCGCTTTACCGCCGCCGAGTTGATGCTGACCTTGTCGGCTCCGGCCCGTAACAATTTTTTAATCGTCTCTAAGGATCCTACCCCGCCGCCCACTGTCAGCGGAATGAACACCTGCTCGGCGGTGCGATAGACGACATCGTAAATAATGTCGCGGTCCTCATGGGTGGCGGTGATGTCGAGAAACACTAGCTCATCAGCTCCAGCCTGGTTGTAGGCCTGGGCCAACTCCACCGGATCGCCAGCGTCTTTTAGATCGACAAAGTTGACCCCCTTGACCACCCGCCCAGCTTTGACATCCAGGCAGGGCACAATTCGCTTTGCCAGCATTGACCTTCTCCTTAGCTTTGTGTATCCACCGATCGGACCTCCACCCCTCCTGGCCTCGCCGTCATCGACCAGGCTGGCGATGGAGCTGCACTGGGTTCCTCGTTCGGTAGCGGTTCTGTGCCCCTGCTACTCCCGTCGGCCCCAGCGGCAACCTCCCTCAAACCACTCGTCTCGGCGGAGATCATTCATTACCCATGCACTGATGTCATTCAGCGGTCAATGGCCTCGGCCCAGGTTTAAGAATAGAGGATTTTGAAGGTTAGTTTGTCGATCAACAGGGACCAAGACGCTGATACACTGTGTTTTGGTTTAATTGTTGGACATGCAGTTGGAGCCCTTAGTAGACATGGGTTTAGAGATTGGCCAGAAGGTGAAGGTATCCCGTCTCCGCGATCGGGTTTCGAAGGATGTGGCGGGTTACCTAGGCAAGCAAGGGGTTATCAGCCAGTTCAAAATGGTAGATGGCAGCGGCGTGGGTGTCGTGGTGGAGTTTGACAACCGCTACACCACCTGGTTCTTTGAGGACGAGTTATCGCCTGTTCAATAAACGGGAACCGGGGGAACGCGAAGCCAGCGCTAGATTTCTTTGGGGCGGCTGGCTTCGCGTTCCCCTTTGTCCCTGGGGGGATGGTCAACGGTTTTTGGATTATTAGAATCTAATGGAGTCCTGCCTGCGGATACCCCTGAAGCAGGACTCTGCGCGTGTCGCACCGGCACCAAATGCCTTGATCAGAATCACTCAACGTGTCTGAAGTTGCTATCTACGGGAGCTTTCCCCTGTTGCTCAGGCTAAAGACAGGGCCACTTTTTGGCGGCATTTTGCTGGTCAATGCCCTGGAGAAATCCGTCGAGTCGATACGATAGATACAACTGAACTGAACACGTAGGCCCACAGACTATATTATGGCACTCATTCTCACCTACCTAGGCAAGGGCGGTAGCGGCAGCACGACCGTTGCGATCGCAGCGGCCAAACAGCGGGCGCGAGCCGGGCAGCGCGTGCTGCTGATCATTCATGACGTAACCCCGGCTCCGGCGCTGCTGCTGGGCCAAGGCCTTGGGGCGGAGCCAGCGGAGCTGGAGACCAACCTGTGGGCCATGCAGTTTCAGGCGGCAACGCAGCTCGAGAACAGCTGGGACGAAGTGAAAACCCTGGAAGCCCAGTACCTGCGCACCCCGTTTCTGAAGGCGGTCTACGGCCAGGAACTGGGCGTGATGCCCGGTATGGACAGCGCCCTCGCCCTGAACGCCCTGCGGCAGTACGACGCCAGCGATCGCTACGACGTGATCATCTACGACGGCCGCGACGCCACCGCTACCCTGCGGATGCTGGGTATGCCCGAAATCCTGGACTGGTACCTGCGACGCTTTCGGGGCGTATTTCAGCAGTCGGACGTGGGACGGGTGCTGTCGCCCTTTCTCCAGCCGATGGCGGCGGCGGTGCTGGCGGTGGACTGGTCGGGGGATGTGCTTGACCAGCCCACCGGTCAGGTGCGATCGCAGCTCGAAGCGGGCCGCCAGGCGGTCACCGACCCCAGCCGGGTCGCCGCCTTTTTGGTCACCACACCGGACCCAGGGGCGATCGCGACCGCCCGCTACCTGTGGGGCAGCGCTCAGCAAATTGGCCTGACGGTGGGCGGCGTGCTGGTCAATGGCGGCAGCCTGGAGGGCGATAGGGCGACGGCCTTTGCGCCCCTGCCCCAGGTGGCTCTGCCTTCGGTGGTCGAGCAGGGGTGGGAGGGGGCGATCGCGGCCCTGCCAGACCCGGCCCAGTGGGCGGCGGCAGCCCCCCGACCGGTCAGTGTCGATGTGGCAGCCAAAACCGTGCGGCTGTTTCTGCCCAGCTTCGACAAATCCCAGGTCAAGCTCACCCAGTACGGACCGGAAGTCACCATTGAAGCCGGAGATCAGCGCCGCAACCTGCTGCTGCCAGCGGCGCTCCAGGGCAAGGCCGTGGCCGGGGCCAAGTTTCAAGAGCAGCACCTGGTGATTTCCTTTAGTTAGGGAACCTGTAGTTTGGGAACCTGGGTAGGCCCTGGACTGTCTGTCTAGCCTCAGCCCAGTGCGGTGCGAGCCAGCATCGTACGGCCACCATGTCATCGGTTGCCAGCAAAACGGTTCTCACCCTGGTCCAGGGTTTGATCCTGAGTCAAAAAATATGGCACCGTGGGAGAGATTGCGATTCCCCTTGGGGAAGCTACGCCATCGCCCTCAGTTGTTATCAACCTGTAGCAGTTTTTCACCACCATGGCTGACCCATCGTCTTCTACCCCGGTCAACGACGCCTTAGACCCCACCCCTGGAGCGGAGACGGCCCCAGAGATCACGCCAGAAACCGCTTCAGCAGCCCAGGGCAATGCGGCGCGCCAGCTGCTGGGCATGAAGGGGGCTAAGGCGGGCGAAACCTCGATCTGGAAGATTCGCCTCCAGCTGATGAAACCGATCACCTGGATCCCCTTAATTTGGGGGGTGGTGTGTGGCGCGGCCTCCTCCGGCAACTACCGCTGGAGCCTGGAACACGTGCTGATAGCCGCTGCCTGCATGCTGCTCTCGGGACCACTGCTGACGGGCTACACCCAAACGCTCAACGACTTCTACGATCGCGACATCGACGCTATCAACGAGCCCTACCGCCCGATTCCCTCAGGAGCGATCTCCATTCCTCAGGTGGTGACCCAAATTCTGCTGCTGCTGGGGGGCGGGGTGGCGGTTGCCTACGCCCTCGATCGCTGGGCCGGGCACAGCTTTCCCACCATTACTGCTCTGGCCCTGGGCGGGTCACTGGTGTCCTACATCTACTCGGCGCCACCGCTCAAGCTCAAGCAAAACGGCTGGCTGGGCAACTACGCCCTGGGGGCCAGCTACATTGCGCTACCCTGGTGGGCTGGCCATGCCCTGTTTGGCGACCTGAGCTGGCAGATTGTCCTACTTACCCTGTTCTACAGCCTGGCGGGCCTGGGCATTGCCGTCGTCAACGACTTTAAGAGCGTCGAGGGCGATCGCCAGATGGGCCTCAAGTCGCTGCCGGTCATGTTTGGCGTCACCACAGCCGCCTGGATCTGCGTACTGGCGATCGACATCTTTCAGGGGGGTGTCGCGGCCTACCTGATGGCTATTCACCAAAATCTCTACGCCGTGCTGCTGATCCTGCTGATCATTCCGCAGATCACCTTTCAGGACATGTACTTTTTGCGCGACCCCCTGGGCAACGACGTCAAGTACCAGGCCAGCGCCCAGCCTTTTTTGGTGCTGGGTATGCTGGTGACGGGGCTGGCTTTGGGGCATGCGGGAGTCTAAGGGGATCCACAAAATCAGGGCTATCCCCTTGAAGAAATGGACGAAACCCCATACAGTTCACAGAGGACGTGAGGGCAACGGTGCTATGGCTCGATCTTGGTTAACCTGGCTGTCGTTTCCTGCAAGCAAGTCATCCCGGTCTGCTCGGCGCCCGTCGGGGAGGCGCAAAACCGGCGGAGGCAGCACAACAGATTTTTCTAAAACGACAGCTTCGCGGCGATCGCTTGAATCTGAGGCGATCGCGGCAGACCAGCCAGCCCCGCCGTCGCCCCGTCGCTACCGACCGCTCTTTTTACGGCCTGTATTTTGGCTGGTGCTGCTGGCCGGAGCCGGTATTGCTGGGGGCGGCACCCGTGCCTATCGCATCATCGAGACGACCAACGCCAATTTGCCTGACTCCGCCACTGCGCTGACCTACCAGCGTGACGGCACCGTCACCATGATTTCAGCGGATGGTGTCATTCTCCAAAAGCTTGGCCCCGCCACCCGAGAGACCATTACCTACGGCGACATTCCCGACCATCTTGTAGACGCGTTCATCGCGTCTGAAGATCAGCGCTTCTACGAGCACAGCGGGATTGACTATCGGGGCATTGCTCGGGCTGCCATAACCAACCTGCAGCGTCGGGGCACAGTTGAGGGGGCCAGCACCATTACCCAGCAGCTCGCCCGCATCGTCTTTTTGGATCAGGAGCGCAGCTACCAGCGCAAGATCAAAGAGGCCCTGATGGCCCTGCGGCTGGAAAACAATCTGGCCAAGCAGCAGATCATGGAGCGCTACCTCAACCTGGTGTACCTGGGTTCTGGGGCCTACGGGGTAGCCGATGCCGCCTGGATCTACTTTGGCAAAACCATCGACCAGCTCACCGTGGCCGAGTCGGCCATGATTGCCGGTATGGCCCCTGCCCCCAGCCTGTTCTCTCCGGCGGTGAACGCAGAAGCCGCCCGCAACCAGCGAAATCGGGTAATTCGCCGCATGCTAGCGACTCAGGCTATCTCCCCGGCCGAGGCCGAAGAGGCGCTTGCGGCCAGCGTAGAGGTGACGCCCAACCAGCCCAAGTTTCTCTACAGCGAGTTTCCCTACTTCACCATTTACATTCAAAAACAGCTTGAGACGCTCCTCACCTCCGAGCAGCTAGAGGCGGGGGGGTTGACGGTTGAAACCACCCTCAATGTCGTCTGGCAGCGCCGGGCCGAAGAAACCGTGGCGGAGGCGGCTGAGCGCTACAACAATTGGCAGCGGGTGGGGCAGATTGCCCTGACCGCCGTAGACCCCCGCAATGGGGAAATCAAAGCCATGGTAGGGGGAACTGATTTTAACCGTGATAACCAGTTCAACCGGGTGACTCAGGCCCAGAGACAGCCCGGCTCAACATTTAAAACCTTTGTCTACGCGGCGGCGATCGCCGGAGGCATGTCGCCCTACAAAGACTATGTCGACGCCCGCTACGTGGTCGATGGCTACGAGCCCAAGAACTACGGCGAAACCTACAGCGGCAGCATGGATCTGCTGCGAGCTCTGCGCAACTCCGTGAACATCGTGGCGGTTAAGCTGCTGGTCGATGTCGGCTTTGACCCCGTCGTCCAGCTGGCGGAACGCATGGGCATTCGGTCGCCGCTGTTGCCGGCCTACTCCCTGGCCCTGGGCACCTCAGAGGTTAACCTGCTAGAGCTCACCAGCGCCTACGGCACCCTGGCCAACAAAGGGATATACCGCCCCACCCACGGCATTCGGCGAGTGCTAGACAGCAATGGCGAGGTAATCTATGAGCGCCCCAACGAGTCGGTGCAGGCGATTGATGCCGACTCAGCGGCGATTGTGACCTGGATGCTGCGCGGGGTTGTGGAAGGCGGCACGGGCAGCAATGCCTACCTGGGTCGGCCCGTGGCGGGCAAAACGGGTACCTCCGAGGAGTATCGCGATCTCTGGTTTGTCGGCTATATTCCGCAGCTGGCCACTGGGGTTTGGATGGGCAACGATGACAATACACCCACCCGAGGGGCCAGCAGCATGGCGGCCGCGGTGTGGCGCAATTTTATGGCCAAGCTCACCGACGATATTCCCTCCGAAGATTTTCCCAGTTTGCCGCGCCTGGGCGGTCGTGAGGGAACCATCACCCTCAGTCCGGTCAAGCCCGGTCGAGTGATCGCTGACTCGGCTCCGTCCCAACCCTCGCAGTCGGCTTCCGGCTCCGGCGGAGAAAGTCGGCAGACTGCTCGCTCTGAGAGCAGCAGTGAGTCTAGCCGTAGTCAGGACTCTGCCGGGGCTAGCGGCAGCGGCAGTAGTGGCAGCGGCAGTAGTGGCAGCGGCAGTGGCAGTAGCGGTAGCGGCAGTAGCGGCAGCGGTAGCAGCGGTGCAAGGGATAGCGCCGCCCCATCGGAGCCAGCTCCGGCCCCAGCCAACGAGCCAGCCCCTGCTCCAGCCCCGGCCCCACGGCCTGCGAATCCGGCACCTGTGGCTCCTGCTCCGGCCCCGCCTCCGGCGGCCCCCGCCCCCGCGCCGCCACCGATTGTGTCCCCGCCCCCGCCGCTAGAAGCGCCGCCCCCCGCCGCTGGTGGAGAGTGATATTGAGAATAGGGACGCAAGCTTGATAGCATGTAAAAAACCGAGGTCAGACCTGGGGATGATCCCCGCACTGGTCTATCGTCGTAGGATTGTAGACAACTGATTTTGGAGAATGCTTGAGTTATGGCACTTTATTTTGCGGTATCCGGTGAAGCGGTCACCTCTTCATCCCTTGTGCTGGTTTACGTGGTTGGCTTTCTGGCCGCGGTAACCCTGGGCTCGATCGCCTGGTACAATTCCAAGCGCCCTGCCGGCTGGGAAGATAAAGAAAAGCCCGACTTTCTTCCTACCGTGAAGCCAGAAGAAGGCAAAGAGGGCTAAACAACCTCTCCAAAACACGCTCTTGAAATCTCAAAAAACCCCCTTCAACAGCCGTTAGTTAAAGGGGGTTATTTAGTAGAAAAAGATTAACCCAAATTGGTTGTTAGAAGCGCTAGTGCGCCAATGACAGTTTGTAGCCTCGAACTAAAAACCCGGTTTTTGTGCCGTCAATATCAGGGCAGAATTGCCCCCTTGGCCGAAAAACCGGGTGGTCGTATTCACAATCCAGGGCCTATGCAGTGGTTGGGGGCTCGTTTGCCTAGCCAAGAGCCCCCCAATCTCTAAAGCCGCCTGCGGCCCGAGCGATCGCGCTCAAGGCCTAATCAAACCTTAGCGCCAGCGGGGGACGAAAAGGCCTCTACCCCTTCGGTCGGTCCACCAATCGCCTTCCAGGCCTCCAAGCCACCCTGCAGGTGGGCAACTTTCTGGTATCCGGCCTGCCGCAGCTGACTAATGACGTCCGAAGCTTCGTTAGCCCCTTCGCCGTAGACATAGAGGTCGCGCTGAAATTCCAGGCTGGAATCCGTGGCTTCAGGCAGCTGGTCCCGAGACATCGCGCCGGTGATTCGCTCGGCGTTAAAGGCCTGACGGCTGCGGGCGTCAATAATTGTCAGGGCAGGTTCGCCCCAGTTCAGTCGCTTGAGCAACTCCTCAGCTGTAGCCTCACTGCCCGACATCATCGGGGGTTTGGGCAACGGCTTGGTTGCAGCAGATTTGGCGGACTCTACCTGGTCAGAAATCTGGTCAGAAGCTCGCTCAGCCTGGTTCGCCACTGAGTCAGACACAATACCAGCGGCCTCATTGGCAGCCCGTTGGGAATCTTCAGTTTGATTGTCGGCCCTTACGTCTTGAGGGGAGCCTTCCTGACCGCCCTGGTCAGGGTAGTTAGAAATGCTTTCGTTTTGATCACGGAAGTTAGTCATCAAAATACCTCTACTTTGGGCATCAACAGCATCACCGTAACAAAGCTGTCCAGTAGCCCTATCCATCAGCAGACAGAATTCGAATCGATAGAAAGGTAAGGATTGTGCTGTGCGAGAGAAACGGGCGATCGCAAAACCATGAAAAACAGGGTTTTCCCGAATTCAAAGACAGGCATAATGAGACATTGGCCCTATATCTAAAGTACTAAAGGGTTACTCAAGGCGCATTTCACAATACGTTTGGTCTGGCACCAAAGTTGGTTACAAAGTTGATCAGCATAGAGGCAGAATCACGATCCCGCTCAGGCTCGGAACGACTTAACCGCCCAGCCAACCCAGACAGTTGGCAACTTAACTCAAGTATTAATCGCACAGTCTCACCTGGCGGTTAACGGTGGCTTGCGACATCGGCTCTTCACCCAGAGAACGACAGGCTGAGAACGGGAGTGTAAGCCAGGGCGATGGACCGGCCGTCGGAGGGTCGTTATTCTGTAAAGAAAGGCGTTGCCGCAGGAGTGAACCATGGGCCTCTTCGAAGATTTGAGTCGATTTCTTGAAACCCGGCTCGACGAATTTCTCAAGGCTAACCCCCACCTGGAGCTGTGGGGCTTGGAAGACCAGCTGCGGGGCCAGGAACAGGACGCGATTCACCTGCTGGGGGACCTGAAACGGCGCGAGAAGCAGCTTGAGGACAGTATCCTCGCCACGGCCCAGGAGATTCAGCGCTGGCACGATCGCATCGGCAAGGCCCAGGCCGCCAACCGCGTCGATCTGGTGAAGGCGGCCCAGGAGCGGGAGGCGGCTTTGCTGCGTCAGGGCAACCAGTACTGGGGCCAACTCAGGGGGGTTAAAGAGCAGATTGAGCAGACCCGCAGTCTGCAGAAGGATATTCACGATCGCCGCCGCGAACTCAAGGCTAAAATTGCTGAAACCCAGGCTCAGCGGACCGCCCAGCGCACCAGTTGGGATACTGGCTGGGCCAGGACTACCGTTGACGGGTTTGGCCGCGATCCAATGGATCCATTAGAAGAGTCGTTTCAGCGGTGGGAAATGGAGCAGGAACTGGAGGCGATGAAGCGGAGTATGGGGAGGTAGGGAGTGGATGGGTGGAGGGGTGAAGGGTGGAGGGTGAAGGGTGAAGGGTGAAGGGTGAAGGGTGGTTGCCAATTTCTCGACGCCTGATACCTTTTACGGCTACCCCTGGACTTCTAACCCTTCGGCTGGGGCTTTTTGATCTCAAAGGAGATGGTGTCTGCCTTGCGACGGGGCGTGGGGCGTGGGCTCGCAGGTGGCACTGGAGGGTTGGGGGCTGGCGGGGGCTCTGGCTTGGCTGGTAGGGTGCCCAGGCTGGGCCAGCGGCGGTAGTTGGAGGCGATCGCCAGGCCAACGCCACCAATTACCGTCAGCGGCAGCGAGAGCTGGAGGCCGCCTACCCAGGGCAAATGCCCCAGCCATTGGGCCGTTTCGGCGCCAAAAAATAGAATTAAAAAGCAAACTAGCCAGAGCTTCATAGCAGCCAACCGGGTGTCCTTTTGGGGTAGGTCGAGTCAAGCATGACGCGACCCGCTAGTGGACTATATATACAGATTGCGGTAGATCCAAGGGCAGGTTAATTATGGCCTAAGGGCAGACTTTTGCTATCCACAAAGGTTTGCCGCCAGAATCGGACATCTTTCTTAAGAAAATACCCGCGCGTCGTTAGGGCTGCTGAAATAACCGTAGGGTAGGCCTTTACAGGTTTTGGCCTGCCGCCCTGGCTGGTTCTAAAGAGGGATGAGTAAGGGGCGATCGCCCTGGCTCCGGCCGAACTTTGCTATCAAGCCGACTTTTCCTTGGTAAACGATATGTCAGAATGTAAGCGGTTTTTTGCCAACTCACTCAAGCTCTTGGAGTAGGCAGTCGAAATGGATTCTGTAGACACGCTTTATCAATACGCCTGGCTAATACCAGTGCTGCCGCTGATTGGGGCGACCATCGTCGGTGTGGGGTTAATTTCCTACGGCGATGCCACCACCAAGCTCAGGCAGCCGTCGGCGGCGCTGATCGTCTCCCTCACTGGGGCGGCGATGGTATTGTCATTTTTAATTTTTTGGAGCCAGTGGCAGGGGCACGCCCCCTACCAGGCCATGTTTGAGTGGGCTTCGGCGGGCGACTTTCGCCTTGAGATGGGCTACACCATCGACCACCTGGCGGCGCTGATGCTGGTGGTGGTGACCACCGTCGCTTTTCTGGTGATGATTTACACCGACGGCTACATGGCCCACGATCCGGGCTATGTACGCTTCTACGCCTACCTCAGTTTGTTTAGCTCCTCCATGCTGGGCCTGGTGATCAGCCCCAACCTGCTCCAGGTCTACGTGTTTTGGGAGCTGGTGGGAATGTGTTCCTACCTGCTGATCGGCTTTTGGTACAACCGCAAGCCCGCCGCCGATGCCTGTCAGAAGGCGTTTGTGACCAACCGGGTGGGCGACTTTGGCCTGCTGCTGGGCATGCTGGGTCTGTTTTGGGCCACCGGCAGCTTCGACTTTGGCATTATGGGCGATCGCCTGACCGAGCTGGTCAACGGCGGTAGCCTGGCCCCCAGTATTGCCGCCGTGTTTGCCGTGCTGGTATTCCTCGGCCCGGTGGCCAAGTCGGCCCAGTTTCCGCTCCACGTGTGGCTGCCCGACGCCATGGAAGGCCCTACCCCCATCTCCGCGCTGATTCACGCTGCGACGATGGTGGCGGCGGGGGTGTTCCTGGTGGCCCGCATGTACCCCGTGTTTGAGCACATCCCCACGGTGATGACGGTAATTGCCTACACCGGGGCGTTTACCGCCTTCATGGGAGCCACCATCGCCATCACCCAAAACGACATCAAGAAGGGGCTGGCGTTTTCCACCATGTCCCAATTGGGCTACATGGTTATGGCTATGGGGGTTGGCGCTTACTCCGCCGGTCTGTTCCACCTGATGACCCACGCCTACTTCAAGGCCATGCTGTTTTTGGGCTCGGGCTCCGTCATCCACGGCATGGAGGCGGTGGTGGGCCACGACCCCGTGCTGGCCCAGGACATGCGCCTGATGGGCGGCCTGCGCAAGTACATGCCCGTCACCGCCATTACCTTCCTGATTGGCACCCTCGCCATTTGCGGCATCCCCCCTTTCGCCGGGTTCTGGTCCAAGGATGAGATCCTGGGGGCCACCTTTGCGGTCAACCCCGCCCTGTGGGCCGTGGGCTGGCTGACGGCGGGGATCACCGCCTTCTACATGTTCCGCATGTACTTCTCCACCTTTGAGGGCAGCTTCCGGGGCAACGACGAGGGCATTCGCCACGACCTGAAACGGGCGCAATTCCAGAAAATGGGCATGTCCCTGGGCCCGGGGGCGATGAACCCCCAGGAACTCACCCTGGATGCGGACTCTGATGATCACGGTGATGGCGATCATGGGCACCACGCCCACGAACCCCACGAGTCGCCCCTGTCGATGACCTTTCCGCTGATGGCCCTGGCAGTGCCCTCGGTGCTGGTGGGCCTGGTGGGCACTCCCTTCGCCAACTACTTCGAGGCCTTTATCCACCCCCCTGGGGAGGTGCTGGAGGTGGCGGAGGCCGCCGAGGCCTTCGACTGGAGCGAGTTTGTGCTGATGGCGGGCAGTTCGGTGGCGATCGCCGTCGTCGGCATCATCATCTCGGTGCTGATGTACCGCACGAAGGCGCTTGACCCGAAAGCGATCGCGGCCAGAATCCCCCTCCTCTACAACCTGTCGCTGAACAAGTGGTACATCGACGACATCTACGAAGTGGTGTTTGTCCAGGGCAGCCGTAAGCTGGCCAAGCAGGTGCTCGAAGTCGACATCCGCATCGTCGATGGCATCGTCAACCTGGCGGGCTTTGTCACCCTGGTGACGGGTGAAGGGCTGAAATACCTGGAGAATGGCCGAGCCCAGTTCTATGCGCTGATCGTGTTCGGTGCGGTGCTGGGACTGGTGCTGCTGTCGGGAGTCACTTAGGGGTGGATGGGTGGATGGGTGGATGGGTGGATGGGTCCTGACGATTGTCTAACCTCCTACCCATCCACTCCTCACCCTCCTACCTGCCCACCCTCCTTCCCGCCCACCCTCCTACCCATCCACTCCCCACCCAAGGGGCTTTAATTTACTTAAGCTTTTCTTTCTTTCGTATAAAAAACTATTTCATTCTCCCTTGCTCTGAGTTGCTCCCCTTTAGAGTCATACCCATAAGACCTTTTGAAAGCTAACCCAGCCCTTTAACAGAACGCGACGAGATAACGACGCTATGGACCTCGCGACTTTTCCCTGGTTAACCACCGTTACGCTGCTGCCGCTGGTGGCCTGCGCGGCGATTCCCTTTTTGCCCGACGACAACGGTAAAACGGTGCGCTGGTACGCCCTGACCGTTGGCCTGATCGACTTTGTGCTGATTGTCACCGCCTTTTACCTCAACTACGACTTCAGCCAGCCGGGTCTGCAACTGGTGGAAAGCTACACCTGGGTGCCCCAGCTCGACCTGAAGTGGTCCCTGGCTGTCGATGGCCTGTCGATGCCCCTGGTACTGCTAACCGGCTTTATTACCACCCTGGCCACCCTGGCCGCCTGGCCGGTTACCCTCAAACCCAAGTTCTTTTACTTTTTGCTGCTGGCCATGTACAGCGGCCAGATCGGCGTGTTTGCCGTGCAGGATATGCTGCTGTTCTTCCTGTTTTGGGAGCTGGAGCTGATTCCGGTATACCTGCTGCTGTCGATTTGGGGCGGCAAAAAGCGGCTCTACGCGGCGACCAAGTTCATTCTTTACACGGCGGGCGGCTCGCTGTTCATTCTGGTGGCGGCGCTGGCGATGGCCTTCTACGGCGACACCATCACCTTTGATATGCAGCTGCTGGCCGAGAAGGTGTACCCGCTGCGGCTACAGCTGTTGCTCTACGGGGCGTTTCTGGTAGCCTACGCGGTCAAGCTGCCGATTATTCCGCTGCACACCTGGCTGCCCGATGCCCACGGTGAGGCCACGGCCCCGGTGCACATGCTGCTGGCGGGCATTCTGCTGAAGATGGGCGGCTATGCCCTGATTCGCATGAACCTGGGTATGCTGCCCGACGCCCACACCTACTTTGCCCCCATCCTGGTGATTCTGGGCTGCGTGAATATTATTTATGCGGCGCTGACCTCCTTTGCCCAGCGCAACCTGAAGCGCAAGATCGCTTACTCGTCCATCTCCCACATGGGCTTTGTGCTGATCGGCATTGCCTCGTTTACCAACCTGGGCCTCAGCGGTGCGGTGCTGCAAATGGTCTCCCACGGTTTGATTGGGGCCAGCCTGTTTTTCCTGGTGGGGGCCACCTACGATCGCACCCACACCCTAATCCTCGACGAGATGGGCGGCGTGGGCAAAAAGATGCCCAAGATCTTCGCCATGTTCACCACCTGTTCCCTGGCATCGCTGGCGCTGCCGGGCATGAGCGGCTTTGTGGCTGAGCTGATGGTGTTTGTGGGCTTTGCCACCAGCGATGCCTACAGCTTCACCTTCCGGCTGATTACCGTGATCTTCATGGCGATCGGGGTCATCCTCACCCCCATCTACCTGCTCTCCATGCTGCGGGAAATCTTCTACGGCCCCGAAAACAAGGAGCTGGTGGAGCACGAGGTGCTGGTCGATGCCGAACCTCGGGAGGTGTTTATCATCGCCTGTCTGCTGGTGCCGATCATTGGCTTTGGCTTCTACCCCAAAATGCTGACCCAGATCTACGACAGCACCACCCAGAAGCTGACGGCGCGCCTGGGCCAGGTATTTGTCAGCAGCGCCAGTACCGAAGGAGCCGTGCCGATCGCGGCCCTGCCCGTGCTCAAAGCTCCCTCGGTGGGCCAGTAACCCCCCGCTAGCCCCGGCCGATGCCTATTTCTGAGCGCACAGAGTCAGCCATGCTCTGTGCGCTTCTAGATCGAGGGTTGGGAACATGGCGCACCGCCCTTTGCCACCATGCGGCCTGCCTGCTGACCACAGAAGCATCACTTGCTTTAGTAATTGCTTTAGTAAGAATGTGATTTTGTTTAGAGACATCAAGATTTATTGGATCCTTTAAGTCGCAGCCCCCAGTGGGGAGAATAGAGCTTAGTAGACAGCGAGGGCAATGGACAGCGCGGCCAAACTGGAGGCATTACAGCAGCGAATTCAGCAACTGGAGACAGAAAACGCTGATCTCCGCCGAGAGGTTGCGACGTTGCAGGCTGAGAAGGGGCGATCGCAGCCGCCCGCTTCCTTCCCCTGGCCCGAGGCCGCCAGCCAATTCGAAGCCTTTTTGGCCCATGCGCCGATGGTGGCCTGGATGACCAGCGCCGAGGGCGTCATTGAGTATGTCAATCATGCCTGGCTGAACGGTTTAGGGCTTTCGGCCCAGGAGGTGATCGGTCAGCCCCTGGAGACCCTCTTTTCGCCGCCGCTGGCCCAGACCTACCGCCAAAACAATCAGTGGGTGATTGATCACCAGACGGTGCTAGAAACCACCGAGCAGGCGCTGACGCCCGACGGTAGAGTTCACACTCTCCTGGTGCGCAAGTTTCCCATCTATACAACCGGGGCCACTACGGCCTGGGTAGGGGGCATTGGCATTGATATTAGCCAGCTCAAGCAGGCCGAAGCGGCCCTGCGGGACAGCGAGGCCCGCTGGCAGTTTGCCATCGAAGGGTCGGGGGATGGTCTTTGGGACTGGAATGCCCAGACCAACGAGGTATTTTTCTCGCTTCAGTGGAAAGCCATGCTGGGCTACGAGGAGCACGAAATTGGCACCAGGATGGAGGAGTGGGACAGCCGCGTGCACCCCGACGACAAGGCCCAGTGCTACACCGACCTGGAGCGGCACTTTAGCGGTGAGGCTCCGATTTACCAGAACGAGCACCGGGTGCGCTGCAAGGACGGCACCTACAGGTGGATTCTCGCTCGCGGCAAAGTGGTGGAGCGCGATACCGAGGGCAAGCCCCTGCGGATGATTGGCACCCACCGGGACGTGAGCGAAGCGGCTCGGCTGGAAGCCGAACGCCAGCAGGCTGAAATCTATCAGCAGCAGATGCAGATCATTCTGCGCCAGAGTGAGGCGACCAACCGGGCTATTCTCAAGGCGATTCCTGACCTGCTGCTGCGGGTGGGGCGCGACGGCACCTGCCTGAGCTGTTTGATGCCCAGCGATGCGGTGGTGGGAACCTTTTTGCCAGTGCAGCGCCACCTGTCAGAGGTTTTGCCCCCCGATCTGCTTCAGCACCAGCTCCAGCGCATTGGGTGCGCCCTGACCACCGGGGAACTGCAGGTGTGGGAGCACCAGTTTGAGAAGCGCGGTCAGCTCTGCTACGAGGAAGTGCGGCTGGCTCCCTGCGGTGACCAGGAATGCCTGGTGATTGTGCGGGACATCAGCGATCGCAAGCAGATGGAGCTAGAGCTAGAGGCCAAAGTTCAGGAGTTGGACCGTTTCTTCTCGGTTTCCCTGGATTTGCTCTGCATTGGCAATACCAGCGGCTTTTTTCTCCGCCTCAACAGTCAGTGGGAAAAAACCCTGGGCTATGCCCTCTCTGAGCTGGAGGGAACCCGCTATATCGACTACGTTCACCCCGAGGATGTCGAGGCTACGCTGGGGGTGCTGGCTACGCTGGCCAATCAGCAGGAGGTGCTGAACTTCGTCAATCGCTACCGCTGCCGCGATGGATCCTACCGCTGGATTGAGTGGCGATCGATGCCTGTGGGCCACCTGATCTACGGTGCCGCCCGGGATATTACCCATCGCAAACAGGCCGAACTGGAGCTACAAACCACCAAAGAGCAGCTCGATCTGGTGCTGCAGGCCTCCTCAGAAGGCTACTGGGACTGGAACTTAGAAACGGGGGATATCTACTTCTCCCCCCGCTGGAAGTCGATGCTGGGCTACGCCGACCACGAGCTTGAAAACAGTTTTGCAATGTGGGAAACGGTTATTTTTCCGGAGGACCGCGTCGCTGCCCTGCGCCTGGTTGACGAGTACAACAGCGACAGAGTGATGGAGTTCTCGGTTACGCAGCGGTTTCACCACAAAAATGGCTCTACTGTCCACGTTCTCTCCCGGGCCATTTACCAAAAAAATGCCGCTGGCAAAGTGGTCCGGATGGTGGGCAGTCACCTGGATATCACCAATATGGTGACGATGCAGTCCGCGCTACAAACGTCAGAGATGCAGCTTAGCAGCGTGTTGAATAGCTCCCTTGACGGCATCATGGCCTTTCGGGCGGTGCGCGATCCAGCGGGGAGCATTGTGGATTTTGAGTGGTTGCTGAGCAACCCCGCTGCCTGCGAGCTGGTGGGCCGCACCGCCGACTATCTGGTGGGTCGGCGGCTCATGACGGAAATGCCCGGCAATAAAACCGATGGCCTGTTTGAAGCCTACGTGGAGGTGGTCACCAGTGGCAACCCCTGGCAGCAGCAGTTTCACTACCGCCACGACGACATCGACACCTGGTTTGAAACGGTAGCCGTCAGGCTGGGGGATGGCTTTGCAGTCACGTTTCGCAACATTACCCCCGTCAAGCAGTCGGAGCAGGCGCTGCAACGGCTAAACCAGCAGCTAGAGACTAACCTAGCCGAGTTGCAGCAGCGCAACCGCGATATGGCCCGCCTGGGAGAAATGAGCGAATTTTTGCAGGCCTGCGCCACCCCCGACGAAGCCTACAGCGCCCTGGGCACGCTGCTGCTGCCGATGTTCCCCGACAGCAGCGGGGGGGTGTTTATGGTGAATGAAACGAGCGATCGCCTGGAGAGCGTGGCCACCTGGGGCGAGGCCATGGATTCGGCCCTCAACTTTAACCTCCAGGATTGCTGGGCGCTGCGGCGGGGCCGCCTCCACCAGGTGGGCTCTGACTGCCTGGGGGTGCGCTGCCGCCATGCCGAGACTGCCCGCCACACCACCCTTTGCATTCCCCTGCGGGTCCAGGACAACAGTCTGGGGCTGTTTTACCTCAGCGCCACTGAGATTTCCGGCTCGGCCCGACAGCTGGCCCGCACTATGGCCGAGCAGTTGGCCCTGGCTTTGGCCAATCTGCATCTGCGCGAAACCCTGAAACAGCAGAGTATTCGTGACCCGCTGACCGGGCTATTTAATCGCCGCTACCTGGAAGCAGCGCTAACCCAGGGAATTCAGCGCGCCCAGCGCCACCACCACAGCATTGGAGTGATCATGATCGATATTGACAACTTTAAGCGGGTCAACGACACCTACGGCCACGAGGCGGGCGATCGCGTGCTGCAGGCGGTGGGTCGGCTTCTGCTCGACAGCGTGCGGGGCTCAGACGTTGCCTGTCGCTACGGCGGCGAAGAACTGACGCTGGTGCTGCCCGAGTCCTCCCTGGAGGTCACGGTGGAGCGCGCCGACGCAATTCGTCAGGCGATCGCTGGCCTCCAGGTCCGTTACGAGGGCATGGCCCTCAGTGGGCTATCGGCCTCCTTTGGGGTGGCCAGTTTCCCTACCCACGGCAACCAGGGGGCCGATGTGGTCCGATCTGCCGACGCCGCGCTTTACCAGGCCAAAGCCAGGGGCCGCGACCGGGTGGTGGTGGCAACAGTGCCTGCGTCAAAAGTGGCCAATGGCCCAGCCTGGGCACAGGTGGGGGAGATATCCTGACGATTAGGGGCAAGCTGGGTAAATAGTAGGTATCCGGCGCTACCCAGGCCAACTCGGTTAGTGCGTGTTAACTGGGCATTAAAAATAGGGCATTGAGAAGCAATATGGCACAAACGGTATTGGGGCGGTTGACGGCGGGTTCGGCCATGGTGGGGGCGCTGCTGGCGGGGATGGCCGCGATCGCTCCCCCCAGCGGATTCAATCTGGGACTGTCCCCAGCCCAGGCCCAGTCAGTAGTCGATGAGGCCACCACCATTCGCGTGTACGAGCAGGTCAGCCCGGCGGTGGTAGCCATCAACACCCGCAGCGGCGGCGGCAGCGGCAGCATTGTCGATGCCAGCGGTCTGATTCTCACCAACGCCCACGTGGTGGGTCGCGATCGGGTGGTCACCGTGCGGCTGTCCGACGGTCGCAGCTTTGAGGGCGATGTGGTCGGCTACGGCCAGGATCGCCTCGACCTGGCGGCGGTGCGGCTGCGGGGCAACCCCACCGGGCTGCCCACGGTGTCCATTGCGCCGGTTAACTCGGTGCGGGTAGGCCAGAGCGCCTTTGCCATTGGCAGCCCCTTTGGGCTCCAGGGCACCCTCACGGTGGGTATTGTCAGCCGCATCGACCGCGATCGCAACGTGATTCAGACCGATGCCGCCATCAACCCCGGCAACTCCGGTGGGCCGCTGCTCAACAGCAGTGGCCAGCTGATCGGCGTCAACACCTCGATCTTTACCACCGGCAACAGCGGCGGCAACGTGGGCATTGGCTTTGCCATTCCCACCGATGCGGTGCAGACGTTTCTAGCTTCGGTGCGCTCGGGAACGGCCAGTGCCGCTCCGCCCACCAACCGCACCAACCGAGAGCCCGCCCCGCTCGCCCTAGGCGCGGTGGTGCAGGGCCAACTCAACGACAGCAGCAACGTGCTGCCCGACGGCAGCTTCTACAACCCCTACCGCTTTGAGGGCCGGGCCGGCCAAACCGTCACCATCGACATGAGCAGCCAGGAGGTCGACTCCTACCTGATCCTGCTGGCCCCCGATCGCGACGACTTTTCCATCCAGGACGACGACAGCGGCGGCAACCTCAACGCCCGCATTTCGGTGCAGCTGCCCTACACCGGGTCGTACCTAATTTTGGCCAACACCGTTTCCCAGGGGGAATCGGGGCGCTATCAGCTGCGCCTCAGCCAGGGGGGCGGGGGCCAGCCGACCACCAGCCGGGTGGGGCTGCGGCAGCAGGGGGTGCTCGGGCCAGGCGATCGCACCCTGCAGGACGGCTCCTACTACCAGGAGTTCACCTTCCAGGGCCGAGCCGGACAGAGCGTGCTGATTCGGCTGGAGAGCCCCGACTTCGACACCTACCTGATTTTGTTTGACGACGCCCGCAACCGCATTGGCGAAAACGACGACGCCAACCCCAACACCACCAACTCTGAACTGGCCGTCCGGCTCCCCCGCGATGGCACCTACCGGGTGCTGGTCAACAGCTATCGCCGGGGCGGACGTGGCCGCTACTTGCTGACGGTAGATTAGCGATGCACTTTGCGTGCATGAGAACCGCAATATCCCAACCGATCTCTGATCCGAAATCCGATTTAGTCAACCCCGATTCATAACCAGGAACCCCGTAGGGACGTAGCGTGCCCTACAAAGCGGATGTATTCAACCAGGATTCAGTATGAGGCCCTACAGTTCGGGGGTAACCAGGGCACCGCAGTACGATCGCCAGCCGCCGAACGCCGAAATCTCCCGCTGGCCCTCGCACAAAACGGGTTCCCCCAGCACCCCCAGCACCGTTTCCCCCGTGGCCAACGTCACCTTACCAATGCTCAGCCCCGGCGGTTCCTGCAGCAGCACCTGCACCAGCCCCGCCGGGGGCACCTGCCACACCTCCAGGGCCACCGCCACCCCGCCCTGGCTCACCCGCACCATGGCCGGATGCACGTCATTAATTGACCACAGCCGGTAGTGGGGGGTGGTGGCGGCTTCGTAGAGAAACTCCGCCCCAACCGTCAGCAGGTTGGCGTTGAGTTCTAGCCCCCGCATCAGGGTGCCGTTGACCGCTAGCTTAATCCCCTCCGCCATAGGGCGCACTCCTCTGGGTGATGACCTGATTAAGAACTTATCCGAAAACCAAGTTTCTGAGGCCACAGTCCAAAGGTTACAGGGCGTTTGCGGATAGGTTCTAATGTAGCCCAGGCCAATCTTTTAGATTCAGCTGGAAAGGGTCATGCTGTCGCGATAGCATAGAAACATGACGTGAATTTTTGTAACACCCTTGGCCTCTGCCCTACAGCCCTTTATTGATCCAGCGGTGCCCTGCGGCTGGCACGCCCTCCGTCCCCGCTGGCAGGCCGGGCAGCCCACCGTGCAGAAAGGGCTCCCCCACGATCAGCTGGCCCCCGCCTGGCAAATTTTGCTGCTGGGCGACGGCTCTCCCACCCGCCACCTGCAGTTATTAACCCGCGATCGCACCGAAGTGGATGTGATCGACATGTCGCCCGTGGGCATGGACCTCGACGGTGCCCCGGACATCATTCGGGTGGTGCCCGGTCCCCGCCTGCGGCGGCAGGTGTGGCTGCGCACCGCCTCGGGTCAGCGCCTGGCCTACGCCACCTCCTGGTGGGAGGCCAGCCATGTGGACGAGTACCTGCAAAACAAGTCGCTGCCAATCTGGGCCAGTCTGGCCCGCCTCCGCACGGAGCTATACCGCGATATTCAAGGCCTCTACTACGGCGATTCCGAGGCTCTGGAAGAGGCCTTTGGACAGGAGGGGCCGTTTTGGGGCCGTCACTACCTGTTCTGGCACCGGGGCAAGCCCCTGACCCTGATTTACGAGGTTTTCTCCCCCTATCTGACTCGCTACCTGGGGCCGATGCAGAGTGGGCCGATTGTGGGAGGGTAGGTGGGTAGGTGAGCGATGGGGTTCTGTAGACCCTGCGCTGGCAACTTCGAGATCCCACCCATAATGAACCGGTGCCCTTAGGACCAATCCTCGCTATTCCCCAGCGGGGGAGGTGAATAATTCGGCATCCCTGGCTCCGAAAATGCGTCCTGGTAAGTGCGGGCGGGTTCGACCCAGACCTGGGTGCGCAGGGGGCCGTAGCGCTGGCGCAGCAGGGCGTCGATCTGTTCACCGATCGCCTCGGCCGCCTCCACAAACTCCGGGTGCAGCACCAGGTGAATCTCGATCCACACCTGGCGACCCACCATCCCGCGCGATCGAATCCGGGTGCAGCGGGTGACGCCTTCCACCTGGGTGGCCAGGTGGGCAATGGCCTCGGGGGCGATCGCCGTGGGGCGCAGCAGCATGGGCAGTTGCTCGTTCAGCACGCGCCACAGGCTGCGGGCCACCAGGGGCAGCAGCACCAGGGCAAAGGCCGGGTCGAGCCAGCGCTGATTCTGCCAGATCCCCAGCAGCACCCCCACCATGACAATGCTCAACCAGGCATCGGCCAGAAAGTGCTTGGTGTTGAGCTTGAGGGCCTGACTGCTGAGGCCCCGGGCCTGGTAGCTGGCGTAGATACCCAGGGCCACGTTGAGAATCACCATAGCCGCCGTAAACCGCAGCACATGGGGGTCAATCGCCACCGGGAAGGGGGCAGCGGCCCCGGTCAGGGCGCGGCCGATCTGGCCCAGGGCAATCAGCAGCAGGCTGACGCCGGTAAACCCCAGGAAGGCGCACAGCACGAGGGTGCCGGCCACTTCGGCCCGCCCGTGCCCCCACACCTCGCGGCCCATCTGCCGCTGGGGCGAGGTCACCGCCACCAGGCTGAGCACGGTGCTAAAGCCGTCGACCAGGGTGTGCAGCGACTCGGCCAGCAGGGTCAGCGACTGGTTGGCCCAGCCGCCAATCGCCTCCACCGCCAGCAGCAGCAGGGTGGCCCAGAGGGTGGTCAGCAGCAGGCGATAGCTAATCCGGCGTTGGTACTCGCCCTCGTTCATGGGCAGTCAGGGTTCCACTGGGCTCAAGGTCTGGGCTCAATGGTACTGCAAGGGACGATACCGCAATCAGTTGCAGCCAGTTACAGCAGCCGCAATTGTTGCGCGGTCTCTTCCAGGGCCAGGCTGTTGATGTCCTCCGGCGAGAGGTCAACCGCCTCCAGGGGCAGCTCGACCTCGCTGTCGTCGGCCACCAGGGCAGCGGCGGCGGCCAGCATGCCCTCGGCCAGGTCGCCGAGGTCGTGGCGGTTGGCCAGGTAGGCCTCCAGGGCAGCCAGGGGGTCGAGGCTGCTGTCGGTGCCCAGTTCGGGCAGGCGGCTGCGGCTGACGCGGGACTGAATTTCGGGCTGGAGACTGTAGCTGTGGGCCTCAGCCAGGGCCGCTTCGAGGGCGGTCTGGTCGATTTGCTCTACCTGATCGGCCTGCAGGGTATAGAGGCAGCGGACGACCGCATCGGCAATATCGGTTTTGGCAATGGCCTGCTCCAGGCGGGCCTGGGGCCGATCGGTCCCGATCAGATCCACCGCAATGGTTTTAAAGGGGCGCACGGGCAGAGGGCAGAACTCCGCCTGGGCCTGGCCCTTAGTCACCCGCACCAGCAGGTAGCCCTTGTCTTCGCTCTCTTCGCTAAAGTCGACCCGCTCAATGCTGCCGGGGTAGATCATCAGGGGCTGTTCGCAGAGCACCTGGTGGCGGTGGACGTGGCCCAGGGCAATGTAGTCGAAGCAGGGGCGGGCCAGCATCGCCATGGGAATGGTGAACCCCCGCCCGGTGGCCAGGAAGCGCTCGGCCCCGTAGCTAGCGGTGTCAACCATGGCGTGGGCCAGCAAAATCGCGGGAATCTCTGGATCGAGGCGGCGAATTTCGCCCTCCAGGGCCACCCGCAGGCGATCGAGCAGCAGCTCATTCACCTGACTCATGGATAGCCCCTCGGTTTCGGGCCGGGTGAGCAGGGTCGATTTGGTCAGCCAGGGCAGGGTGACCACCTGCACTGGGCCGCCGCGGGTGTCGATCGCGTGGGTTTCGAGGCGATCGCCCACCACCATCTCCGGCACCCCCAGGGTACGGTAAATGGAGAGACTGGCTCCCCCCAGCCCCTGGGCGTGCTGGTCGTGGTTGCCCACCAGCAGCACCGCAGGAATGCCCGCCGCCGACAGCCGACAGAACTGGCCCGCCAGGGCCTGCTGCACTAGGGGCGGCGGCGTGGCGTCGGGAAAGGCGTCACCGCCAAACAGCACCAGATCCACTGGCTCGGCCAGGGCCCGGTCGATGCAGCGGGTGAGGGCGCAGGTGAAGTCTTCCAGGCGGGTGTTGAGGCCGGTTTCGGGGTTGAGGCGACCGTGGGCAAAGCCGCTGCCCATGTGGATGTCGGACAGGTGGAGGAGGGTAATCATGGGGCTATGATAGCGCCGAGCCGACAGGGGCGCGATCGCTTAATTGAGCAGCGAGTGGTAGCCGATCGCGGTGACGGTATCGCCAGCCAGCTCAAACACCAGGCGATCGGCCTCGATTTCGACGACGTAGATCAGCGATCGCCGCTCCCCGTCGGCGACATCCTCAGCGGGCGGCCCAAAGCTGCTGAGCACCGCCTGACTCGAGTCGCCCACACTTACCCCAGCGGCGGAAACATCGGGGCTGGTGGTGCGCAGGGCATAGATGGAGTCGGCATAGGTGCCGTCGCCCTTGATCAGGCTGACGGTCAGGGTGGGGTACTCCAGCCGGCGCAGCAGCCCGCAGCAGCCCGATTCTTCGTCCACTACAGCGGTGGGGTCGCCCAGGGCTTGGCGAATCCCGGCTTCGTCCATGGTGATGGCGATGGGGCCCAGGCTCACCTGGTCGGCCCGCAGGTGCCCCTGCTGGGCCAGCGGTGCGGAGGCGCTCACTGGCGCATCTCCAGCCGCCCCCTCAGCGGGCGACTCGGGGGCGGGGCTGGGGCTACACCCCAGCAGAGCGGTGGCCATTAGCCCCAGGGCCAGGGCTTTGGCAGTGTACAGGCAATTCCTTGGGCTGGCTTTGCTGAGGCGGGGCATAGCAGACACTCCCGTAAGGGGGACAGGTTCTATCCCTCTCTACAACGGCAACCGCCGCCAGTCCAGACTCTAGCCGCCCAGAATAAACAGACCCAGCATGGTGGCGCTGTTCCAGGCGCTGTGGAGCACCATCGGGGAGAGCAGGTTGCGCGATCGCGTATACACAAACCCCAAAACGGCCCCCAGCAGCGTCAGGGGCAGCACCTCCGAGAGACTCAGGTGGGCGGCGGCAAAAATAAAGGCGCTCAGGGCGATCGCCCAGCCCGCCGACAGGTAGCGGGTCAGCGAGGGCAGCAAAAAGCCGCGAAACAACACTTCTTCAAACAGGGGCGCGGCGATCGCCGCCGTCAGAAAGAACACCAGCAGCGCCACGCCGTCCTGTTCCTCCAGCACGGTTTGCAGCAGCGGGTTGCTGCCCCCCTGCCCCTGCCAGATTTTTTGGTTGAGCAGGGCGACGCCAAACATCAGCGGCAGGGCCACAAAGTAGCCGCCCAGGCCCCACAGCAGCCCCGGCCCCGAGAGCCGGAGGCGAAACAGGTCCTTGGGCATGGGCTTGAAGGAGCGGATAGACCACCACAGCACCCCCAGCGACCCCGCCGCCATCAGCAGGTAGTACACCAGCGAAAAAATGGCCCGGCCCCGGCTGCTGAGTCCCGCACCGCCCAGGCCCAGGCTCCCCAGCACCAGCGGCAGCAAAATTTGGCCCACAAAGAAAAACCCGGCGATCAGCACCTGCCAGATGGTCTCCCCGGTCCAGGGAATCTCCCAGCCGCGATCGCCATTTTGGCTCAGCACCGACTGACGGCCCCGCAGCACCCGCTGGGCCACCAGCCAGATCAGCAGACCAACGCCAATTACCGTGCCCAGGGCGGGGATGGTGCCAATCAGGGCCAGCCTGAGCAGCTGGTTCCGGGCCGCCAGCTGCTCACGGGCCAGTAGCTGGGCGCGGCGGTCTGCGCCAGCGGGGTCCCCCGTCTGGGCCTGTAGCTCGTACACCCGGTCCAGGGCGCGGTACTCAAACCAACCGTCCAGGGCGTCCTGTAGCAAAGCTTCGTCCTCGGGGGCCACCGCGTTGTCCTGCCACAGGCGAATCAGCGTGTCGGCGGTACGCATCGCCAGGGCCGGGGCGGTGTCGCTGTCGCGCACCTGAGCCCAGCGATCGCCTGCGGCCTGCGGCTGCCCCTGGTAGGCATCCATCAGGCCCAGGCGAATATCCAGCTGCTGGATCAGCTGTTCCTGCTGGGTGATGGCGGTTTGCAGCCGGCGAGCCAGGGGTTTGCCCGCGTTGGTTTCCTCGGCGAGGGAATTACTGCTCTGGTCCACCGCTTCTGCCCTGAGCGATCGCCCCTCGGCCAGCCCCGTCGCCGCCTGGGCCCGCACCTCTTCGTACTGCTGCTGGGCACTGGCGATCGGGTCTTGGCCCAGCAGCCCCTCCCGCAGCATCGGCCACTGGTCGGCAGGCAACCCCTCCCCCTGCCAGACGCTGCCCTCCAGCAGCAGGTCGGTCTGGTAGAGCTGGAGCTGGTTGGCCACCTGGGGCTCACTCCAGCTGCTCAGCAGCGATTGCACCACCACCAGCCCCACCAGGGCGGTCAGGATAACTAAAATCAAGCGTCTGACCGAGAGCCAGGAGCCAGTCGTGTCGGGTTCAGGGGTCATGGGAAGGCAAATAAAGGTCAGCAGCGAAAAATGCTACCTCCCCATTATTCCACTGGGTCTACCCGTGGGGGAACGCAGGGGGTAGCGCCGCTGCCATTAATTGGGATCGGGCTTTGGCCGGGGTGGGTGGGGCAGGGCAAAACGGGCTACGGCCAGCCCAATCAGCAGCACCCCGGCGGCAATCAGCGCCGCCCACAGCACGGCGGGAGTCTCGCTCTGGCGCACCGCGATCGCCACCAGGGCCCAGACAAACACCAGGGTAAAGGCCACATCCTGGCGGCGGTAGATAACGACCGCCCCCAGCAGGGTTACCACCACCACCATCGCCACCGTCCAGGTCACCGCTGTAAGGCCCCAGCCGTCCCAGGGCGACGCGTAGAGGGCCGCCGCCACGTTGACAATGGTGGCTACCGAAATCCAGGCCAGATAGATACTGAAGGGAATGTGCGCCATCCAGCGGCGCTGGCGAGAGGGGCGATCGCGACCGATATTGAACGTTCGGTAGGCGCCGATCAGGGGGAGCAAAATCCCCAGCATCGCCAGAATGGACCAGCCGAACTGCTCCAGGGTAAAGAGAAAAATCCAGATGACTTGAGCGATGCAGGCCACAATCAGCAGCTGGTTGACCCGCTGAATGTCGGGCTGGCTACGCCGTTCCCGGTTGAACTGGTACAGACCGTAGGCCAGCAGCCCCAGGTAGATCAGTCCCCAAATGGAGAAGGCATAGCTGGCGGGGATGATCAGCACGTCCACCAGCTGAGTGTTGGCAATTTCGCCAATATTTTGCCCCCCAGGCGGAAAGGCGTTGGAGAGGGTGTTGATAGCCAGAGTCGCTACAATCGCCACCGCAGTAGCGATGGCCAGCCCTTTGCCCGATGGCGAGTGGTGCTGAGGCGTATCCATAGCCGCTAAACCAATGTCAGGAAAAACAGGGAATTGAACTGAAGACCGTATCTTATCCTCCCTTGAGCCGAGGCAAATGGTGACTACCTGTGGTTAGATTGAACCGCTGGTCAGGATTTTGCAGATTTCTCTATTTGGGATCGCAACCTATGCCGCGCCTGCCTCGCCGCCGCTTTTTACTCACTACAACCGCCATGGTCGGGGGCCTGGTGGGCAGCCTGATCTATCGACGGGTGCGATCGTCCCCAATCCTGCCGTCGCAGCCACAACCCCTGCTTCAGGCCGCCCCTGCCCTGGTGGCCAGTCCCGATTGGCAGTCCACCCCGGCCCTGGCCATGCCCACGCGGGTGCTGGGGCGCACCGAGCTTACCCTCCCGGTGCTGGGGTTGGGCGGCTCAGCCTCTCCTCTGTCGCGGCCAGGGGCCGAAGCCGAAGCCCTGGCCATCATTGAGGCGGCCTACGCCGGAGGCATTCGCTATTTTGATACCGCCGCCAACTACGGCCCCAGCGAAGCGCGACTGGGCCAGGTGCTGCCAGCGGTGCGCTCTGAGGTGGTGATTGCCACCAAAACCAGTCACCGCGATCGCGACCAGGCCTGGCGTCAGCTCGAACAATCGCTCCAGCGGCTCCGCACCGACTATATCGACCTCTGGCAGTTTCACGCCATTACCCACGCCTGGGATGTCGATACCCTACTCGATCGAAGCCGGGGTGCCATTCTGGCCGCCGAAGAAGCCAAAGCCCAGGGTCTGATTGGCGCCATTGGCATCACCGGCCACAACAACCCCGAAATTTTTGTCAACGCCCTGGGCCGCTACCCTTTCGACACCGCCCTCATCCCCATCAACGCCGCCGATGTTCACACCCCGTCGTCGTTTATTCGCCAGGTGCTGCCCGCCGCCCAGCAGCACAACACCGGCATCATCGCCATGAAGGTACCCGCCTACGGTCGTCTGTTCAAGCCGGGGGTCCTGACGGGTATGGCCGAAGCCCTGGGCTACGCCCTCACCCAGCCCCAGGTACACAGCTGCATTGTTGCCGCCGATACCCTCCTCCAGCTGGAAGAAAACCTGGCGGCGGCCAGGTCCTTTCAGCCCCTGGCCGCCGCCGCCCTGGCCGATATGGAGCAGCGCACCGCCGCCCACTGGGAAGAGGCCAGTTTCTTTCGTCGCTGGGCCTAGTACTTGACCAACTTGATTGTGACAGGCTCCAACGGTCTAACGGTGCAGGGTGCACGGTGTACGGTTCACGGCTCGCCTTAAACCGCTTACCGTGAACCGTGAACCCTAAGGCACACCTCTCGTCATTATTTTTTTGACTAAGCACTAGTGGTCTGTTAAGCAGGCCACAAAATGTTACTTGCCGTGGTAGAAGTGCTCTGGCCAGTGCAAACTAAATAATGACCATAGGCAACCCCGGCGGCAATCGGGCGAGGCCGATCCCTGGAGATTGTTTATGTCTGGTGCTGTGCTCTCCCCCGTAGATTGGCCTGCCTTGGAAGAGGGGCTACCGCCGCTCTCGGGTCGCGAAGCCGATATTGCTGCCGTGATGGCCGGCGGTGAGCCGGTATTTTTACCCCACACCAATCTGAATTTGGCGGATATTTCGGCGGGCTTTGCGATCGCCCTGCACATGCACCAGCCCACCATTCCGGCTGGGGCCACCGGGGAGCTGATCAACCACCTTCAGTACATGTTTGAGCACCCCTACGACGGGGACAACCACAACGCTGGCACCTTTGCCTACTGCTACGCCCGCCTGGGAGACTTCATTCCCGAGCTGGTCAGCCAGGGCTGCAACCCCCGCGTCATGCTCGACTACTCGGGCACGCTGCTGTGGGGGCTGCAGCAGATGGACCGCCAGGACATTCTGGCCAAGCTGCGCCGTCTGGCCTGCGACTCCGCCTACCAGCCCTACGTGGAGTGGCTGGGCACCTGCTGGGGTCACGCCGTGATACCCTCCACCCCGGTGCCCGACCTGAGGCTGCATATTCGCGCCTGGCAGCACCACTTTGCCGCCCTGTTTGGCCCCGAGGCTCTGGCCCGAGTGCGGGGCTTTTCGCCGCCGGAGATGCACCTGCCCAACCACCCCGACGTGCTCTACGCTTTTGTAAAGACACTCAAAGACTGCGGCTATCGCTGGCTGCTGGTGCAGGAGCACACGGTGGAAAGCCTGGAGGGGCACGGCCTCTCGCAACCCCACCTGCCCCACCGCCTGGTGGCCCGCAACAGCCAGGGCGAGGTGGTCGAGATCGTGGTGCTGGTCAAAACCCAGGGCTCTGACACCAAGCTGGTGGGTCAAATGCAGCCCTACTGGGAGGCCAAGACCCTGGGCCACGTTGACCTGGGCCATACCACGGTGCCGCCCTTGGTCAGCCAGATCAGCGACGGCGAAAACGGCGGCGTGATGATGAACGAATTTCCCAGCGCCTTCATGCGATCGTGGTACGAAATGCGCGACAACGGCGGCGGTCGCCGGGGGGTGGTGGGCCTTAACGGCACCGAATACCTGGAGCTGCTAGGGGCGGCGGGGTGCGGCCCAGAGACGTTTCCCCCCTGCCAGGCGGTGGGGCAGAGCCGCCTGTGGCAGGCGATGGGTGACGCGACCGGGCCCGAGGCGGTGACAGCGGCGATCGCCGCTATCCACGCCGAGGACCAGGGCTTCTCAATGGAGGGGGGCTCCTGGACGGGCGATCGCAGCTGGGTAGTGGGTTACGACAACGTGCTCGACCCCATGGAGCGCCTCTCCGCTCAGTTTCACCAAACCATGCAGCGCCAGAGCGAGCGGGGAGACTCCCTGGAGCGCCAGTACCGCTACCGCAACGCCCTGATCCACAACCTGCTGCTGCAAACCAGCTGTTTTCGCTACTGGGGCCAGGGCACCTGGACAGACTACGCCAAAGAACTCTACCGCCGCGGCCAGGCCATTCTTTCTCACGACTTTGCTTAGAACATCGGTGCAGTTTGGTTAGGATCTCCCTCTGCCACCGCAGGGTCTACAGAGCCCTACCCATTCCCTGGCAGAACAGTGGTTTAAACCGATGATCGATCACTCCTTTCCGTCGGGTCCAGGGCGGCGGAACGTCCCTGGTCGACGGGGGTCTGGGGCCAGCGACATGGCCCCAGCAGCACGTTGGGCTTACCGCCGCTATTCTAAGCTCGCGCGCCCTTAACCCCTCTACGGCAGAGGACTCGTACCGAGTCTCTAATCCCAGGTCGCGCCTGGGATTAAGTAACACCAACAAAAAAAGGGCAACAAGCCTGACTTGCTGCCCTTGAGTGAGGTGATAATGCGTTTTCTAAGGCTGGGTCAATTGCCCAGGCGCACTGGCTTAACGATGGCTACTCGTAGTAGCGCTGATCCAGCCAGGTGCGTACATCCTGCTCGGAGTAGAACGAGCGGGTGCGGTTGGTCACCGGGTCGTGGGCAAACCAGAGCGGCTGACCATTGCGGGTGCGCTGCCAAATGCGCAGTTCGTTTTGGCCGGTAAAGAATCTCATAGCGCGATCTCCTAACTGTTTGAGGGCCTGCCCTAGGCCGTGAGCAATGGGACGATGAATGGGACGGGAGCCTAAAGTAGGTTGCACCAGGGCTTCTAGGCGCTGACGCTGTTGCTGCAGGTCACGGTTGGGGTTGCGGGTAGTGTCCATGGTTTTGCCTCCCTAGGATTAGAATGGGGCTCCAAAGCTGGAGCAGACGACGCTCAGGCAGCAGGCTCCGTGACCCGCTGGGGGCCAAACCGAGCTGTAACCGTTACAGGGCTGGGACTGAGAACTGGGGCTTATACCAGGTCCGAGTTCAAACACCCCAGATCAAAGCAGGAATCCCGTAGGAGCAAACGGTTGTTTGCCCTCCACTAATCAGGGGGTAGGTAACCAGGCTGTGAGCGCAGCGGTAGCTGCGCTGCCGTCGTCGATATACCCAATCTAAGCAAGGGACAAAAATGTAACAAAGCATAACGTGAATAGGTTCTATGCAAAAAATCGATAGGCTGGCTTTTACCTGAGCCCTTAGCCTTAGAATCAGCATTTAGGGGTTTCCAGCCGCTATGAACCTCAGCAAAGTCAAGCTCTCTCAACTGCGGGCCCTAGTTGCGATCGCCGACTGCGGCAACTTCAGCGAAGCCGCCCTACAGCTCGATGTCACCCAGTCCACCGTGAGCCACGCCATCGCCACCCTGGAAGAGGAGCTGGGCATCACCCTTTTGCAGCGCGGTCGCCACGGGGCGCGCCTGACCCCGGTGGGCGATCGCGTTACCACCCACGCCCGCGCCATGCTGGGCCTGCTCGACACCATCGGCAGCGAGGCCAACCAGGCGCGGGGAGTACAGGGCGGCACCCTGCGGATTGCCTCCTTTCGCAGCGTGGCCACCCATGTGCTGCCGGGGGCGATCGCGCGGTTGCACCGCAGGTACCCCGCGATCGCCATCAGCGTCCACGAAATGGACGAGCTGCACCAGCTCAAGCAGGCCCTGGTCAAAGGCGAAGTAGACCTCTGCGTTGCCGAAACCATCGACGGCGACGATGTGGAAAGCCTGGTCATCTTTGACGACGACTATGTGGCCCTGCTGCCCCCCGGCTATCGCCCCCAAAGCAGCACCCTGACCCTGGAAGAACTGCGCCAGCAGCCCATCATCGGCTCCAGCCACAGCAGCTGCGGCCTCCGCATTCGCACCGTGCTGGGGGCACAGGCGCAGCCACTCGAGATTGCCTACTGCATTCGCCACGATTCATCGATGGTAGCGATGGTGCAGCAGGGATTGGGCATCGCCATTCTGCCCCGCCTGGCTGCCCAGCCGGTGCCCCCCGAGGTGCAGATCTGCTCGCTGCCGTTCCCGATCTCGCGCCCAATCGGAGCCACCATTCTCAAAGATGCCCTGCACACCCCCGCCCTCTACGCCTTCCTCGATGCCCTACGCGAAACCGGGGAGTTTAGCCGCATCAGAGCTGTTTAAAGATTGTCAGCATCTACTGTTGAAGATTGGGCATAATGCCAACAATCAGTCGGTTTTATGGGATCGTTGTTTTCATAAACTATAACGATCACCAACCCCACACTTTCACATCCCGCTACCAGGATCAGGAGATAATCGTTGAAATTGAGACTGGTACAGTTGAGGGGAGAATGGCAAAACGTGCTTTGAGAATGGTACTGGAGTGGCTCGATCTTCACCAAGAAGAACTTATGGCTAATTGGGAGCTTGCCAGACAGAGAAAAGCTCTAAATGAAATTCAACCTTTACAGTAGGTGGGCTTTGCTATGTTTCTTCATATTGTGAGTATTGATTATTTGGGGGCCTATAAGCTGAGGCTTGTGTTCAACAATCAGACTGTTCAAGAGGTTGACCTTGCCCAAGAGCTATACGGCGAGATCTTCGAACCTCTTAAGGACGTTAACTTCTTCAGGCAAGTCTTTCTCAACCCCGAAACTAACACCATCCAATGGCCAAACAGCGCAAACTTTGCCCCAGAATTCTTGTACGATCTCGGTCAAAACATCCCTCAGGCAGCATGATTTTGGTGAGATGAGCCACTCTATCGCTAACTCCATGCGTCACCTCTATTTTCTTGTCCCTGGCACTGGCAAGCGTTTCCACTGCGGCGGGCTATTTGCCGAACTCAAGACCCTGAAGCTGGCCCAGCAGATTTGCCCTGCCGAGGTGGTCACCTACGACCAGCGAGAACCTGGCACCCTCTTTCTCGACGATCTGCTCCAGCGACCCGGTTTAGGAAACAGCATTTTTGTGATCAGCTGGGGTTTTCACATCCCGCGCCTGGTGAGGCGGCTGCGGGGGCAGCAGGTGGTGTACCACGCCCACAGCAGCGGCTACGGCTTCACCCTGCCGGGGGATATCCCGATTGTTACCGTCAGCCGCAACTCCATGGGTTACTGGGGCCAAAAGCGGCCCAACGGGCTAATTTTTCACCTACCAAACCACATTTCGCCCGAATTCACCAACCGCCAACAGCCCAGAGACATCGACGTGCTGGTGCAGACGCGCAAGTCGTCGAATTACCTGCTCAATCAGCTGGTTCCGGCCTTAGAACCCCACTGCAATCTGGTCAAGCTGGAGGGGTTCGTGGACGATCTATCGATTTTGTTTAACCGCAGCAAAGTTTTTCTCTACGACTCAGCGGAGTACTGGGCACTGAGTCGGGTCAGCGAGGGATTTGGCCTGCCGCCCATGGAGGCCATGGCCTGTGGCGGCCAGGTGTTTACCAGCGTCAACGGAGCGCTGGCCGACTACCTGGACCCAGGCTTTAACTGCTACAAAATTGGGGTGCACTCAGTGGGGTACGACTGCGATCGCATCCTCGCCGCCCTGCAAACCCCTACCCCCCTGGCCATGACCACCGCCGATCTCGCCCCCTACCGCGCCGATGCCCTGCTGCCCCGGCTGGAAAGAATTCTGGCTGAGATCAACCACTTCTTCGACTACCGGGCCAAGCACCGCGCCGACATCCCCGATCTCACCAAACCTCGCCTGACCCGCCTTTGGTTGCAGCGCACCGCCGATAAAGTGCGCAAGAAGCTGGGCAGGTAAAAGGGGAGTACCCCACGTCCCACACCCTGCGCTGCGATCCCCACCTTTAGGCCGGTAGGTTGGCAAAGGCACAGTCACGCGAGACAATATAAGAACTGTAATATTTGAACCTTAGGCTGTGAATAACGCTCCTGTACGCACGGTATCTGACGCCAAGCGCGACTTTTATACCCACCATACCCGCCCCATTAACTCCATCTACCGGCGCGTGGTAGACGAGCTGATGGTAGAAATGCATTTGCTCTCGGTCAATGTCGACTTTGCCTACGACCCCATCTACGCTCTGGGCATTGTCACCACCTTCGATCGCTTCATGCAGGGGTACCAGCCGGAGAGCGACAAAGATTCCATCTTTAACGCCCTGTGCCGCTCCATCCACAGCACCCCTGACCACTATCGCGGCGACGCCGAAGCCCTCAAAGCTGCGGTCAGCGGTATGTCCCTTGACGACCTGAAGGGGCAGTTTGAGCACCTCTCTGAAGGCGGCGACGGTTTGCGCGGCACCCTGGCAGCTGTAGCCACCAAAGACAAGTTTAAGTACAGTCGTCCCTTTGGCGTCGGGCTCTACACCCTGGTAGAAACCGCCGCCGCCGAGGATGCCCTCAAGGAGAAAGACACCGTTGAGGCTCTGTTCAAAGACCTGGCCAGCAAACTCAATATTGCTACCGACAAGCTGCAAAAAGATGTCGAACTCTACCGCAGCAACTTGGAGAAGTTTGCCCAGGCTCAGGAGGTGATGAAAGATATGCTGGCAGCCGATCGCAAAAAGCGCGAAGAACGCCAGAAAGCCGCCGAAGCCGCTGCCGAAACCATTAACGAGTCGGTGGCCACCGCCCCCGAAGCCGCAGAATCAGGCGCTGAGTCAGGTGAGGCCGCCGAATAGCAGCTTGTACAATGGGCTCGACAGGGCATGGCTGCCGGAGTAGGCTACCTTAGCCACATTCCTGGTTCCGACGGCGATCGATCGCCTTGAGCTGGTGGTAAAGCATCTCAATTTTAGGTACTGTCGCTCCGGCGGCCTGGGCGGCGCGCACAGTATTGCCATAGATGGCGTCTACCTCCAGGGGTCGCCCTTCGTCAAAGTCAATTTTCATGCTGGTGCGGTAGGGAGCCATCCGCTCGGTGTGGGTCAGCATATGAGCGACCAGTTCTGGGGGCAGGTGCCGACTCTGGCCAGGGGAAAGCGACTCGCCATCCCGCCGCGCCGCCTCCAGCACTTCACCCATCAGCTGTTCGGCCAGCCGGCGAATGTTGGGGTCGGCCATCATTTCTACCGTTGTGGCATTCATCACCACCGAAAGGCCATTAAACGGAATATTCCATACCAGCTTGCGCCACCGAGCCAGGCGCAGGTCGCTCACCACCTCCACCCCCACCTGTCCGGCCCGGAAGTCCTGCTCAATGGCTTCCAGCAGGGGCGAATGGCCGGCGGGCTGACGGTCAGCGCAGTATTGCCCCAGCAGCAGGTTGCCGTAGTCAAGGTGGCGAACGGTGCCAGGGCCTACTTTATTGGCACAAATAATGCAGAGCCCGCCCAGGATCGGGTGAGGCGCCGAGGCCGTTGCCCAGGCGGCGATGTCATCTTCAATTCCAAACCCGTTTTGGAGGGTTAAAATGGCCGTTTCTGGCCCCAGAATGGGCTTCAGCAGGGTTGGCAGCAGGGCGTTTTGAGTGGTCTTAAGGGCGACGATCACCACATCAACCGGCGGCATTGTGGCCGTACTGCGGTGGGCATTCACCTGGGGCAGGGCGAAATTTCCAGCCACTGACTCGATCACCAGACCGTGTTCATTGACGTAATCGCAGTCGCCGCGCAATAGGAAATGGACCTCAGCCCCACCGCGCTGCAAACACGCCCCATAGTAGCCGCCAACGGCTCCTGTGCCGACAATGGCGTAGCGCCGCCCGCTCAAAACAGCACACCAGGTAATTGTTCACCCTGCTAGCCGAGGTATTTAGAAGGATCTGACCAGCACTAAACCCTAGCCGTAGCCGTCCTACCCCGCCTGTGACTTCTATAGACTTCTATAATAGCTTTCAGCGATGCACAGGGGCAGGGGCTGAGGTCGGGTAAGCAGACGTTTTGGCGGGCTCAAGTACGGAGGGAGCATCCAGCGTCTCCTCTAGCCAGGCTGGCTCTCGGAGCACCTCAGAGAACGTGAGCTCTACGGGTTGGGACAAGAAATCGAGCGGTTGCATCTCAACCATCGACGCTGAAAATACAGGCACAGCCAGAGAACATGCAGACCAGCGACTTTCTACCGGCACGCCAAGCTGGCTACACTGGCCTCCTCGCCGGCCCTCAGGAGCATAAAAACGGCAGCGGCTGCAAGACGATACCCGGCACTGCGCTAAATTCATAGTGGCGTCCTAAAGCGGCACATAACCCCTACATTTTCACTCTTGGAAAAAATGGGGATCATTCAAATTAATGCTCGAATAGCTGGGTTTCAAACGACTACAGCGAATACAGCAAACAGATTACCTTCAAGATTTCTTTATGTTTACTTTAGACCGATACACATTTCTGTAAAGGAGGCCGTCGTAAAATTTGAACATACGTAAACTCGGCGGGGATCAGGCAAAACACGGGTAATATCCCCCTTGCCTGATTCGAAATCCATCGGATATTGTCATTCTCTACCTGGCAATAGGTCAAAGAATCTCCGCTCTTGAATACTTGAAATGGTTGAATAAAATAGGTTGATTAATTTTTTGATTTCACATCTTCCTTTAGGTATAGCTTGAACTCGAATGGCTTGATGAGTAAGCGGGGTTTGGCCCAAGGTTGTCAGCTCAAGCTTCTCTACTCCACCGTTGACCCCAATCTCCCTGCGATCCTGTCGCCCGTGGGCTATGGCATAATCCTGCCCTATGGGCCAACCGTCTAATCTCCTGCTAAAACTGAGTCGTCAGCTGTTTGCTGAGGACTGCGATCGCGCTGCTTTTCTAGAGGCGCTGGTTCACCCCCAGCTCTTTTCCACGGCCATTGTCTGGATGCAGCCGCGCCCGAAGCAGGTTCCCTTTGCGATCGCCTCTGCCCTGCCCTGGCAGCCCGCCTGGGTCGACCGTCTCAGAACCAATCAGCGCCCCGGACAGCACCCCCTTCATCAATCTGGAGCATACTACTGCCTGGATATGGCGTCCGTGTTCTCCGCTGCCGTTTTTAGCGCCATCCCCACCCCAGGGGAGGCCGTGCTGGATCTCTGTGCGGCCCCCGGGGGCAAAAGTCTGCTAGCCCGACAGGCCCTGGGCCCCAAGCATCTCTGGTGCAACGAGGTGATCCGCAAGCGGGTCAAAATCCTCATCGCTAACCTCAAGCGCTGCGGGGCCACCGAAGCTTTGGTCTTTAACCTCGACCCCCAGATCTTTGCCGAGCAGCTTCCCCAGGCGGCCTCAGTGGTGCTGGTCGATGCGCCCTGTAGTGGGCAATCGCTTTTGGCCAAAGGCGACTCAGCCCCCGGCTGCTTTCACCCCGTCAGCATCAAAAAAAATGCCCGTCGCCAAAGGCGCATTCTGGCCCACGCTACCCAAACCGTCGCGCCAGGAGGGTACCTGGCCTACATGACCTGCACCTTTTCCCCAGAAGAAAATGAGCGGGTAGTCGCCTGGCTGCTGAGGACATTTCCCCAGTTTGAGGCTGTACCGGTCCCGGCCCTTGGGGATCATGCGTCGTCGTTAGCCCCATTTCCCTGCTATCGGCTGTGGCCCCAGTCGGGCCTGGGAGCAGGGGGATTTACCGCTCTGCTGCGCAACTGCGGAGAGGGCTCGGAATCCACCCGTTCAGACCCCATCAATCTGGAGTTTCTCACTGCCAGGGGTATGAAAATCCACGCTCCTGTGCCACCCGCTTAATCAGTCCCGGCGGGGGAGCCGGCTTGGGGGTCTGGCCGTGGGACGGCTATGCTGAAGACTGTACACCCGTAAGCGATCCCGGCGACCATGGCCAATCCGTCTACCCGTCCCCACCCATCCCCCCTAAACGCCATTATTCGCCTGCTGCGCTGGGACAAACCGACGGGACGGCTGATTCTGATGGTGCCGGCCCTCTGGTCAGTGGTGCTGGCGGCCCAGGGACGCCCCCCGCTACCGCTGGTGGGTGTCATCGTCCTGGGAACCCTGGCCACCAGCGCCGCTGGCTGCGTCGTCAACGACCTGTGGGATCGCAACATCGATCCCCACGTGGCCCGTACCCGCACCCGCCCCCTGGCAGCCCGCGATCTCTCCGTGTCCGTAGGGATTGGGGTGCTGCTAGTATCCCTGCTGTGTGCCTACGGGCTCTCGCTCTACCTCAACTCCCTCGGCTTCTGGCTGTGTGTGCTGGCGGTGCCGTTTATTCTGCTCTATCCCCTGGCCAAACGGGTGTTTCCCGTACCGCAGCTGGTGCTCTCGCTAGCCTGGGGATTTGCGGTGCTGATCCCCTGGGCCACCGTAACGAGCAATTTAGATTTGCCAGTATGGATTTTGTGGCTTGCCGTCGTGCTGTGGACCCTGGGATTTGACACCGTCTACGCCATCCCCGATCGCGACGACGATCGCCGCCTAGGCGTCAACTCAGCCGCTCTCTTCTTTGGCGACTACACGCCTCAGTTCATCGGCTTTTGCTTTCTGGGCACCTGGCTGCTGATGATTTGGCTGGGCCTGCTGCTGTTTCTGGCCTTCCCCTACTGGCTGGGGCTAGCCGCCGCGCTGATGGTCTGGTCACGCCAGTCCTACCTGCTCAGCCGCTACAAGCCCCCCCTCCAGCTCTACGGACAAATCTTTCGGCAAAATGTTCAGCTCGGCTTTCTGCTCATCCTCGGCATGATCCTCGGCTCCCTCCTGTAACCCCCACCCATCCACCCATCCACCCTCCTACCCCCTACCCACCCACTCACTCCCCACTCCCCACTCCCCACTCCCCCGCAACGCTACAATGGGAACTGATGCAATTCCCCGTTGGAGCGGTTTATGACCACTGCGGCCCCCGCCAAGACAGAGTCCACCAAGACCCAGTACGAAGCCATCATTGGTCTGGAAACGCACTGTCAGCTGTGCACCGAAACCAAAATTTTCTCCCCGGCTTCTACCGCCTTTGGGGCTGACCCCAATACCTACATCGACCCGATTGTGGTGGGCATGCCCGGGGTGTTGCCGGTGCTCAATCAGCGGGTGCTGGAGTATGCCGTCAAGGCGGGGCTGGCTCTCAACTGCCAGATTGCTCCCTACTCGAAGTTCGATCGCAAGCAGTACTTCTACCCTGATCTGCCCAAGAACTACCAAATTTCCCAGTACGACCTGCCCATTGCCGAGCACGGCTGGCTAGAGATTGAGCTGATCGACAAGAAAACCAAGGAAGCGACCCGCAAGCGCATTGGTATCACTCGCCTGCACATGGAAGAAGACGCCGGCAAGCTGGTGCATGCGGGCAGCGATCGCCTGGCCGGGTCCACCTATTCCCTGGTCGACTACAACCGGGCTGGGGTGCCGCTGATCGAGATTGTCTCCGAGCCCGACATCCGCAGCGGACAGGAGGCCGCCGAGTATGCCCAGGAGCTGCGCCGCATTGTGCGCTACCTCGGCATTAGCGACGGCAACATGCAGGAGGGCTCTCTGCGCTGCGACGTGAACATTTCCGTGCGCCCCGTGGGCCAGGCCGAGTTCGGCACCAAGGTGGAGATCAAAAACATGAACTCCTTTAGCGCCATCCAAAAGGCGATCGAGTACGAAATTGAGCGACAGATCAAAGCCAACGAAGCCGGTGAAAGAATCGCTCAAGAAACCCGCCTGTGGGACGAGAGTAGCCAGCGCACCAAGAGCATGCGCTCTAAGGAAGGCTCCAGCGACTACCGCTACTTCCCAGAACCCGATCTGCCCCCAATTGTGGTGTCGGTGGAGCAAAAAGAGGGCTGGCTGGCGGAGTTGCCTGAGCTACCGGCCCAAAAGCGCACCCGCTACGAGTCAGAGTTTGGCCTCTCTCCGTACGATGCCCGCGTGCTCAGCGACGAGCGCGCCATCACCGAGTACTTTGAGGCCACAGTGTCCGCCGGGGCCGACCCCAAGCTCACCTCCAACTGGATCACCCAGGACATCGCCGCCTACCTCAACAACGAGAAACTCTCCATTGACGCACTGCCCCTGACGCCCGCCAGCTTGGCCGAGCTGGTACAGCTGATTGAGGCCGGCACCATCAGCAACAAAATCGGCAAAGACCTGCTGCCCGAGCTGCTCACCCAGGGCGGCTCTCCCAAGGCCCTGGTCGAGGCCCGGGGGCTGAGCCAAATTTCTGATCCGGCTCAGATAGAGGCCATGATCGATGAGGTGCTGGCGGCGCATCCAGAGGAGCTAGAGGCCTACCGGGGCGGCAAGAAAAAGCTCCAGGGGTTCTTTGTAGGCCAGCTGATGAAGCGTAGCGGCGGGCGAGTGGATCCGAAGTTGAGCAATCAGCTCCTCAGTCAAAAGCTAAACTCGTGACAATGCCTGAAGTCATTGAAAAAAATCAATAAGGGGTCTTACCCCCCATGCAATTTCTAGGCTAATATGGTACTAGATGCACCCTGATGGTAGGGAGAGCTATTTTTTGGGCTCTCCTTTTTTTTGCCTTTTTGTCGGCCGCCGACTCAAATCAATGCCGACCCAGATTGATTCTGAATCTACAGCCTCGATTCCTCAAAGGGTCCCCAAAGCACCGTAGGGTAAGCACGGCCCACCAGCCTGTTCAGCATATCTGGCGATGCAGCAGTGACTAGAGCGTCGGTACAGTATTTGGTTTGCAGCGAGGCTCGGGGCATGCGAGCCACAACGGCGCTAATCAGCCCAAGGTGCTACTGGGGCCATGTCACTGGCCCCAGGCCCCGACGGGAAGGAGCGATTGATCATCGGTTTAAACCTCTGTGCTGCCAAGGAATCGGTAGGGATCTATAGACCCCGCACTGGCAGCTACGAGATCGCAACCATACTGAACCAGTGCTCTAGAGAACGGTTTCGCCGCTCTGGAGCCGCTTTCAATTCTGGCGGTATCGAGTTTGCAGTTTAGCCAGGGGCTATACGTTGACCTGGAGCTGCGGTTCTAGCGGTTCGCTGGGATCGATCACTGTGGTACCCGACCCGCTTCCCGAGGTCGCCCCTCGACCGTTGCCCCACACCACTCGGCGGCTACCCGGCGGCAGAGCAATGGTCTCGGTGCCAGCTGAGGTCAGCCAGATCGTGGATTTCTGCGGTAGAGCGATCGCGCCCTGGGCGGGTCTGAGCGCTACCCCAGCCAGGGCATACATGACCCGAGGCTGCTCTCTGAGTAGGGCATCCTGCCCCGATGAATCAGGCTGGGGGAGCCACAGGGCGGCGGCAAACCCCTGCTTGAGGGCATAGCTGTAGAGCGAAGCCGCCGCAATTACCGCCTGCTCAAAGCTGGGCTCGTCCCAGCGGGCCGTGGTGTCGAGGGCAATCACCACCTCGCGGCTGGCGGTCATAGTTTCCAGTTCGCGTACTCGGAGTTCGCCGTAGCGAGCGCTGGTGCGCCAGTGAATCAGGCGGGTGGGATCGCCCCAGCGGTAGGGGCGCAGCGATCGCGTCACCCCCTGAGTATCGGCCTGGGCGAGGGGGTTGTAGCGCCAGTGCTGGCCCTGGCGGGGGCCAACGGTATCAAGCAAAGGACAACGTTTCAGGGGCAACACCTGGGGGTAAACCACCGCCGTGGCAGGCGCTGCCATCGATCGCCGGCACCAGAACAGGCCCAGGGGTGCCGCCGTCCGCAGATCGGCCCTGGACCACTGGTAAATGCCCCGCCGCCGGGTGGGAAGTTGATAGCGCCAGATGTAGGTTTGGCCGGGCAGGAGACTGCTGACCGCCTGCACCTGAACCGCCCCCAGCCCCTTAGGCAGAGGATCGATTAGTTGAAACAGTCCTTTGGTCTGGCGCTGGGGATTGCGAACCTGAAGTTCAACGGCCAGGGGCACCTCAGCGGTAACGGGCTGGATGGGCGATCGCGTTACCACCAGCCCGTTCAGGTTGCGGGGGGGCAGCAGAGCTGCTATCACCAGCAGGGCCAGCATCACGCCGCTAATCACGTAGAGCCAGCCGGCCAGGGTATTAGTCGCCGCCGCAAAAAAGAATAGCGCCAGTCCCAGCAGGATCCAGCCAACGTAGGCGGGGTTAACCCAGCGATGCTCAAGCCAGTCGGTGAAGCGTGCCGCAAATTTCATCTAATTGCCTGCTAAAAAAACAGGGTGGCAGATCGTCAGCCACCCTGAGGTCTAGAACTTACTCTGATTAGCGCTTGACCAGCTTCTTAGACATCTTGCGCAGACGAATCGACTCGGGGGTAATTTCCACCAGTTCGTCAGGGCCGATGTACTCCAGGGCGCGCTCCAGGCTCATATCCACCGGAGTTTGGAGCTGCACCAGTTCGTCGCCACTGGCGGCCCGGTGGTTGGTCAGCTGCTTAGTCTTGCAGATGTTGAGGTCGAGATCCTGGTTGCGGTTGTGCTCACCCACAATCATGCCCTTGTACACTTTGGTGCCGGGGCTGATGAAAAACACGCCGCGATCCTCGGCGTTCTTGAGGGCGTAGAAGGTGGCCACCCCTTCCTCAAAGGCAATCAGGACACCGTTGCGACGGGCCTCAATATCGCCACCCAGGGGCCGGTAGTCCAGGAAGCTGTGGTTCATGATCCCCTCCCCGCGGGTCAGGCGCATGAACTCGCCCCGGAAGCCGATCAGCCCCCGCGCCGGAATCACAAACTCCAGGGTGGCACGACCGTCCCCCAGCACCCGCATGTCCTGTAGTTCGCCACGGCGCTGGCCGATGCGCTCCATGCAGCCACCCACACCGTCTTCGGGCACGTCGAGCACCAGCAGCTCGTAGGGCTCGCAGGGCTGGCCGTTGACTTCGCGGTAGATCACCTGGGGCTGGGACACCTGAAACTCATAGCCTTCCCGACGCATGGTCTCAATCAAAATGCCCAGGTGCAGCTCGCCCCGGCCCGACACTGAAAAGCGATCGGGGGAGTCGGTGGGCTCCACCCGCAGCGCCACGTTAGTCTCCAGTTCGCGCATGAGGCGATCGCGCAGCTGCCGCGAGGTGACAAAACTGCCCTCCTGGCCCGCAAAGGGCGAATCGTTGACCACAAAGGTCATCTGCAGGGTGGGCTCGTCCACCTTGATCAGGGGCAGCGCCTGGGGATTGGTGGGGCAGGTGATGGTCTCGCCGATGTTGGCGTCAGCAAATCCCGCTACCGCCACAATATTGCCCGCCGAGGCCTGCTCAATCTCGATCCGGCGCAGGCCCTCAAAGCCCAGCAGCTTGGAGATTTTGGACTTCACCATGCTGCCGTCTTCCTTGATCAGGGCAGCCTGCTGGCCCGCATTGATGGTGCCGTTGTGAATTTTGCCAATCACAATGCGGCCCAGGTACTCCGAATAGTCGAGGGTGGTCACCTGAATTTGCAGAGGCTTTTCAGGATCGCCCACCGGGGGCGGTACGTGGTCCAGAATGGACTCAAACATCGGCTTCATATCGACGCCGTCGTCTTCGAGCTTGGTTTTCGCGTAGCCCGCCAGACCCGAGGCAAATAGGTAGGGGAAGTCGCACTGATCGTCGTCCGCCCCGAGCTCAATAAAGAGATCCAGCACTTTGTCTACGGCCCCGTGGGGTTCAGCCTGGGGGCGATCGATTTTGTTCACCACCACAATCGGGCGCAGCCCCTTCTCCAGGGCCTTTTTCAGCACAAAGCGGGTCTGGGGCATGGGCCCTTCGTTGGCGTCGACGATCAAAATGCAGCCGTCCACCATGCCCAACACCCGCTCCACCTCACCGCCAAAGTCAGCGTGGCCGGGGGTGTCAATGATGTTGATCAGGGTGTCGCCGTAGCGAACGGCGGTATTTTTCGACAGAATGGTAATGCCACGCTCTCGCTCTAGGTCGTTGGAGTCCATGACGCAGTCGGGTACATCTTCCCCTTCGCGAAAAATGCCAGACTGCTTTAGCAGGGCATCGACCAGAGTAGTTTTGCCGTGGTCAACGTGGGCAATAATTGCAACGTTGCGAATGGGAAGCGTCATAACTGGGTAAACCTAGGCGACAGTAAGCGGGCGACGAAACTACCCCCGAGCGCCAAACGTTAGGAAGCTCAAGACAAGTTCCGAATATGCAAAAAGACTTAACAATTGTAGCTCACTAGACAGGGCCTTGACGAAACTGGGGCAGGTAAATATCCCTTCCCTGAAATCTCAGCTTGGGGCCCAAAAAAAGGACGCCCGTAGGCGTCCTTACCTGAATATTGTGCAATATTGTGCCCCCAAAACGCTGCTTGGGGGCATAGGCAGAGGTTACATCGTGAGACCAGCGGCCTGCACCTTCTCCACCTGCTTCTTCTTCAGCACCAGCATGATCTGGGTCAGCATCACCGCCGCCAGGAAAGCGACTAAACCTTTGATCCGGTTGGGGCTTTGCAGGACAATCTCGGTATCCATCTGGCCAAAACCGCCCACGTTGGGGTTGCTGGTCAGGGGCTTACCGGCTTCGACGACATCCCCTGCGGCCACCAGCAGTTCGGGCCCAGCAGGGATGGTTTCGGTCACGGCATCGCCAGCCTCAGACTGGATGGTGACCAGATAGCCACCGGCCGCCTGGGGCTCAACATCGGTGACGGTGCCGTTCACGCTGGCGTTGTAGACGGTGTTGTTGCTGGCCTGGCCGGTGGGATAGACCTGGCCCCGGCCCCGGTTGCCACCCACGTGAATCTGATATTTGCCGAAGGAGACCGATTTGTTCTGGTTGGGGTCGGGGGACAGCACCGGGAAAACGATCTCCTGGTACTGCTCACCGGGCAGCGGGCCGACCAGCACGATGTTTTCCTGGGTATCGCTGTAGGGCATGAAGTAGGTACTGCCGACTTCCTCCTGAAGCTCCTCGGAAATGCGATCCGGGGGAGCAATTTTGAAGCCCTCGGGCAGCACCACCACGGCACCGACGTTCAGACCGCCACGGCTACCGTCGCCCAGAACTTGCTGGGTGTCGAGGTCGTAGGGAATTTCGACTTTGAGCTTAAAGACAGAGTCAGGCAGTACAGCCTGGGGTACTTCCACCTTGGTGGGCTTGGCGGCCAGGTGACAGTTGGCACAGACAATGCGCCCGGTGGCTTCCCGAGGGGTGGCGTAGTTCTCTTGGGCCCAGAAGGGGTAAGCCTCGGCGGTTTGAGGTACCGCCAGCCAGCCTGCAAACACCGTCAGAATGGCTGTGCAGGTGATGACGAAGGGGCGCAAGCCGTTGATCAATGACGTCAATTTATTCATGCGTTCAGAACTTAGGTCAACTGGAGTTTGGGGTTGCAGGTTGCTGAAGCTCAGGCCAAAACCAGGGGCTGTCATCAGCTTGCTGCTAAACGCTCAAAAGTCAAGGGTTACAGCCCCTAGCCTGTGATTTGGGTCGGGCGTGGCAAAGCTTGATACACCGGACTTTTGGCCACAACTGAAAACACGCCCTAGGCCCACCAGGGATTTTCGCCGGTGCGGAAGTCGGTTTCAGTCCAATTGCTCAGGGCTACTTTGTCGTCTTCGGTGACGTCGGCGTGGGCCAGAGCCAGGGATAGCGGCGCTGGACCGCGCACCACTTTGCCAGCGGCGTCATACTGGGAACCGTGGCAGGGGCACATAAACTTGTTTTCGCTGGCATTCCAGGGCACCACGCAGCCCAGGTGAGTGCAAATGGAGTTGATACCATAGCTTTCCAAAGAGCCACTTTCCTGCACCACCAGGTAGGTGGGGTCGCCCTTGAGCCCCTGCACCAGAACGCGATCGCCGGGCTTGTGAGTCGCCACAAACTCGCTGGCAATCACATCATTGCCCAGTTCGTTCTTGGCGGTTACCCCCCCTCCACCGGTACCGCTGGAGGGGGGAACAAAGTACTTGATCACGGGATAGAGCATGCCGCCAACGGCCCCAGAGGCAGCACCCAGCAGCAGCAGGTTCATAAATTGGCGTCGCCCCAAATCAGGGACATCGGAGGTTCCAGAAACTTGAGTCATAATCCAGACTGGTATACCTGTTTCAAATGAATGACAGCTATCAACGGCGGTAGCTGAGCCTAGATCAACGGCAGCGGACTAAACTGACCCCTGCCATCGCTAGACAAACCCTTAGCGGGGCACCAATTTGGAGCAGTCCCGATGTCGCTGACCACGCCTTTAGCTTTACCAATCGTATTATTGCACCTTGCTGTTCTCAGAAAATCTTGGCAGGGGATAAATTGGCCACTGCGATCGCGCTTTTCCGATCGCAAACCCCAGAAAGAGCGGGATCAAAGGGGGATTTCAGGGCACAAAACCGTCAATGAACCATTGTGGCGACAACTCAATCATTTTTTTGGCCAAATGTCGGTTTTTTTGCCTAATTTTGACCAGTGGGAGGACGGATCAACCGGGCTTGCCCTTCAGGACGTATCGTAAAGAAATGTATCAGGCGTAGCCAGGGAAGGGGTAAGGCGATGACAGGGGAAGAGTTGCAGGGGCTGCTGATCGAGAAGTGGGGCTACTCTTTTGATATTCAGTTTCGGCGTACCCAGGGCAAGATTTTTCTCCAGGTGATGTGGCGCTACCTGGAGCAGGTGTCGTTTCCACTCAGCGAGGAGGAGTATCTGGCCCACTTGAATCAGGTGCTGCTGTACCTGCACGAGTGGGGGCAGGTGGACTATGTGCAGCAGTGGATTGCTCAAACCCGCGATCGCCCCCGTCTGGGCAAAGCCGTCAGCATTCCCCTGCCCCTGGGGGAACGGGCGCTGGAGTGGCTGACGGACGAGTTTTAGCCCATTGCCCCCGTGGGAAAACTCCCTGTACACAGTCAAGTTGTTTCGGGTTGGACAGCCCAGTCAAACTGCTGCTAGCAAACTGGGGGTCAGCGCTCGTATAGCTCGATGGGAAGCTGGTCAGGGTCTTGGAAAAATACAAACCGCCGTCCGGTAAAAGGATCCAGCCGAATGGCTTCGGTTGCTACCCCCTGCCCGTGGAGATGCTGAATCGCTGCTTCGAGATTCGTGACCTCCAGGGCCAGATGTCGTAGGCCCTGGGCCTCCGGGCGGGAAGGCCGGGGCGGTGGACAGGGAAAGGAAAACAGCTCAATCTGAGTACCGTCCGCCAGGCTCAGGTCGAGTTTGTAGGACTGACGCTCGGCCCGGTAGGTTTCGCGGATGACCTCGAACCCCAGCACCTGGGTGTAGAAACGCTTTGAGCGGGGGTAGTCACCACAGATAATGGCGATGTGGTGAATGCCGTGGAACAATGACATAGCCAGTAAAGGAAATTTGCAGTCTCAACCTACAGTCAGTAACTGCTGGAGCAAGAGCCGTCCCGGGCTGAGAACGCTGAACGCCCGAGGATACTGAGGCTGCGAGTGATAACCACCGCCGCGATCGCGCATTTTTAAGGATAAATGCTCAAAAGCTTTTTGAGTTGGGATGCTAGGATTTCCTAGGTGAACATGCTCAGAGGGCCTGATGTGATCCGTTCTGCCACTTTGCCAACGCAAACTCCGTCGCTGCCGCACTTCGGAGAGAACAACCGCCTCAAACTTTTTTCCGGTTCAGCCAACGTTGATTTGGCCCGCGAAGTGGCTCGCTACCTGGGGTTGGACCTCGGCCCAATGGTGCGCAAGCGCTTTGCCGATGGCGAACTCTACATTCAGATTCAGGAGTCGATTCGTGGTTGCGACGTCTATCTAATTCAGCCGACCTGTCAGCCAGTGAACGATCACCTGATGGAACTGCTGATCATGATTGACGCCTGCAGGCGCGCCTCGGCTCGGCAGATTACGGCTGTGATCCCGTACTACGGCTACGCTCGGGCCGATCGCAAGACCGCCGGGCGCGAGTCAATTACCGCCAAGCTGGTGGCCAACCTGATAACCAAGGCCGGAGCCAGTCGGGTGCTGGCTATCGATCTACACTCGGCCCAAATTCAGGGCTACTTCGATATTCCCTGCGACCATGTCTACGGCACTCCGGTGCTGATCGACTATATCGCCAGCAAAAACCTCGAGGACCTGGTGGTCGTCTCTCCAGATGTGGGCGGTGTGGCCCGAGCCCGAGCCTTTGCTAAGAAGCTGAACGATGCGCCCCTAGCCATTATTGACAAACGCCGTCAGGCCCACAACGTGGCCGAGGTGATGAACGTGGTGGGCGATGTGCATGGCAAAACAGCCGTGCTGGTGGACGACATGATCGATACCGCTGGCACCATTTGCGAAGGGGCTCGCCTGCTGAAGCAGGAGGGGGCTCGCCAGGTCTACGCCTGCGCCACCCACCCGGTGTTTTCGCCCCCGGCGGTGGAGCGACTTTCGGCGGGGCTATTCGAGGAAGTGATTGTCACTAACACCATTCCCATGACGGCAGCCCGTCAGTTTAAGCAGCTCACCGTGCTGTCGATGGCCAACCTGCTGGGCGAAGCAATCTGGCGTATTCACGAGGAAAGCTCGGTCAGCAGCATGTTCCGCTAGGAGCTGGCCAAGATCGACTGCTCTGCCCCGACTGTGTCTGGGGTTCAGGTGAAGGGGGAGAATGCTGGGCATCCTCCCCCTTCGCGGTTGGGCTCAAGCGTCTTCGTCTAGAAACTCAGGCTGACCGCTGCCTGGGATCGGCCAGTCGGGGTTTTCGCCGCCGACGTAGCAGGTTTCGATCGCCACGTATTCGCGGCTGAACTGCTCCAGAGTGTTGATCAAAACGTCGAGGGCCAGGGCATCGCTGGTGCCTAGGTCGAGCCAGCAGCGGGCCCAGAGCCCCTGGTATTCGACTTCGCCGATGTTGTGCATCACCGAGAGCATACTGCCGGTCAGCTGATCCTGGTCGTAGGGCAGGTAGTTGATGTCCAGACCAGTGTCCTGGACCTGGAGATTTTCGGCATTGAAGCCGCCCAGCTTGCCCAGGAAAAACCACGACGAAAAAACTTCGTCGATGTACTGCTGCTCCATTGTGGAGGGCACGGTTTCAAACTTCAGCCAAATCCAGAGGTTAAAGAAGTCGCACTCGCGAAATTCCACCTGCATAACAAAGCCCTACGCTGCACTACTCAGCATAGGGCTTAATTAAGCTGAACTCGCGATCGCTAGCCTTCGTTAATGCGCGATCGCTCGACGCACACGTCGCTGGCGACGCCCTCAGCCTGACAGGCTTCGAAGGCGATTTGCCGCGCCGTCGAAGCGGGCAGCTGGTCGGCGTAGGTCAGCGCCGAGCGGTAGAAGGGCAGGCTGGCAGCGTACTGCTGCTGCAGGAACAAAATCTGGGCTTTCAGGTAGAGCAGGTCGGGGTTCTCGGGAGCCGCCGCCAGGGCTTTGTCGACCTCGGCCAGGGCTTCGCTGTAGCGGCCCATGTCGCGCATGCCGATGGCAATCCCCCGATGGGTGAGAAAGTCGGGGTGGCCATTTTGCAGACGAGCGATCGCCTGGTCGGGGTTGGCAAAGGGCAGGTTGACCGCCAGCAGCAGGTCCATAAAGCCCTTCAGCAGGCTGAGTTCGGGATCGCTGGGGTTGATCTGCTCGGCGGCCTCCAGCTCACGAAAGACCCGCTGGAGCAGGCGCAGGGCCGTCGGGGTGCCCCGAGCGATACCCTGGGTTTGCAGCGTGTGGGCTCCTTCCATAAAGATGCCCACGGCTGTGTAGAGGTGTCCCCGCAGGGGATCGGTCGCCTTGAGCGCCGTGGCGGTCTGCTGAGTGCGCTGGGCCTGCTGGGCCAGCTGGGTCAGGTCTCTATTCAGGTAGCCCAGGGCGGCCGCAATGGCATAGTTCATGGGCTCGTGGGGTTCTGCGGCGATCGCCTGCCCCACCAGCGCCTCAGCCGCGGTGTAGTTGCCTTCAAAAAACAGCGCGTTGAAGACGGCTTCGGTCTTCTCGCCGATGTTGTGAGGATTGGTGGTGCGAAACGGATCCCCAGCTTGGGCTGCGGGAGCCAAGGCCAAAAAAGCGACGGTGAGCGTACCGGCCGATAGCGCTTTCAGGCGCGTCCCTAGACGCAGGGAGGCAAGGCGAGCGTGAAGAACCATAATCAATTTTCCGTTACGACCTGAACAGGTGGAACCAAACGTTGGATCTGGAGGGGAGGAGATGATTGAGTGGCAGTGGTGCTATTCAATGGCCCCATTGTGGCGAATTTGCCCCGGGTTTGCGGCAGTAATGTTACAGAAGCTACACTGGCCTAGGGCTTATCCTCCAGGTCTAGCCAGAGCGCTTCTCCCATCAGCGTTGCCACGCCTGGCTCAGCAACCAGGCCAGGGGCTGAAACCGTCAATACGTGTGCCAGGCACTACTGATTGACGACACCCCTGCCCCCAGTGACAACCCCTCAGTATCCACCGGGAGCAGCTCTGTAGGGCACACTGGAGAGGGGATCAACTCCGTTGAGCAATCTTCCCTAGCTTAGCTGTGTCGTCTGCTGTTTTCCTGTCGGCTAAAATGCTTTACCTTCGCCAGCTCACCTACCATCCGCCGGCCAGTCCGAGAGCTATTTTAAGCAACATTTCCCTGGAGCTGGCTCCCCAGCAGCTGGGGCTAATCTACGGGCCGAGCGGATCGGGCAAGAGCACTCTGCTAGAAATTATGGCGGGGTTTGCCCAGCCCACGCTGGGAGCTATTCAGTGGCGACAGCAGGATTTAGATGCCGAATCCCTGAGGCAGCTGGCGGGACTGGTGTTTCAGTTCCCAGAGCGCCACTTCTGTGGCCATACGCTGCTGGAAGAACTGCGCCTCGGCCATCCGGACCTGGCCCGTGAGCAGGTCGATCAAGCGCTGGAGGCAGTGGGGCTGGAGCATTTGTCCCTGAAAACCTCGCCCCAGGATTTGAGCGGGGGGCAGCAGCGGCGCCTGGCCCTGGCGGTACAGCTGATTCGCAAACCCTACTTGCTGCTGCTAGACGAACCGACCGCTGGGCTGGACTGGTCGATGCGGCAGCAAATTCTGGGCTTGCTGAAGCAGCTCAAGCAGCACTGGACGCTGCTGGTGGTGTCCCACGATGCCGACGAACTGGCGGAGCTGGCCGATCGCTGCTGGCAGCTCGACCACGGCCGGGTAACGGCGGTTTCCCAGCCCTCTGTGACTGTCACCTCAGGCTAGGTAGCGCTATGGATCGACTCCCGATGCACGGCGATCGCTGGCAGAGCAGCCTGCACTGGCAACCAACGGATGCTCAGCAGCAGGACTTTCAGCAGCTCTACGCAGAAATCCTGGCCGTCAACCAGCAGGTCAACCTGACCCGAATTACAACCTCCGAAGACTTTTGGGAAAAGCACCTGTGGGACTCCCTCCAGGGCGTCGCCCCCTGGCTCAGCGATTCCCAACCGGAGGTGGCGGGGCTGAGGGTGGTAGATATTGGTACCGGTGGCGGCTTTCCAGGCCTGCCGGTGGCGATCGTCTTCCCCCACTGGACGATCGCTCTGATGGACGCCACCCGCAAGAAAATTACCGCGATCGAGCTTGTCTGCCAGAATTTGGGGATCGCCAACGTCAGCTTTTTACCCCAGCGGGCGGAGCAGGTCGCCCACCAGCCCACCCACCGCGAAACCTACGACCTGGCCCTGCTGCGGGCGGTTGGCCCCGTCAACACCTGTGCCGAGTACGCGCTACCTCTGCTGCGTTTGGGCGGCCAGGCGGTGCTCTACCGGGGACAGTGGACGGCGGACGAGGAGGCCGGCCTGGCGGCTATCCTGCCGCGCCTGGGCGGCAAACTCCGGTCGGTGCGATCGCAAACCACCCCCCTGACCCAGGGCATTCGCCACAACGTGGTGCTCACCAAAGTCGATCGCACCCCCGATAAGTTTCCTCGGCGGCCGGGGATTCCGGCGAAGACACCGCTGGTTTAGGTGGGAGAGTGGCGGGTGGATAAGTGGGAGAGTGGGCGGGTGGGAGAGTGGATGAGTGGGCGAGTGGGAGAGTGGATGAGTGGGAGAGTAGATCGCTGACCAGAGCAAGTTCAATTCTGGATGCCCCATTCACCTACCTACCCACCTACCCATCCACCCGCCTACCCGCCTACCCATCCACCCACCTACCGCCGCCGCTCCTGCAGCTTCCGGTACACATCCTTAATATCGACCCCATGATGGGCCAGGGCAACCAGGGTGTGGTAGATCAAGTCGGCGGCTTCTCCGGCGATCGCCTCAGCGTCGTCATCCTTACAGGCCATCACCACTTCGGCGGCTTCTTCGCCAATTTTTTTGAGGATTTTGTTGTCGCCGCCCGCCAGCAGCTTGGCGGTGTAGGAGTCGGGGGTGGGGTGGTCGCGGCGATCGCAGATCACCCCAAACACCTGGGACAGGGTGTCGGCGGGGGGAGCGACTTTGTGGTCGTCCACCTGGTGAAAGCAGCTGCGTTCGCCCGTGTGGCAAGCAATGTCACCCAACTGCTCAACGGTGACTAGCAGGGCATCGCTGTCGCAGTCGTAGCGGATGGCCTTGACGCGCTGGGTGTGGCCCGAAGTCGCTCCCTTGTGCCAGAATTCCTGGCGCGATCGACTCCAGAACCAGGTTTCGCCGCTGGCCAGGGTTTTTTGCAGCGACTCGGCGTTCATCCAGGCCATCATCAGCACGGTGCCGTCGAGGTAGTCCTGCACGATCGCAGGCACCAGCCCCTGGTCGTTGTAGCGAATGCGATCGACGGGCACCGCGGCGGCAAAGGGCGAGGACGGAGAGGTAACCATGGAACTGGGCTGATAAACGTTCTCTCCCACTCTATTACTTTGCCGCCATTACTTTGCCGCCACCGGGTAGCCCCGACAGCTCATTCCACAGAAGGTGACTCCGTTTTAGCCAAGCCAAGGCTGGGTGCCGGGGCGGGGGCGAGGGAACGCCTCTCATAAACGGCCAACCAAAGGGAAAGTGAGGATTTAGCCAACTTCGCCCCTACTTTTCCCCCAACAAAAGTTAACATGGTAGTTAACAAACCTTCAGCTAAGTCCAGTCTGGCCATCTGCCCTGCTCAGGGCGCTTTGCCCGTGGGCTTGGCTCATTCGACCCAACTATTTATCGACGCAGGAGAGGTTCATGACTGGATTTATTCGCGGGCTGTTTGGCGGCAAGGCTAAGAACCCCGGCGAGGCCGATCGTCCTGTGAGGCAGAAACCCGCACCGCAGCAACCCACCATCAAGCAGGTTGGCGGCGCTTACTTTCTGAGCGAGGACGACGCCAAAAGCTACGGCAACATTGAGTTCATGCGCTCGGCTAAAACCGTACGGCGCACCTACGCCAAAAAGCGGGGCGAAACCGGAGAGAAGGAAAGCATTCGCCAGATCTCTTCCCTAGAGGCCAAACGCCTGCAGGAGCAGGGCGCCCCGGTGCAAAAGCTCTCTCCCTCCGAGGTGTCCAGTCAGCCCACCGTCAAAAAGGACGCCACTGCCGATCGCCGCAAGGTCGATACCAACCTCGATATGTTCCGCAAGATGGCCAAGGACATCAAGAAGTAGGCGACCCTCCCCTGTTGGGTATCACCCAGCTACGGCATCTACGAGCCAATGAATGTGTCTGGACGCGGCTGAGCTGCGTCCTTTTTTATGGCCAGGAAATATTCTCTCGACAATGAATTAATCAGATGGTGCAGAAGTAGACAACCCGGGGCCATTTTTCGTTACCTTTGGTAAAGATTCGTTTACTCCCCGCCTTTGGAGCCGCCCATGCTGCGTTTAGAGCACATCAGCAAGATCTATCCCACGGGGGAAGTCCTTAAGGATGTGAACTGGGAGGTGAAGCCAGGCGATCGCATTGGCCTGGTGGGCGTCAACGGCGCGGGCAAGTCGACCCAGCTCAAAATCATCACCGGCAAGATCGAGCCCACTACGGGCACCATCATTCGCCCCGCTGACCTCAAGATTGCCTACCTGTCCCAGGAGTTTGAGGTGGACCCCAACCACACTGTGCGCGACGAGTTTTGGACAGTATTTAAAGAGGCCAACGAGGTGCAGTCCAAGCTGCACCATATTCCCATCCTGATGGAGACCGCCGATCCCGACCAGCTAGAAAAACTCATCCACGAGCTGGATAAACTCCAGCGTCGGTTCGAGGCCCTGGGCGGCTATGGGTTGGAATCGCAGATTGAGAAAATTTTGCCGGAAATGGGCTTTGAGGCAGCTGACGGCGATCGCTACGTCAGCGAGTTTAGCGGCGGCTGGCAGATGCGCATGGGCCTGGGCAAAATTTTGCTGCAAGCCCCCGACGTGCTGCTGCTCGACGAGCCCACCAACCACCTCGACCTCGACACGATTGAGTGGCTGGAGGGCTACCTCAAAAAGCTCACCACCCCCATGGTGATCGTCTCCCACGACCGCGAGTTTCTCGATCGCCTCTGCACGCAAATTGTGGAAACCGAGCGCGGCGTCTCCACCACCTACCTGGGCAACTACAGCGCCTACCTGAGCCAAAAAGAAGAGAACCTGGCTGCCCAGCTCAGTACCTATGAGCGCCAGCAAAAGGAAATTGCCAAGCAGCAGGCCTTTGTCGATCGCTTTCGGGCCAGCGCCACCCGCAGCACCCAGGCCAAGAGCCGCGAAAAGCAACTCGACAAGGTGGAGCGCATTGAGGCTCCCACCGGCAGCGTTCGCACCCTGCACTTTCGCTTTCCCCCTGCCCCCCGCAGCGGCCGCGAGGTGGTGACCATTGAGGACCTCACCCACAGCTACGATGAGAAGATTTTGTTTCTGGGGGCCGACCTGCTGATTGAGCGGGGCGATCGGATCGCCTTTTTGGGCCACAACGGCTCGGGCAAATCAACCCTGCTGCGGCTGATCTCAGGCCTTGAAACCCCCACCGACGGCAAGGTCGAGCTGGGCCACCACAACGTGATCCCCAGCTACTTTGAGCAAAACCAGGCCGAAGCCCTCGACCTGGAGAAAACTGTCATCGACACTATCCACGACGAAGTGCCCGACTGGACCAACGAAGAAGTCCGCACCCTTTTGGGGCGGTTTTTGTTCACGGGCGATATGGCTTTTAAGCAGGTCAAGGCCCTCAGCGGCGGCGAAAAAGCCCGTCTGGCCCTGGCCAAAATGCTGCTGCGCCCCGCCAACCTGATGATGCTCGATGAGCCCACCAACCACCTCGACATTCCCGCCAAAGAAATGCTGGAAGAAGCGCTCCAGCACTACGACGGCACCGTGCTGCTGGTCTCCCACGACCGCTACTTTATCTCCCGGGTCGCCACCAAAATTGTCGAGATCCGCGACGGTGAACTGCGGCTCTACCGGGGTGATTATCACTACTACCTTGACAAGGTGGCCGAAGAAGCCGAAGCTGAAAAACAGGCGGCTCTAGCGGCTGAGAAAAAAGCCAAAGCCGAGGCCAAGCGCCAACAGCAGCAGGCCAAGCGTAAGGCCAGCGCTACAAAATGATGCGTTTGTAGAGTAATATGCCTTTTATAAAAAATCTCCCTTAAGTTAATCTCTTTGCTCACCTACCAGTGAGAGTCTGGGTTTCGATGGCAACAGCCAAGCCCTCAGGCGAATCCAATCCCTTGCTGGTAGGAGTTTAAGCTATGCCTAAAGCTCAGTTTTTTGCTGGCGCATGCTTTGTATTTTCCATTTCACCTCTGCCCTGACTCAGAATCGGGGCCAAATTTTGAAATGGTATGATTGCTGAGACGTTAGTCCAAATCCCAAGGATTTTTACCCATGAGTCAAGCGTCAATCCCGCCGATGGTGTTAGTTATTCTCGACGGCTGGGGATATCGGGAAAATACCGACGGCAATGCTGTCGCTGCCGCAAAGACTCCGGTGATGGACAGCCTGTGGGCCGCCTATCCTCACACGTTAATTCGCACATCGGGTAAAGATGTGGGCCTCCCCGAGGGACAGATGGGCAACTCTGAGGTGGGCCATCTCAACATTGGGGCCGGGCGGATTGTGCCCCAGGAACTGGTTCGCATTTCGGACGCGGTGGAGGACGGTACGCTTCAGGAAAATGAAGCACTGCTGGAGGTGTGTCAGGCGGTCCGCTACCGCAACAGCAAACTGCATCTGATTGGTCTTTGTTCGGAGGGCGGCGTGCACTCCCACCTGTCCCACCTGTTTGGGCTGCTGGAGATGGCTAAGGCCCAGGACATTGACGAAGTCTGCATTCATGTGATCACCGATGGCCGCGACACCAAGCCCACCGAGGGCAAGGTTGCGGTGCAAACCATTCAGGACTACGTCGATGGGCTGGGGCTGGGCAGGCTGGTGACTCTCAGCGGTCGCTACTACGCCATGGATCGCGACAACCGCTGGGATCGGATTGAAAAAGCCTACCGGGTGATGACTGATCCCGGCGAGGGCAGCGGCCAAACCGCCCTGGAGGCACTGCTGGCCTCCTACGACCAGGAGATTAACGACGAGTTTGTGGAGCCCGTGCGGCTGGCCCCAGGGGCGATCGCCCCTGAGGATGGCGTGATCTTCTTCAACTTTCGCCCCGATCGGGCCCGACAGCTAACCCAGGCGCTGGTCGATCCCAACTTCAAGGGCTTCGAGCGGGAGCAGATTGCGCCGCTGAGTTTTGTCACCATGACCCAGTACGACCCGGAGATGCCGGTGAAGGTGGCCTTTGCGCCCCAGAACCTGAGCAATATTTTGGGGGAGGTGGTGGCCAACCACGGGCTCAAGCAGTTTCGCACCGCCGAGACCGAAAAGTACGCCCACGTCACCTACTTCTTCAACGGCGGACTGGAGGAGCCCCTGGCAGGGGAAGACCGCGAGTTGGTGTCCAGCCCCATGGTGGCCACCTACGACAAAGCGCCAGCGATGTCGGCGGCGGCGGTGACCAATACGGCGATCGCGGCGATTGAGAAAGGCATTTACTCCCTGGTTGTGATCAACTACGCCAACCCCGACATGGTGGGCCACACCGGCCAGATGGAAGCGACCGTGACCGCCCTCCAGGCGGTGGATCAGGAGCTGGGCCGCCTGATCGACGGCGTTGGCAAAGCGGGGGGCACAGCCATAATCATTGCTGACCACGGCAACGCCGAGCTGATGTGGGACGAGAACCACAAGCCCTGGACGGCCCACACCACCAACCCGGTACCCTTTATCCTGGTTGAGGGGGAAAAGCTCAAAGTGCCCGCCTACGGTGGCGAAGTCAACCTGCGGGAAGACGGGCGGCTGTCCGACATTGCGCCGACGATTCTGCAAATTCTGGGGCTGCCCCAGCCCCAGGAGATGACCGGGCGATCGATGTTTCTCCCCGCCGACGTGGAAATTCGCAACAACCGCACGCCGGTCAAGCTTTCCCGCTAGCGTTTGACTATCCAGAGTGGACCCGCGCGCGACCCTCCTGGGGCTAGGGGGGGTTTAGGGTATAGTAAAAGTTGGGCCAGGGCACCTCGGTGCTGGTTTTGTTGAGCGATCGCCCGCTAGTGTCTGCCCACCGCCCCACTCATTTTGAGCCAGTTAGTTAAGCCAGTTAGTTTAGGAACACGATGCTACTTACCACAATCTTGAAGGTCATCTGGATGGTTTCCGCCGTGGGCCTGACGGCAATGGTGCTGCTGCACAGCCCCAAAGGCGACGGGCTGGGCGGCCTAGGCGGACAGGCCCAGCTGTTCACCAGTACCAAAAGCGCCGAAACTACGCTCAATCGCGTCACCTGGACCTTGACGGTTCTGTTCATGGGGCTGACGGTGGTGCTCAGCGCCGGCTGGCTTGACGTTGCGGCCACCGCTCCGACCCCCTAGCCGCTCCGATCGGCTACCCATTACCCTCTGAGCCCCTGCTATGCATCAGCAAAGCCCCCAATTCGTTGAATTGGGGGCTTCGTTTTGGGGCTATTCCTGGCTGTAGTTGCAGAACCTACCAGTCGCCCGACATCACCGCCAGCGCCTGGCCGGTGGTGGTGACAATGCTGAGGGGTAAGCCCTGGCCCTGCTCGCGGCGGGGAAACTGCACCAGCTGCAGTCCGCTGTCCATCGGTTCGACGGTGGCCAGGTACTGATCGTCCTGCCACACCAGATCGACGAGGCGGTGGTGCAGCAGCCACATTTCCGCCAGGTCGCCCCGATTGATTTGCTCGGGTTGATCGGCGCTGTAGCAGTCCCAGGTGTTGTCCAGGGCGGTCCAAACCCCGGAGAGGTAGAGCGGATCGGTGCGGGCGCTGAGGCCGTAGGTAGTGAACGAAAACACGTTGTGGCTCCACCAGGTTTTAGCCATCTCTGCCAGGGGATCGCTCTGAAGGGCCATTCCGTACATGGGCATAGCCTCTAGCTGCTTCCGCTGGGTCAGGTCTGACGGGCGCTGCCAGTCGGGCAGGTTAACGCAAACATCTGACGCGATGGTTTCCAGATTCTGAGCCTGTAGCGCTTCGGGAAATGACGACCCTAGCTGGGTCAAATAAATAGCTAGGGCAGACTCGGCGGCGGCAGCACTCAGCTGACCGGCTCGGGTGGGGCCAGGGCTAAAGGAGCTAGCCAGGGTCGGCTGATTGGACACCATGAATAGCCCCGCAGAGCCAGCGCTGAGGGTGAAGAGCAGGGTCGTAGCAAACAGGTGATGCATGAAAAATACACAGGGCGGGGTGACCAAGGGGGACGGCGAGGGGCGATCGCCAGGGACGCAGCTGGGCTACAAAAAACGATGGATTGAGCCATCCAACCACCAACTGCATTGTTAAGGAATGACCAGTCAAAAGCCAGGGCGGAGACGAGCTGTGGGGGGAAGCCCGTCTTTCAATGTTTCCTCTGAACCTAGGCTTAAATCGTGAATTAGACGCCTGATCTTGGCTATGACGCTAGCGCCAACAACCATGTTCTGGCGAGAAATAGCCTACCACTAAGATAGCGGTTGCGGACATCTCTGAGCAGAAAAATTGCCACTTTTTTGGGATCAGTCCAACTGTCCCCAGGGACTATCCTCAGAGTCCGGTTGGCGTTCACCAGATAGAGCTTCGGCGGCCCTGGGCACGGGGGGCAGGGGATCGCCTGCATACACCGGCTTGACCGGAACCAGTTCCAGCTGACGGGGATGGTCGGAGGAGCGCTGTACCCCCTGACGGCGGCGGCTGGAGATGGCTTCCTCGGTGGTTTCTTCGGCCACCACTTCGTAAAGTACGGCCTGCTTTTGGCCGCTGCCCTTGCGCAGGATCCGCCCCAGCCGCTGCACGTACTCGCGAATTGAACCACTGCCCGAGAGCAAAATGGCCACCCTCGCGTCGGGCACGTCCACCCCTTCGTTGAGCACGTGGCTGACCACCAGGGTGGGGTACTCGCCGCTGCGAAAAGCCTGGAGAATGGCGTGGCGCTCTTTGACCGGCGTCTGGTGGGTGATGGCGGGGATCAAAAACGTCTCGGAAATTTGGTAGACGGTGGCATTGTCGTTGGTGAAAACGATGGTGCGATCGGGATAGTGCTGGGCCAGCAGGTCGGCCAGCACTCGCAGCTTGCCATCGGTACCCAGGGCGATCGCCCGCGCCTCCCGATGGGCCAGCATCGCCCGTCGCCCGTCCGCCGACTGGGCGCTGGCCCGCACAAACCGCTGCCACCCCTGGGCCGAGCTGAGCCAGATATTCGCCTCCTGCAAGAAGCGGTTGCGCTGGGCGATCAGCTGGGTATAGCGCGATCGCTCCTGGGCCGAGAGCTTGACCTTAATTGGCACAATCTGAAACGGGGCCAGGGCATCCCCCGACAGATCCGCCGCCGATTTCGCGTAAACCACTGGCCCCAGCAGGTGGGTGAGGTCGTCGTGGCGACCGTCGGCACGATCGGGGGTGGCGGTCAGCCCCAGCCGGTAGGGCGCGATCGAGTATTCGGCAATTACCCGGTTGAAGTCGCTGGGCAGGTGGTGGCACTCGTCACAGATCAGCAGCGCGTACTGGTTGCCCAAACTCTCGGCGTGGATAGCGGCGCTGTCGTAGGTGGCAACCAAAATCGGCGTCCGATCCTTTGATCCCCCGCCCAGCAGCCCCACCTCCACATCGGGGAAGGCCGCAGTCAGGTGAGCATACCACTGGTGCATGAGATCCAAAGTGGGCACCGTGATCAGCGTCGAGCGCGGCGTAGTCTGCATGGCCAGCTGGGCCAGGTAGGTCTTGCCGCTGGCAGTCGGCAGCACCACCACGCCGCGCCAGCGCTGGCCAATCCAGGCCTGGAGCGCTTCCTGCTGGTGCGGGTAGGGTTCCAGACTGAGCTGGGGCTCGAGATCGAGCGGAGCAAAGGTTTGGGCCTGATCGTTGAAGGTCACCTGCTCGGCCCGCAGGGTTTCAACCAGATCCCGGTACTGCTGGGCGGGAATGCGGAATTTTTCAATCCGGTCGTCCCATTGGGCAAAGTCAACCCAGCTTTTGCCTCGCGGCGGCGGGTGGAGGATGAGCGTGCCGCGATCGTAGGTTAGCGTTGGCGTGCGCCCCATAGTGGTTCATGGTTACTGGGGGTATTGTAGCGAGCGGCCAACTCGAAAGATTCCAGAAGGCTACAATTTAGGCGTTAACGGTTAGTGAGGGCCGTCGCCATGACTGTCGCCTTACCTCAACGGTTGACCCTGGAGCAGTTCCTAACGCTGCCCTACATCGAAGAGTCACCCGCCTGGGAGTTTGTGCAGGGAGAGGTCAGCCAAAAACCAATGCCTGGTGGCAAGCACAGTCGAATTCAGTCGCGATTGGCAGGCGTTATTAATGGCGCGGTCGATTCGCCCTACGAAGCGCTGAGCGAACTGCGCTGTACTGTTGGCGGACGCTCCATGGTGCCAGACATCGCGGTGCTGGAGCGAAGCCAAATTCCGGTCGATCAAAATGGCGAGATTGTGAGTACTGGCGTCAATATTTCCCCAACCTGGATCATTGAAATTCTCTCCCCGCAGCAGAGCCAGATGAAGGTAACTCGCAAAATTTTGCACAGCCTTCGCCACGGGGGTCAGCTGGGCTGGCTGATTGACCCTGAGGAACGGGTTGTACTGGTCTACCGTCCCGACCGCCTGCCTGAGGAGTGGCCTGAAAATTCCGAATTGCCAGTTCTACCAGGGCTGTCGCTATCGCTGACTGTAGAACAACTCTTTAGCTGGCTCCAAGTTAACCGCCGCTAAGGCGTGTCATCAATCGTGGCCAAAAGCTCGGTTATATCAAGCTTTGCCACGCCCGACCCAAACGACAGGCTAGGGGCTGTAGCCTTTAACTTTTGGGCATTTAGCCGCTAATTGATGACAGCCCCTAGTGTCAACAAAACTAATTTGCTAAGTCAGGGGCGATGGTCAAAGACCGGCCCTTGAGGGCGATCGCACGTACCACACTTTACCCTGTCATTTCCTCTGCCACGGGTGTAGGGGTGTACTGCAGGCAGTCGAGCCGGTTGGCGGGCATGGTGAGGTAGAGCACGTCGCCATCGGCCAGGGTGACGTCCAGCAAGTCGTAGCCGTGCAGGGTGCGGTGGGCCGACTCAATGTACAGCGGCACCAGGTGGGCAGTTTGGGCCACGGTCTGGATGGGTTGGTTGTAGAAAGGATGGTGGGGCGTGATCAGCGTCGCGATCGCCACCCACAGCAGATCCCCGGCCATGCCGTTGCCGAGAATGCGGCCCCCCAGGGCGGCGGCGGCGAACGTGGGGGCGGCCAGGTCCATGGGGCTGAGCACCTGGTCAAACTCAAACACCTGCTGCACCTGCCGGGCAAACTCGGCATCGTAGATTCGCACCACGGCGGGCACCTGGGGGCTAATGCTGCGGGCGGTAAGGGCAATTTCTAAATTGACGGTGTCGTCGCTGGTGACCACTAGCAGGGCCTGGGCCGAGGCCAGGTTGACGGTTTCCAGGGTGGAGGTCAGGTTGGCATCGGCGATGATGACCGGAATTTTGAGCGCCTTGACCGCGGGCAAAAAGCGATTGCCCACATCCTGCTCGATCACCGCTACCTTGTACCCGGTTTGGTGCAGGTGAAGGGCAATCCGGTAGCCCACGCCCCCCAGCCCGCAGACAATGTAGTGATGCTGGCGGGGCATGCGGGCTACGCTCCACAGGCTCTGGAAGTGGGATCCCAGAATAAAGTCGTTCAGCAGCGCATAGCAGATGCCGATCACCCCCGCTCCCACCAGCATCATCACGGCGGTGAACACTTTGATCGCCGAGGAGGCGTTTTCGGCCACCTGTTCCTGGCCACCAGCACCGGTGATCATGCCCACCGAGAAGTAGAGGGCATCCACCCAGCTGGTGTTGAGGTTGTGCCAGAGGTAGGTAAAGGTGGCCAGGCCAATGGTGATCAGCAGCGCCAGAATCACCAGTAGGGTGGCCCGGGCGCGGCGTCGACCGTGGTCCAGGGTGACCAGTAGCCGCTGCCAAAACTGGGCCACGTGGCGAGACTTGAGCAGGGGCTGCTGGGGCTGGGTAGCTATCACCAGGCGATCGCCCGCCTGCAATACCTCCCCCGTTACCACCGCCGTTACCAGGTCGATCGGTCGGCGGGCCGAATGGTAGTGAATCAACAGCTGCGATCGATTGTTCCACAAGGCTTTGAGGGGTTTGCCATACCAGGGATGGGCGGCGTCGATCACCTCCTCGTACATGGGCCAGGTCTGCTCAAACAGACGTAGCTGACCGATCGCCCGGTTGCCCCGCGCCGCAAAGGCAAACAGCGGAGCCGCCAGCGCCGCCGAGCTGAGGCTTACATGGTGAGGCAGGGTGTGATCCAGGCGCTCCCCCAGGCCAATGTTGAACAGCCGATTGATGATGCGAATGTTGGGGTTGAGGATGCGCGCTTGGGTCAGGATGGCCAGGTTGAGAGCGTCATCAGAGGTGGCCAGCACCAGGGTGTGGGCCTGGTGAATGCCCGCATGGGTGAGCGTAGTGGGCGATCGCAGCTCCCCCACCACAATCTCGCCGCCCACCTCTGGCATCGGATGGTAGCTCACCCCCACCACCCGGGCCCCCTGCTGCCGCAGCAGGCCAAAAATCCGCAACCCCGTGCGACCCAGGCCGCAGACAATGATGTGGGGACGCTGGGATGAGGGCAGTTCCCGAGGCGTTAAGGATGTCACGGCCATAGCCAGCCAACACAGATACTATGTTCTGTTGTCGAGGCTGGAGACTGAAGCCGCTGTAGTCTGAGGCACGTTGTCGTAAAAGTTTGAGCAATGGGAAAATGAATTCAAAGTTCAGAATTGAGAATTCAAAATTTTGCATTTTGAACTTGAATTTTTTCCTCGGCATCCCCTCATCCCCCCATCTCCTCATCCCTCCCCCGGTGGCTCCCCAATCTCCTCACTCTTACCCCGCACTGGCGGCAGCTTCTCCACCAGCCCCATCTCAAAGGCAGAGTCGGGCAGCTCGCCCGCCAGGTATTTTCCCGGTTCAAACACACGACCGGGGGTGAGGCACATCTGCCGCAGTTCCACCACTTCTTCGCTCAGAAACATGGTGCGAGATAAACGTCGTTCCAGGCCCATAGCGGTCTCCTATTCGTCTAGCTGCCAGAGTTCACGGTTGTAGTTTTCGTCGAGAATGCGTTTGGGCCGCAGAATCAGGATGATTTTGCCCAAAATGGGGGTTTCGATCGGGCTGGGCGACCAGACCAGGGTGAGCTGATCGGCTTCGGCGGTGAGAAAGTAGCCGTCGTCGTCCCAGGTGCGATCGCTGCGATCGACCACCACCAGCACCGTCTCATCGGCAGCCTCAGCAGGATAGTTGGGTAGCAATCGCGATTGAGCCAGCAGCCCCACCGGGTCTTCGGCCCGAAAGATCACCTGCCAGCCGGGCACCGCAATCCAGGCGCTGGCCCCGCTGGCGCTGACCATGCTGAAGGGCCCCTCGGGCACCACCACCGGCACCGCCTTCAGGTCTTCCACCGTCAGGGGCATCTGCCCAACCACGGGGATCACGCGCGGTAGCTCGGTTTCAGTCTCCAGCCGGTAGAGGGGCAGCCGGGGGGCAGGGCGGCTTTTGACCACAGTAAAGTCGGTCAGCAGCTTTTCGAGCTGCTGGCGGGCGGTGGGACTGTCGGCAAAGCGCAGCCCCTGGGCAATCAGCCGAGAGCGGTCCTGCAGGTCGTCTTTTTGGCGAGCCAGCTTCCAGAAGTGGTAGGCGATCGCATCCCCCGGCCGATCGCCAAAGCCCGGCGGGTTCTCCTTGCGGTAGGAATATTCTTTAACGGGCTTGACCAGGTCGCGCACCGCCTCGGAGTCAAGCCCATGCTGTAGAGCGAAGTCGGCCATGGCGGCGCGATCGCCCTGGGAGAGCAGCCGCAGTTCGTAGAGCGAATCGCTGCCCTGCCGGGTAAAGTGGGCCTGGGTGGCCTCTTTCACTCCGGCCTTGAGCGCCGACTGGTAGACCTGCTCGGCCACCACAATTTGGTTTTGCTGGATGGGCTCAAAGCCCGTTTCCTCAAAAATTTTCTGGGGGGTGAGGCCCGCCTTTTGCAGCGCCTGGCAGCCCTGGGCCCAATCAACCCAGGTGCCTTCCTTGCGCCGCAGCCGCAGCAGGATGTCCTGTACGGCAGCGGCATCGGGGGGAGACGAAGAACCGGGGAAAACCATTGCGATCGCCACGTCAATGCTACATTCTCCCTGACTCTATCGCGGATAGCTGCCCTTCACCGCTACCGTGAGACAAAACTTGGGCCAAAACGTGAGACAAAATCGGGGCCGAAAATCGGGCTAAAACTGGAGCCAAAAATAGGGGTTGACGATGGTACCCCCCTTGCGTCACTATTGTTGATGCGCTCAACGCCGCCGTTGACGCGCTTAAATGAATCCCTCGGGGCTATAGCTCAGCTGGTAGAGCACTTGCATGGCATGCAAGGGGTCAGCGGTTCGAATCCGCTTAGCTCCATAAGTCATATAGCGATGGCCATTGCGCTTAGGACATTGGCCTCCTCTAAAGGCAAAAACTGGGGCAGCGCAATGGCGTATAGCCATTAGTTTTAGGGGCATTGGTCATGTCCTAACGGTTCTGGCGATGGCTATAAACATGGCTATAAACAAAGAGTCATAGACAAACCATAGAAAAGGGCTCGGTGGTTAAACCACTGAGCCCTTGTTTACAGGTTCAGAACGGTCGATTTACGGAGGGTCTAGGGACTAGAAGGTGTAGCCCAGACCGATGGTGCCGTTGACGCGGCTGTTGCCGTGCAGCGACCAGTTGACGCCACCGTTGGCCACAATACGGTCGGTGATGCGGTAATCAACGCCACCGGTGACCAGCGGGCCGACGGTGGTCGAGCCTTCGGTAGCCACCGACAGGCCAGCGCCCACGTAGGGTAGCAGACGACCGTTGTTGGTCACGGGGTTGAAGTCGTAGGTGACGGGCAGCAGGAAGGAGGTTTCACCATTGCCGCTGAAGTTGAGGTCGGTGATCACACCGGGGCGCAGCGAGATGTTGTCAGCCACGGTGAACTTGCTGTTGACCGACAGGCCCACGTCGCTAGTGCCCACGTTGCCGATGCCGACGCCAGCGCCGACGTAGTTGTAGTCCGTGGGAGCCTGCTGAGCGTTAGCGGCCATGGGCAGGGCAACCATAGAAGCAGCGGTAAGACCCAGGGCGATCGCAGCGATAGAACGGGTTTTCATAGTCATTCTCCAAATGCAAACTGTGTGTTGTTGTGGTTGAGGCCCACCCAAACCGGCCAATGCGATTTAGAGTCGGTGCCATTCGGTCGGGACGGGTATGGCGGTGAAGCAGTTGTCTTCGCTTTCGCCATGACACTGTTGTAGCGCTGGGGCCCAGGTACCCTTGAGCGGGGCCATGACACTTTGTGTAGTGGGTGATACTCACCTACCAACCCAAAAAACGCGGCAAGTTTTCCAAACCCTTACCTGGCAAGGGCTAACGAGCTTAGGGTGGGGGCAAAAGGGCGATCGCTATTTCCCAGCCAGCGACGGAATTGACCCACGTTTGCAGGCAGGCTGCCAACTGGCACAGCCAACTGGCATATTGCAGGCGGTTCCCGGATTCGCCGTTGGGAATGAACCTACTGACCCTGGCCTTGAATCAGGCTATTGATCTGGCTAAAGATTTCCTCAAACAGCTGGGGTGGTGCCCCGCCTGAAATCAGCAGGTCGTTCATGATAAACGAGGGAGTGCCCTGGAGCCGGAGCTGCTCGGCCAGGTCCAGGTCCTGCTGAATAGCGGCCTCGGCTTCGGCGCTGGCGCGATCGCGGTTAAACTGCTCCACATCCAGGCCCATGGCCTCGGCCAACTCCACATAGAGTTCCTCGCCCAGGCGGGCCTGGTTGGCAAACAGGCCGTCGTGGTACAGCCAAAACTGGCCCTGCTGCTGTGCTGCCCAGGCCGCCTTGGCCGAGGGCATGGCCTCAGGGTGAATTTGCGTCAGCGGAAAATGCTTATAGACATAGAGCAGGTCATCTTCGTGGTTGCCCACGAAGGATTTCATGTTGCCCGCCGCGACCACACAGTAGGGACACTGAAAGTCTGAAAACTTAAACAGCACAATCGGGGCGTTGGGGTTCCCTCGGGTCGGCGAATCCCCCAGCAGGCTGGCCCGATCCATAGACCCAATCACCTGAGTAACGATGGTCTGGTGGGCCTCGGGACTCTCCGGGGGACCGGCCTGGTTGCGCCGGGGCACCAGGAGCAGCAGCGGAATCAGCATGCCGACCACCAGGGCACCCACAATGCCCCACAGGACAAGTTTGGAATTGCGCAGCCGGGTCAACAGATTGTCCATGGCCAAAGGCTCCCTGTGCTAATGCCACCCCCATCATGCCGTTCCGGGGGGCGCCTGGCCAGGGGCCAGGCGCTTTACTGCCGCCGTTCAGGCAGGGGGGAGGGCAGCCTGAACAGCGCCATCTCCTGATCGATGCGCTGCCAGAAGATGTCTCGCAGCCGACGCTTGGCCCGCGAGGCCCGCTGGCGCAGGGCAGCTTCGGTGGCAGCGGGCTGACCGTCGGCCACCAGCCACTGGCTGATCCTGGCCCACGACCAGTCGCGCACGGTGCGCAGGTAGAGCAAACAAGTGGCTTCAGGGTCTTCCTGGTTGAGCAAGTCCAGGGCCTGGTAGAGCAGATCCAGTTCCTCCACAAAAACCTGCTGCTGCATCAGGGTGAGGCGGGGATCGGGCAGGACGGCCTCCATCACTTGGGGATCGGTGGCGCTCTCCCGGTGCTTACGCTTGCGTTCGTAGATCACATTGAAGGCCGTGGCCTTGAGCCAGGCATGGGGATTGCGGATGACCTCGCCAGCCTGGAGCTTTTTTTTGCCCCGCAGGTAGGCCTCGTGGAGAATTTCGTAGGCTTCGTACTGAGTTTCCAGGTGGTACTGCTTGAGGGTTCTTTGAATAGCGCTCAGAATCGGGTAGGCGTGGGGGTTGTCTCTGCCCAGAATTTCACTCAGCGCTTGATCGAAGACGTCTGGGGCTGGAGCATCGGCGGGCGGGCGGAACTCATTCAAACCACTGGCGTCGGCAGATTGGCTCATATTCCCTGGGGCGTTAGGTGAGGCATCACTCACTTAACAAGTGATATAAGCTGCTCCAATGTGACATATCCAAATTGCGGCCACGACAGCAAATTCCAAAGAAACGTAACGCGCCCCTGTCACAACTCCAGGGGTCGGGGCACTAATACACTAGCGTGGCGATCGCCAGGCCCCTGTGCCCCGTTAAACCCTGAGGCCCGTGGGCTGGGCGCTGGGCTGCGGCGCTGGGCATCGCGGCGGATATGCCATGGGCGCTCAGTTTGGCTGTGCTTTGGCCAGGCTACGGGTTCGAGGGAGATCGGTGCAACCCTGATTCGAGACTGATTTGAAGCTGTTCTCTACTACGGCACGCGAGGAGTATGAACACAGAACACGCAACGGCACCCCAAGACAAGCTTCACCATCCGTCGATGGCGACGGCGGCCAGTTGCCCCGGTCCCACAAACCCCGCCCTGCTGGCGGTCGAAGGCGAGGTTCCCCTCGATGGTCTCAGGCTGGCGTTGCAACAGTACCGCTCTACCCTGGTTCACTACTGCACCCTGGCCCTCCAGCCCGACCTCAGTGCCGACGATGAAACCCGTTTGGGCCGCATTCTGGCCCAGGCAGTCGATGACCCCCTGCTCAGTTTTTGGCTCGATGAGGCCGACAGTTGGGTGGCCAAACATCTGGACCTACTCCCCGAGGAAACCCTCCAGCAACAGCAGGGTAAGCTGCGGCGGATCCTTGGCCAAACCTGGGTCGATACCCTCTGGCAGGATTTGCAGCATCGCACCAAGGCCCTGCAGGCCTATCTCAAACGGGTGGGGGTCTACAGCGGTGCGATCGATGGCGTGATGGGGCCAACTACCCAGCACGCGATAGAATCCCTCAAGACGGCGTACCCCGACGACTGGCCGCTGGGGTACCTGTAGGCACTGGCACAGCGGTAGGGATACAATCGCCATGAAGCAGTTAGCGGTAAAGGCTAAGACCTGTCTAGAACAGGCTATTTTACTCGTTCTTGGGGTCAGTTTGGCGATCGGGCTTGGGCTTACCCTACACCCCCCGATCGCGATCGCCGCCCCCACGTCTTCTACCGGGCCCACGCCCCTCACGATTCACCTGGGCACCACCGACGGCAGCCTGCGGTTTGAGCCCGACCACATCCAGTTTGTGGCCGGCCAGCGCTACAGGCTGGTGCTCGACAACCCCAGCCCCGAGAAGCACTACTTTACCGCCAAGGACTTTGCCGATGGCATCTGGTCGCAGAAGGTACAGGCCGCAGGCGTGGAGGTCAAAGGTGCCATCCACGAGCTAGAACTCAAGCCCGGGGCGATCGCCGAGTGGGTGTTTGTGCCCGAGCGCCCGGGCGTCTACGAGCTGCACTGCGCGATCGCAGGCCATGCCGAAGCCGGCATGGTGGGGCAGCTAGAAATCGTAGCGAACCAGGGGTTGTAATACCAAACGTCCATACCGCTGGCGTGGCTTGGACGTTGGCATCCTCCTGGAACCTTGGGCCAGCAGCAGCTAGTTGACGACAGCGGGTCAAAAAAAAGGAGGTGAGTAATCTCACCTCCCATGGACCATTAGGATGCATTTAAGTCTGTTGGAGCGCCAGGGAACCAGCGCTACCACTATTGGGCCACTTACTAGGCAGAGAGCTTGCGGCGGCGCAGGGTCGTAAACCCACCGACGCCCAGGACGACCATGCCCAGCAGGGCCGAAGGTTCGGGAACATCTGCGGCCGGAGGCGCTCCGTGCTGAATACCGCGCACCGCAAAGATGACGTCGTTGTAGTCGCGATCGCCGCCGCCAACAATATCTTCAAAGCCCAGAATGATCCAATCCTTGTGCTGGAAGGCCACCACGTGCTGAAGCCCAAAGGGGTTTGCGGCCGCATTGGTGCCCAGCATGGTGGTGCCGCCATTCTTCCCGTTGGACTTGATCATGAAGTCGAGCTGGGTGGGGCCGACGAACCCGCCCAGGCTCACCCCCTGGCCCAGCACCAGCGGGCCATCCTTTTCGCTCAGCTTGCTGAAGGGGGAGGAGACGTCCTCAAAGATCATCCCGCCGCCGGTCTGGTTGCCATTGAGGTCTTTAGCGGTGAAGAATAGCTGGTTGCGGTAGCCAGCGCCCTCATTGATGAAGTAAACCTCAACCGGGTCAACGCCGTTCCAGAACAGCTTACTGGTGTCGAGCTGGTACTGGGACAGAAAGCTCTGGGACAGGGCATTGGCTTCGTTGTTGATTAGCTTTTTGAGCTCTTCCAGGGTGGCCGAGGGCTCCAGCAAATTGAGGGACTTGAGGTTGTCAAACCCAAGCTCGGTGGAAAACTGCTCGGGACTGAGACTGGCTGCGGGCAGCTGGGCGTGGGCGGGGGCAGTAGCCACAATGCTAACGGACATGGCAGCGGCGGCCAGTCCGGCTTCTAAGAGGTGACGGTTAAAAAACATCTCCTGATACCTGAGTAAATATTAGTGTGGTTACATAGAACACCCACCGCTATGGGAGGGTCGAATAGAGCAGCCTGGAGCCGATGGGACATCCCCTTGGATATTGAGCGGGGCCTACCATCCTCCAGACGTTCTTTAGACAAGGGCTAAAGTTGATCTGACATAGGTCCAATTTACTCGACCGGCCGTGGACCAGCCTGAGTAAATGCCCCCATCGCCTCCTCCAAAAATCAGTAATTCAAGCGACGTCTAAGTAAAAAATACTGCTAATTATACGGATCTAACCCTGGTGTTGGAGCAACTGTTCTGCCTGGTTCTCCCAAAGGAGCCCGGTAAGCCAGAGGCAATACCCGGGCGTCTGGCGGGCAATTTAAAGAAAATCGCTTTCCCCAGCGATGCTTCAAAGGTTAGTGTCTAGCTTATCTAGATCGATGAGGACGGCGCAATGGCTAAAGCTGACCCCCACCGCCTCAAGCTCTCCCAGCTTCGAGCCCTGGTGGCCATTGTCGACCAGGGCTCGTTTAGCGATGCTGCGCTGCACCTGGACCTGTCCCAGTCCGCCGTCAGCCATGCCATTGCCACCCTGGAGGACGAACTGGGGGTGTTGCTGCTGCACCGGGGCCGACAGGGGGCGGTGCTGACTCCAGTGGGCGAGCAGATTACCGAAGATGCGCGGCAGGTGCTGCGATCGCTCGATAGCCTGTGCCACAAAGCCGAAGAGGCGAAGGGCCTCCAGGCTGGGGAAGTGCGCATTGCCGCCTTTCGCAGCGTGGCTACCCACATCCTGCCCGAGGTGATTCGCCAATTTCGGCAGCAGTACCCCGGCGTAACCATCGCGATTGACGAAAAATCCCACTACGAAATGGTGGAAAACGACCTGCGCCAGGGGCGCGCCGACGTTGGCTTTACCTACCTGCCCAGCCGCGAGGAGTTCGACCAGTGGGAACTGCTGCGCGATCGCTACATCATGCTGCTGCCCCCCAGCCCCCAGCCCCCGGCCCAGCCGCTTGAGTGGGCCGATCTGGCCGCCTACCCGCTGATCTTGACCCCGGCAGACGACGGCGATCGCCAGCACCTCGACCGCCTGCTGCACCGCTGCGGCCAGCAGCTCCACCCCGACTATGTCGTGCGCGAAGATTCGACCATTCTCAGCATGGTGGAACGGGGGTTGGGGGCTACCATCATGGCGGCCCTGGCGGCGGAGCCAATTCCGCCCGGTTTGCGGGTGGCTGAACTGCCCCAGCCCCTGGAGCGGGTGATTGGGGTAATTGTGCTGCGCGAGGCCCTGCTACCGCCCCCGGTCTATGCGTTTTTAGAACGCCTCAAAACCGTTTGGCTCCAGTCAGAGACCCGACGCACAGCGGAATCTTTAGCCGTAGAAGGACGTTAGCGGGGTGCAGGACGCCGGGCATGGCCATCGCTATAAAATGCCCCAGCGGTCAGCCGGGGCAGAAAGTCGTTGTTGTTTTGGAGAAACGCGGTTCACAGTCTCCAGCTATACCTACAGAGACGCCAGCACCAATTACGGACGATTGATGATAGGGAGAATAACCTTGCCTAAAACCCCATAGCTTTTGCCAGGGTCGTCGGGTCGGGGTTGAGGCCACCCTTGACCTGGTTATTGCTGTGGGCGATCGCGGTGTCAGGGTCCTTCAAGCCATTGCCGGTGAGCACACAGACAATATTGATCCCAGCGGGCACCTGATCTTTGACCTTGAGCAGGCCCGCCACCGATGCGGCGCTGGCGGGTTCACAGAAGACTCCCTCCAGGGCCAGCAGGCGATAGGCATTGAGAATTTCTTCGTCGGTGACGGCGTTAAACTGGCCCTGGCTGGCATCGCGGACGGCCTCGGCCTTGGTCCAGCTGGCGGGGTTGCCAATCCGAATGGCCGTCGCCAGCGTTTGCGGATCGCGCACCACGTGACCGCTGACCAGGGGAGCAGCCCCAGCGGCCTGAAACCCCATCATGCGGGGCAGACGGCTGCACTTGCCCTGCTGGTGGTACTCACAGAAGCCCATCCAGTAGGCGGTAATGTTGCCCGCGTTGCCCACCGGAATGCACAACCAGTCAGGGGCGTCACCTAGGGCGTCGACCACCTCAAAGGCTCCGGTTTTTTGCCCCTCCAGGCGGTAGGGGTTGACGGAGTTGACCAGGGTGATGGGGTAGTCCTTGGCCAGCTCGCGCACCATGGCCAGGGCGTCGTCAAAGTTGCCGTTGATGGCCAGCACCTCGGCCCCGTACAGCAGCGCCTGGGCCAGCTTGCCCAGGGCGACATAGCCGTCGGGGATCAGCACAAAGGCCCGCATACCGCCCCGGCGAGCGTAGGCGGCGGCGGCGGCGGAGGTGTTGCCGGTACTGGCGCAGATGACGGCTTCGGCTCCGGCTTCTTTAGCTTTGGAAATGGCCATGGTCATGCCACGGTCTTTGAAGCTGCCGGTGGGGTTGAGCCCGTCGTACTTGACCCAGACCCTGACGTCTTTGCCGATGTGCTCCGCCAGGGCAGGCATGGGAATCAGAGGGGTATTGCCTTCGCACAGGGTAACCACCGGAGTCTGATCGCTCACGGGCAGGTAGGCCCGGTACGCTTCGATCAGCCCTGGCCAGGGCTGGAGCCCGGTGCTCGGTGGCCGAGAGGCGGGGGTGACGGCGGTGGCAGACGGTATGCTTAGGGTCACGATAGGTCGAGAGTATTAATAGTTAAGGGATTGAGCGACAGTTACAGGCTCAGGTGAGCGCCAGCCCAACCCAAACCTCAGCCTCTGTTTGTTTCCTAGTTTACCGTGAGCCTTGCCCCCCGGCGGAGCAACTGAGTGGTTTTGACCAGCCAAGGGGGGATGAGCCGCAGTCAGGGGCCACCCAGTTAGCAAACTGACCCATTTTGGTCGGCGCTTGGGGGGGAGCTTAGTTTAAGCTTACCCTCTGGACAGGATGGTTAAAATGCCTTAACTTTCTGACTGAGTACAATTTCTTAATTTTAATAAAATCTTCCATGAATGCCCCTTTAGACCATGCTAGTGCCTCGGCCATGTCTGCGAGTGGGTCTGCACCGGAGGCGGCGGCGCTGGCCTCGGTAAGTCGCGAGACCGCTCCTGCCCCCGATGACAAGATTTGCTGGGTCGAGCTGCGCCAGGTTCCCTATCCTCCCGATCAGCAGGTTGAGCTGCTGCACCTCCAGGCTGAGGCCGAGGCGCTGCTGCTTCAGCTACAGGCCCTGCACCAGCGGCGGCAAAGCGGCCTGACTGACGTCGGGGAGTCTGTCTAAGTTCAGGTATTCAAGTCCTGGGACCAGGGCGTGTCATCAACTCTTCGGGTTGGCCCCGCGATCGCGGGCCTGACTTTAGCGAAAGTGCGCCACTTTTTCAAGAGTTCGCTACTGTTAGGAGAAAATTGTGGGGAAATGCTGCGATGACCTACTCTGCCAAGCCCAGGCAAGCTGGGAAAACTAAGCTCCATGGCCTATCCAAGCGGAAGCTGTACGCGGCTGTTTCGGGCGGTTTGCTGCTGGCGATCGCGGCAGGCGCGGCCCTCAAGCTCACCCTCGGTGGCTCTAGCTCGCCCCAGGTGGTTGGGACAGTCCCAGCCGGCACAGACCTGAGCGCCACCGATGGGACCGCTGACGATTCAGCCACCGCCCTGATCCCACAGACCGGCGAAGCGGCTACTCCATTTCAGTCCCAGCCCTTCTTTCAACCCTCGGCTCCCCTGCGCTTGGCCGAACCCAACCTGCTGCGGTCGACCTCCTCCCAGGCTCGGGTAGAGACAGTTACGGCCGGTCGTCCCGATCCCTTTGCCTCAGTGGTGCTGCCGGGTCCCCGGTCAGGGCGTGCCAGCGCTGCCGCTGCGGCAATTACCCCAGTTCCTGCGGCGATCGCCGCCGAGGGACTGCCGACCGTGCCCATAGCCGCCACCCAGAACTTGCCCCCCCTACCCCAGGCACCGGTGCAGTCGGTGGCGCTGCCCAACCTACCCGCCCCATTCCTGCCGGGTAGCGTTCCCCCCAGCCCCACCGACATTGCCGTTGCCCCCACCGGTAGCCCAGTCTTTCAAAATCTTGTGGATCAAGTGGTGGTCAGCGGTGTGGTGCAGGTGGGCAGCGGCGTCAGCGTCATTGTCACCGAGCCAGGCAGTGCTGTCAGCCGCCGGGTGAGCCAGGGCGACATGCTGGCTGGCGGTCGAATCAAGGTGAAGTCGGTGGATGTATCGGGCCAGGAGCCGGTTGTGGTGCTGACCTACGACGGTCGGGACTACACCCGCACCGTGGGAGCCCCGATGGTCAGCTCCTTGTAGCGCTCCCTGATCGACCTGCCCGAACGAGCAGCACCCCCCAGGGAAAACTCCCCCAGGCAGGTCAGGCCCGGCGGCATCGTTTAGACTTGAGAGGGCTGTGGGCTAGATTGACGCCTGAACTGACCTGGCACCCTTCGGTCTGCTTTAGCGATCCGGCCAGCACCATAGCTCATACTCAAGAAAATTGGGCTGAGGGTTGGCAATGGGCAGCGGTGAACTTAGGTCTGGCAGGCAAAAAATGCCTCGGGTGCTCGCGCTTGACGGTGCTGATACCTATGACTGCCCGGTGTGTCGGCACGGGCAAATGCAGCCCATGGCCCTGATGGACGCCTGTGCCTGTAGCTTTTGCCGCCATATTTTTGATGTCAACCTGGACCAGCAGACCGTGCACGTGGTGGACAGCGTGCAGCCGATGGGCTGGCGCTGGCAGGGGTGGCGCTGGCAGCCTCTCTACCAGAGTCGCAGCGACATTACCCTCACCCTGTGGCTGGTGGGGCTGGCCCTGGTAATTTTCCCTGCCGGCATCGTGGCGCTGGGGGGATACGTGTTTCCGCCCCTCGATGAGAGCGTGGGGATTAACTGGTCCATAGCCTGGGCTTTGGGCACCCTGGTGGCCCACACCACTATGGTGAGCTGGCTGGTGGCGGAGCACTACCAGTTTCCGTTTTACGTGATGACGAAGATTCGTCTGCAACGGCTGCTGGAGCGGCTGCCCGGCTGAAGGCGAGGGTTGAGCTAGCAGTCGGTGGCAGAGAACCAGACCAGGGGCATGTCGGCGTCGCTACGCCAGCGCACCCAGCCCTCTGAGGTGCTGGAACCCGGGAGTGGGGTACAACCCTGAACAGGCTGGGTGACGCGAACCCGCAGCCAGTCGCCCTCGAGATCCAGCGGTTGAATGATGCTGTTTGGCCCTACCAGCGCCTGGAGTGGAGCGCTCCCTGTGGGAGCCAAACGCATGGGCTGGGACAGGCCGGGGCGGCGGAACTGGAGCCGCGTCGCGCTTTGCATTGAGGTTTCCCAGGGTTCCACCGTCAGGGAGACAGCCCCCAAGCCCAGGTGGGAGGTGTGGGCCCAGGCGGCCCCGGCAGGGGTGTACTGAAACTGAAACCAGCCGTCAGGGCGAACTTCGAGTACCGGAAATGTGTAGACTTGCTGCTCGGTCTGCACCATGGAAAAGGCGGCATCGCGACCGATGGCCAGGGGCTCCCCTTCGTTGGGCACCAGCCAGCCGTTGATCAGCCAGCCCCAGTGGGGACTGTCGGGGGTGGGATAGATGGGTAGGGCGATCCCCTGGAGCCACTCAGCCCCCAGGGGCGAAGGGTCTGGTCCAGGGGCGAAGGTTAGATTGGTGGGGCGCAGATGGCCGATGCCGACGTTGTCCGTAGGGGCAGGGGTGAGGCCGAGGATGCCAGTCTGCTCTGGGGCGATCGGAGCGGGGACGGTGACGGGCAGGGGCGGCACGGCGGGAACCGCTGCGTCCTGCTTGCTGTGAACCGCTACCCCGGTGAGGGAGGCCGGACCGTGGGCCGGAACCGTGGCCCCTGGGAGCGCGATCGCCGCGACGAGCCCCCCCGCGATCGCGGCCCTGCTGCCAACGGCCATCAGCGGTTTCCAAACCCGTTTGGGGACAGGGGGAAGGGAGGTAAGTCTATTCATGGCAGCGGCTGGGGGCAACATCAACAACGTGGGGTGAGCACCTGAGTCGGTACGGGGGCGATGGCCATTTGGATGTGACCAGGGCGATCGCGCAATCAGCGTCATGCAACCTCACCCTACTCCGGCTAAGCTACCCATTTCAGACAAAATCAGTTCAAAATGAGTTGGTTCGCCACGGTCTGGGTCTCGGTCCCTTGACTCACACCTAGATTCTATTGTGCCTATTGTGCCCGATGCGACACGTTTGACCCATGCAGTACTCCGTTCTGGCTACCGACTATGACGGCACCCTGGCTACAGAGGGCGCTGTCGATAGCGCTACCCTGACCGCCCTGGAGCGCTACCGCCACCGGGGCGGTCGGCTGCTTCTGGTGACGGGGCGTCAGCTCGATGAGTTGCTTGAGGTATTTCCCCACGGGCACCTGTTTGCAGGCATTGTGGCCGAGAACGGTGGGGTGTTTTACCAGCCTGCCCAGGGAATCACGCGACGGCTGGCCGAGCCGCTGCCGCCGGTACTGATCGATACGCTGAAGGCCCGAGGGGTTGGCCCCATCAGCCAGGGGCAGATCGTGGTCGCGACCTGGGAACCCCACGGCGAAACCGTAGAGCACACCGTGCGGGAACTGGCCCTGGCAGCTACGGTGATTCGCAACAAAAAAGCGGTCATGGTGCTGCCCCAGGGGGTCAACAAAGCCAGCGGACTGGCCGTGGCGCTGGCAGACCTGGGTGTGGAGCCAGCGCAGGTGGTCGGCGTTGGCGATGCCGAAAACGATCGCAGCCTGCTGGAGAGCAGTGGTCTGGGGGTGGCGGTGGGCAACGCGGTGCCAGAGCTCAAGGCCCTGGCGGACCGGGTAATGACGGGCGATCGCGGCGCAGGCGTTCAGGAGCTGATCGCCTGGCTGCTGACGCAGGCGTAACCGCCCCCGGTCCTAGACCACCCGACTCCGCAGCACTGTCAGCAGCTTGAGAAAGTGCTCCGGCAGGGGGGCGATCGCCATCACCGTTTCCCCGGTGGCCGGGTGGCGCAGGGTCAGCCGCTCGGCGTGGAGCGCCTGCCCCGGCAGGTTGACCCCCACATCCCGACCCGACCCGTAGGTGGGGTCCCCCACGATGGGGTGGCCGATGTGGGTGCTGTGGACGCGGATCTGGTGGGTGCGGCCTGTCTCCAGGCGAAACCGGAGCAGCGAAAAGTTGCCCAGGCGCTCTTCCACCTGCCAGTGGGTGATGGCGGTGCGGCCTTTCTCTAGCGGCACCACGGCATTTTTTTTGCGATCGGCGGGATGGCGACCCAGGGGCGCATCGATGGTGCCCGAGTCGGCTTTGGGGGCACCGTAGACCACCCCCAGGTATTCGCGTCGGGCGGTTTTGGCCTTCATCTGGGCCTGGAGGTCGCTGTGGGCCAGATCGGTTTTGGCCACTACGATTGCTCCGGTGGTGTCTTTGTCCAGCCGGTGTACAATGCCGGGGCGCTGCACGCCGCCAATGCCCAGGAGCTGATCGCCGCAGTGGGCCAGTACCGCATTCACCAGGGTGCCGCTCATGTTGCCGGGAGCGGGGTGGACCACCAGGCCGGCGGGCTTGTTGAGAATAATCAGGTGCTCGTCCTCGTAGAGAATGTCGAGGGGAATGGCCTCGGGGGTGAGCTCCAGGGGGCGGGGTTCGGGGATGGTGAGCTGGATGCGATCGCCCACCTGCACCGCCTCTTTTTTGTTAGTGCAGAGCTGGCCGTTGAGCTGCACGTATTCCCAGTCGATCAGCTTTTGCACCCGGTTGCGGGACAGTTCCTTGACGTTGGCGGTGAGCCAGCGATCGAGCCGGTTGGGGTCGGGGTGATCAACGGTGAGGGTGAGGGTTTGGTCGGCGATGGCTGAACAACTGAGCGCGTTAGGATTTCTATAATTAATCATAGTTCGCCGCTGTGCTCAGATCAGTCCTATGAACCCCAGCCCCGCAATGGCTCCTGCCCTGGCCCCTGGCCAGCTGCGCCGCATTCACCACCTGGCGCTGAATGTGAAGGATATGCAGGCCTCGCGCCAGTTCTACGGCGGGCTGCTGGGGCTGCGGGAGCTGACCGGCGACGAGGTGGACGACACGCTAAAGGACTTGGTGGCGACGGGTAAGGTGGCCAACTTTGTGCTGCCCGATGGGCTGATTCTCGACCTGTTTGGGGCCCCCGACCTGGAGCCGCCCCATCCCGACCCCGAGCAGTCCTTTACCCGCGCCTACCACCTGGCCTTTGACATTGACCCAGCCGAGTTGGATGGCGCTCTGGCGGTGCTGGACGAGAATCAAATCGCGATCGCCCACGGCCCGGTCACCCGTCCCACCGGGCGCGGCGTGTACTTCTATGACCCCGACGGCTTCATGGTCGAAATTCGCTGCGACCCGGCATAGCAGGAGGGGTAGTAGGGCAAGTAGTGACTGGTTAGGTTTGGGATGGGCCTTTGGACTGGCACATTCTCCCGGAAGAAGGACGAATTTTACCGGGCAGCCTGATATTTTCGACTTGTTACTGTAGGTCTATTGGCCAGTCCTGCTACCCCTGCACCCATCACCCCAACATTCCCATGAAAGCTGCTTCCATCGTTCCACTGTTGAAAGAAACCTTTGCTGAGTGGACGGAGGACAAGGTATCTCGACTGGCGGCAGCGCTAGCTTATTTCACTATCTTTTCCATTGCACCGCTGCTGATCATTGCGATTTCTGTGGCGGCGTTCTTTTTTGGTGAGGAGGCAGCCCGGGGGCAAATTGTGGGCCAAATTCAGGGGCTGATGGGTCAGGAAGGGGCCAGCGCCATTGAAAGTATGATTGCCAACGCCAACCAGATGGAAGGGGGCGTGATCTCCACCATTATTGGTATCGTCATTCTGCTGTTTGGGGCGTCGGGGGTGTTTGGACAACTGCAAGATGCCCTCAATACTATTTGGGAAGTTGCCCCCAAACCAGGGCAAGGGATTATGACCTTTATTCGATCGCGGTTTTTGTCCTTTGGAATGGTGCTGGTCATTGCATTTTTGCTGCTGATTTCCCTGGTAATCAGCGCCGCCATTGTGGGGGTGAGTAGCTACGTGAACGATGTTGCACCGGCCATGGGCGCGCTGTGGGAAGGGATTAACTTCCTGGTCTCCTTTGGAGTGATTACGCTGCTATTTGCCCTGATCTATCGGGTGCTGCCCGATGTCAGAATTGCCTGGGGCGATGTTTGGATTGGCGCAGCGGTAACGGCGTTGCTCTTTACCATTGGCCGCACACTGATTGGCCTGTACCTGGGCAACGCGGCGGTGGGCTCGGCCTACGGTGCCGCTGGTTCTCTGGTGGTGCTTTTGATCTGGATCTTCTACTCAGCACAAATTCTGCTGTTTGGGGCGGAGTTTACCCAGGTGTATGCCCGCCGCTACGGTTCTCATATTCGTCCGGCCTCCTTTGCGGTGGACCTGACGACGGAGGATCGGATACAGCAGGGGGTGCCGCGATCGGAGTATGTGGCCGCGATCGCAGAGCAGGAGGAAGCCCGTGGCACTAAAACAGATGCCGCTGATGGCACCCGGGAGACTGCCCGCCCCCGACCTGCTCGGGACTCCCGAGCACAGCGGACGACTCCGCCTCTGCCAGTGGTAGTGGTAGGAGCCCTGGCCGCCATCGTTGAAGCCGTGGGCCACCGGAGCCGGGGCAGTCGCCGCCGCGATCGCCGTCGGTGAACCCGCTGGGAAGGAGCCGAGGCGTCTTCCTCCAGTGATTTCTTCAGTGAGCCGAACCGGCAAGCGGTGGGAAGTTGGCCAGGGCTGAGCAGCAAAAGCATTCGCCCCGTGGGCTAGTCGGGAGTATCTCCTAAAGCAATCCCTGTGAACCTGCGGAATCTCAGTGATCTAGCTATGGCTCAGCTATTTGCCAGTTCGAGTTGATCAAGCTGGTCAGCACGTGGTCTTGCCACTGGCCATTGATAAACAGGTAGTCGCGGGCAGTACCTTCAATTTGAAACCCCAGGCGCTTGAGCACGTTGGCGCTACGGTGGTTATGGGGCATGTAGTTGGCCATGATTCTGTGCAGGTTTAGCTCGTCAAAAGCGTAGGTAATCAGCCGCTGACCCGCTTCGGTCATGTAGCCCTGGCCCTGGTGCTGGGCCGAGAGGCTGTACCCGAGGGTGGCCCCGTGGAGGGCTCCCCGCACAATCGTATTGAGGTTGATGGTGCCAATCAGCGTTTGAGGTTCTGACTGAAGCCACATCAGCAGCTTGACCCCAGAACCGTTGAAAAAGTCGGTTTCCCTTGCCGCCAGCACCGTTTGCCAGAATTCGTGGGTGTAGAAATTGGCCGGGCGCTGAGGCTCAAAAGGTTCTAGGTAGGCGCGATTGAGCTGGTAGTACTGCAAAATGGCCGGAATGTCGGCGGCGGTGCCCAGGCGCAGCAGCAGGCGCTGGGTCTTTAGCTCAGGTCGTTTGGTCACGATCGCCGCCCATAGTAAGGGTTCACCGAGGTTTGAGTTGATCATCTGGGCTTATCCGCTGGTGGGGTAAGTGGGTAGGTGGGAGGGGCGGGTGGGGTGGGCTTTTTCGGTATAGTAGGGGTCTGCAAAATCGAGGATAGAGAGCTATGGCGCGCCTGGCACTGTTAAGCGTATCGGATAAAACCGGGCTAGTGGAGTTGGCCAAAACTCTGGTGGAGGAGTTTGAGTTTGATCTGATCAGCAGTGGCGGGACGGCAAAGGCGATCGCAGCGGCCAATCTCCCCGTTACTAAAGTATCGGACTACACCGGGTCGCCGGAAATTCTCGGCGGTCGGGTGAAGACGCTGCACCCCAAGATCCACGGCGGCATTTTGGCCCGGCAAAATTTACCAGAAGACCAGAAAGACCTGGCCGACAACGGCATTCGCCCCCTGGACCTGGTGGTGGTCAACCTCTACCCCTTTGAGCAGACGATCGCCAAAGACGGTGTGACCATGGCCGAGGCGATCGAGAACATCGACATTGGTGGACCGACTCTGCTGCGGGCGGCGGCAAAGAACCACGCCCACCTGACGGTGCTGTGCAGTGCCGAGCAGTACGGGCCGTACCTGGAGGCGCTGCGGACCAGCGAGGGACAGGTTCCCCTGACCTTTCGCCAGGAGTGTGCGCGGGCGGCCTTTTGGCACACCGCCAGCTACGACCAGGCGATCGCCACCTACCTCACCGCAGCGACCGGCGAACCCGACACCCTACCCCAGCAGTGGGCGCTGACCGGTCGCCAGCAGGCTACCCTGCGCTACGGCGAGAACCCCCACCAGACAGCCGCCTGGTACCGCACCGGCTCGGTGCCCACCGGCTGGGCCGGAGCCGAGCAACTCCAGGGCAAAGAGCTGAGCTACAACAACCTGGTGGATCTCGAGGCGGCCCGGCGGATGATTGCAGAATTTCCGAGCGATCGCCCTGCTGCTGCCATCCTCAAGCACACCAACCCCTGCGGCGTTGCCATGGGCGACACCCTGGCCACCGCCTACCGCCGCGCCTACGATGCCGACGATGTCTCAGCCTTTGGCGGCATTGTGGTGCTCAACCGCGCCATCGACGCCGACACGGCCCAGCAGCTCACGGGTACGTTCCTGGAGTGCATCGTCGCGCCGGGATGCGACGGCACGGCACGGGAAATTCTGGCCAAAAAGCAGAACCTGCGGGTGCTGGTGCTGGAGGATCTGCTCACCGGGCCGAAGCAGGTGGTGAATGCGATCGCAGGCGGATTTCTGCTGCAAGCCCCCGACACCTACCGCGACGACCCCGCCACCTGGCAGATTGTCACCGAGGCCCAACCCACCGAGGCCGAACTAGCCGAAATGCTGTTTGCCTGGCGGGTGGTGAAACATGTGAAATCGAATGCGATCGTGGTCACCCATCAGCAGCAGACCCTCGGCATTGGGGCCGGGCAGATGAATCGGGTAGGCTCAGTCAGTATTGCCCTGGCCCAGGCGGGGGGCAAAGCCCAGGGTGCGGTGCTCGCCAGCGACGGCTTCTTTCCCTTTGACGACTCGGTTCGCACCGCAGCGGCAGCGGGCATTCGTGCCGTGGTGCAGCCCGGCGGCAGCCGCCGCGACGAAGATTCAATTAAAGCCGCCAACGAGCTGGGCCTGATCATGGCCATGACCGGCGTGCGGCATTTCCTGCATTAAGAAATCCTCAAGCGGTGCGATCGCTGCGCGGATGCACCCTACTCCTGGGATGACTCAGCCGCCCCCTCCGGCACGGGGTCGTAGCCACCGGGGTGAAAGGGGTGACAGCGCGTGATCCGCCGCGCCGCCAGCCAGCTACCTTTCACAGGGCCAAACCGCTCGATCGCCGTCAGCGCATACTGGGAACAGGTGGGGTCAAACCGACAGGTAGGCGGAAACAGCGGCGAAATCAGCCGCCGATAGCCGTGGATGAGCAGGAGTAAAAGACGCTTCATGCGTCTATTTTATCGGGTGTCGGGTGTCGGGTGTCGGGTGTCGGGTGTCGGGTCTACGGTTTGCGGTGTACGGTGCACGGCAAAACCGAAAACCGTGAACCGAAAACCGTGAACCCAAAACCTGAAACCCGATCCTCCCCCCCCTCAATAGTCCAGCATCAACGTGTTGTAATCCTCCGGAACCTGGCTGCTGCGCTCGGGCAGGTAGACATTGGCGCTGGGGGCGAAGTGGGCGTTCTGGGGTCTGGCGGCGGCGGGAGCCTGGGTTTTCTGGCGCAGGTGGATGGCCTGGACATCCAGGCCCTCGGTGGCCTGCTCGATTTCGGCCAGGCGATCGCACAGCCGCTGGCGGCGCTCGTCGATGTATTCCAGCTCCTGCTGGAGGCGCTTTTTCTCGACGGTGAGCTTGTACATATCGAGGTACTGGGCCGCTTCAGTCTGCTGGCGCGGCATGGTGCTCACTTTGGGGAAAATTCGGCGAGGAGCGCGTTTGGCGTTCATGGCAATATCGGGGGGCTAGGTCTCACAGCGTTATCTTGCCCATTGGGGTCAGCCAATTCCCAGCGCTGCACATTTTTTAGCAATATTGCCAGGGGTCACGCCTCGGCCAGCACCCGGGCCACCGCATCGACCACATCCAGCCCCACGTTGTCGCCCTCCCGGTTGGTGGCGGCGGCGATGGTAGTGGGGCGACCCGCCAGCGCCGAAAAGTGAAAGGCCGCGATCGAATAGCCTGGCCCGCCGCCATTGTGCCCCATCACTCTGCCGTAGGGCGAGGCCGTGTCTATAAATAGCCCCAGCCCGCAGCCTACATTCTGGAGCGGTGGATGAGCCCCCAGACTGTGCACCGGCTGAGCCATCTGCTCTACCAGGGATGGATCGAGGATCTGCCCGGTGAACAGAGCATCCACCATCGCCGCCAGCTCGGGCGCGGTGGAAACCACCACCCCGTGGGATACCCAGCCGGGATGGTAGCGCTGGGACATATCCTGCAAGTCTTCGCCAAAGGTCGAGGTGTAGCCCGGCATTAGCCCTCTGACGTCATCGAGAGAGGTGGCGACAAAGGTGTGCTTCAACGCCAGGGGGGTAAAGAACACCTCGTCTAAGCAGGCCTGCAGCGATCGCCCCGTGACGGTTTCCAGAAGCAGCTTCAGCGCCAGATAGCCCAGGTTGGAGTAGGCCCAGCCCTGGCCGGGCTCAAATAGCAGCCCCCGCGCCTGAATCACCGCCAGAAACCGATCCACAGACCAGGGCTGCTCGGGGATTGTCTTCACCGCCTCGCTGTAGGCGGGCAGACCACCGTAGTCGGGCAAACCGCTGGTGTGGCTCAGAAGTTGGCGCAGGGTCAGCGGCGTTGCCACCGGGAAGTCGGGCCAGTAGCGCTGAAGGGGGGCTTCGAGATCAAGCTGACCCTGGTTGACCAAATGCAGCACTGCCGCTGCCATCAGGGTTTTGGTGACGCTGTAGATGTAGAAGCTGGCATGCTCAGGCAGGGGCTGGGTCTGGGAGAGGTCTCGATAGCCCACGCCGAGGTTGAGCCAGGGCTGGTTGTCAATGCGGAGGGCGATCGCCGCCCCCGGCATTTGCGCCTGAGTCAGAACACGCTCCACCGCTGCCACAATCGCCGCCCGCCTACTTGAATCCACACCTAAACCTCAGTGCTTTGACAGACCGCTTGAATAATTTGCCGCAGCCAGAGGTTGGCGGGATCGCGGTCTTTGAGCTTGCTCCAGGCCATGGAGATCGGCCAGGTCGGCAAGTTTAGTGGAATCTCAAACGACTGTACCTGATAGTGCTGAACAAAGTGTTTTTCTAAACAGGAGGGAATGGCGGCTAGCAAGTCAGAGGCGGCGATCGCCGAGGGTAGCGCAAACCAGAAGGGCACCGTCAGCGCAATCCGCCGCTGCAACCCCTGTTCTGCCAGGGTCTGATCCACAATGCCCGTGGCATCGCGCCGCAGGGTAAAGAGCGCGTGGGGGAAGGCAACAAATTTTTCCTGGCTAACGCTGCCTTTTTGGAGGGCGGGGTGCCCCCCTCGACAGACCCCAACAAACCGCTCTGACAGCAAATTCTCCTTGAGAATGTGATTGGGCAACTGGGCAAACGTTCCTAGCGCCACGTCAATTACTCCGCCTTCGAGGAGTTCTACGAACGACTCTTTCTCCACAGTGATGAAGCGCAGATCAATGAATGGAGCTTGATTGCTAAGCAACTCCAGCAGTTTTGGCACGACCAAACTGGCGAAATAGTCGGAGGCGGCCAGGGTAAACACCTGCCGTGAATTTGCTGGACTAAAGGTTGGGAATGCGGCGAGGGCGGCCCGGATGGTATCCAGGGCGGCGGCAACCTGGGGGGCGATCGCATCGGCCTTTGCCGTGGGTTTCATCTCACGCCCCACACGCACAAACAGGTCATCACCAAGCAGCGATCGCAGCCGACCCAGGGCTGCACTCATAGCGGGCTGTCCGACGTGGATGCGCTGGGCCGCCCCGGTAACGCTGCGCTCAGCGTGCAGCGCCTCAAAGGCCACCAGCAGGTTCAGATCAATGGCACTCAAATCCATCACGCAATCATTGAATCAATTTGACTGATGGTTTTTATCTTGAATATCGATTTGATTTATCTATAGCTTCCTATTAGGTTAGGAATTAAGCAAGCTAGGAAACCAGAAATGACTGAACTGTGTGTGATTTTGGGCATGGGCGAGGGCAACGGTATGGCGATCGCCCGCCGATTCGCCCGAGAAGGCTTCACCATCGCCATGGTGGCCCGCAACGAGGACAAGCTCCGGGGCTACCAGTCCACGCTGCAAAGCGAGGGCATCACCGCCCACTATTTTTTGGCCGATGCCGGGGATGAGGTGGCGCTGACGGCGGCTTTTGAGCACATTCAGGCCCAGCTGGGTACGCCGAGGGTGCTGGTCTACAACGCCGCCGTGCCCCGCATGGAGAGCGTTTTGCAAACCAGTTACGACACCCTGGTGAGCGACTTTCAGGCTAATGTAGCGGGGGCGATCGCCTGCGTCCAGGCTGTTCTCCCCGCTATGCAAACCGCTCAAAAGGGGACAATCTTGTTCACGGGCGGCGGCTTTGCCCTCTATCCCCATCCCGACTTTGTGTCCCTCGCCATCGGCAAGGCGGGCCTGCGCGTGCTGGCCAACACCCTCCACGCGGCCCTGGCCGACTCGCCTATCAAGGTGGGCACCATCACCATTACAGGCACGGTCAATGGCGACGACCCCAGGTACAGCAGCGACCTGATCGCCGAAGAGTACTGGAAACTCCACACTGCGGATAATGGGGAGTACGAAACCATCTATTGAGGAGTCGCCCGTGGACCAAGCCGCCAAAACCGTTGTCGTTGTCGGTGCCAGTCGCGGCATTGGGGCAGCGGTGGCCCAGCATTTTGCCGACCGGGGAGACACCGTTTGGTCAGTATCCCGCAGTCCGGCGGTGGCAGGGGAGTGGATCCAGGCAGATATTTCCGGCCCGGAGGGGATTGGGGCGATCGCCCGCGCCCTGGGCAACACCCCCCTCGATGCCCTGCTGTTTATGGGCGGGGTGTGGGAGGAGGGGGCGTTTACCGACGCCTACGACTTCAGGGCCAGTTCCGACGCCGAAACGCGGTTTGTGATCGCCGTCAACACCATTGCCCCGATCGAGATCACCCGCGCCCTGGCGGCCAACCTGGCCCAGACAGCCAATCCCCGCGCCCTCTACATCGGTGCCCTCACCGGCCTGGACAACTGCGCCTCGCCGGAGGTGGCCAACACCGCCGCCAAGTTTGGGCTGCAAGGGGCGGTGCAGTCGCTGCGGCTGGCGCTGGGCGTTCAGAATATTGGTTTCACGGTGATTAACCCCGGCAACGTGGCCACCGAGGAAGTCCTGCTCGACATTGAGGAAGGGCGGTTCGGCCCGCAGACGCCGATTCCGATGGCGGTGATCACCGGGGCGATCGACTGGCTGCTGAGCCTGCCGCCTGCGGTGGATGTGCCAGAGTTGAACCTGTGGCAGCGATCGCCCGGGAACAGCTAGAACGGCCCCACTCACCCGTGCACCGCCCGCACCAGCAGCGGCGATCGCCGCAGACCTGGGGTAGAGTAGCATCGTCTCAACCCCCATCCTCCAACCCCATGGCGTTGAGACAAATCTCTCAGAAGCTCCAACGTCCTCTAAACGGGAGCATCGGCACCCCTAGCCGGTAGGCGTACTACTGTCCAACCAGGGCTGTTGGTCGTCTTCGGGGTCTCCATGATAGAAAAACGTCCACTCTCATTGGCTCGCGTCTGCGCCTAGGGGTACAAGCATGGCTCGTTTCTACCGCTCCTGGGATCGCACCCTGGTCTTGATTGGCCCCCTCTCTTGGCCCGTGGCAGTGATGGGTGTCCTGGGTACTATCCTGCTCATCCGATCACCCTGGATCGAGCTAACGGCCGCGTCCTATGCGTTCGCCCTGCTGGTCTGGCTGCATGGGCTGCTCACTGCCGTCCTGATCGGGCGGGTTGTCCTGAGCTGGTTCCGTGGACGGCGGCTGGGCAGCTGGCTTCGCCGAGGCCTGGCATATTACCTGGGTATGCCGCTGATTACCCTGGGGATGTTGTGGCTGACAGTCGGTCCCCGCGGTACCGCAGGCGTAATCCGCTATATATTGCGCTTTCCGCTACTCATTGGGCGATGATTCCCACTGACCTCCACCTGGGCACCTGGCGGCTGGTCGCCGTCCGCGCCATCCACCCCCACGGTTCCGTAGTGCCCGACGCCTCGGGTCCCAATTCCAGCGGATTGCTCACCTACACCGCCAACGGGTAACTGCTGGGGCGATCGCCAGAGGGAATCGTGCCCCCTTTAGCCAGCCCGTAAGATCGCCCTTCAGCAGCGAAATGGAGCAGATCTCCCTCGCCGAACTGGCCCAGGCCTTCACAGCTTCAGCGCCTACGCGGGCACCTAAGCGTTCGACGGCAATAGGGTCACCCACCACCTGACGGTGGCCTCCATTCCCAATCGAACGGGCTATAACCGACGGGCCGGGGGCGTCTACAGTTCGCCAAAGCCCTTCTTTTTCTTCTGAGTTTTCTGCTTTTTGTTGCTGGGAGCACGAAAACCGGGCTGTGGCCTGCCGCCCATGCCGCCCATCCCCGGCATGCCGCCGCCCATGCCCGGAAAACCGCCACCCATGCCTGGCATGCCACCGCCCATGCCGGGGAGCCCCCCGCCGCGCCCCATCTGCTGCATCATGGTGCGCATTTTGGTGAAGTCGCTGACCAGCTTGCCCACGTCTTTTTCCTGGTGGCCCGAGCCTTTGGCAATCCGGCGGCGACGGCTGGGAGAGCTAGAGAGCAGGTTGGGGTGCTTGCGCTCCTCGGTGGTCATGGAGTTGATCATGGCTTCGCAGCGCTTGAGCTGCACTTCGCCCTGCTCCAGCATTTCACCCGAAATTTGCTTGCCCATGCCGGGGATCAGCTTCATGATGCTGCCCAGGGAGCCCATGCTCTTCATGAAGCGCATTTGCTTGAGGAAGTCGTCGAAGTCAAACTCCGCTTCGAGGATTTTTTGGGTCAGCTTTTCGGCGTCGGCAATGTCCACAGCCTCCTGGGCCTTTTCCACCAGAGTAAGCACATCGCCCATGCCCAGAATGCGGGAGGCCATCCGGTCAGGGTAGAAGGGCTGGAGCGCCTCCACCTTTTCGCCCACGCCGATGAACTTGATCGGTTGTCCCGAGATCTGACGGACAGAGAGGGCGGCCCCGCCCCGAGCGTCACCGTCCATTTTGGTGAGAATGGCCCCGGTAATGCCGATCTGGTCGTGGAAGGTGCGGGTCAGGTTGGCGGCCTCCTGGCCGGTCATGGCATCGACCACCAGCAGCACTTCGTCGGGGTCGATGGCGGTCTTGATGTCGGCCAGCTCGGCCATCATCTTGGGGTCGATCTGCAAACGGCCCGCCGTGTCCACAATCACGGTGTCTACGCCGTCGGCCCTGGCCTTTTCGACCCCCTGGCGGGCGATGTCCACGGGGTTGGCGTCGGTGCCCAGCTCAAACACGGGCACGTCGATCTGTTTACCGAGGGTGATCAGCTGATCGACGGCGGCGGGGCGGTAGACGTCGGTGGCCACCAGCAGGGTGCTGCGGTTTTCCTTGCGCAGGTGCAGGGCCAGCTTGGCGGTGGCGGTGGTTTTACCGGTGCCCTGGAGACCCGCCATCAGCACCACGGTGGGCTTGGTGGGGGCGTCGGCCAGGGGGGCGTTGGTGTCGCCCATCAGCCGCACCAGTTCGTCGTTTACCACTTTGATAAACTGCTGGTCGGGGCTGACCCCCTTGACCACCTCAATGCCCAGGGCGTTTTCTTTCACCTGGGCGATAAAGTCTTTGATCACCTGGAGGTTGACATCGGCCTCTAGCAGGGCGCGGCGCACCTCGCGGAGGGCACCGTCTATATTGGATTCGCTGATTTTGTCCTGGCCACGCAGGCTTTTCCAGGCAGACTCAAGGCGATCGGACAGGGCTTCAAACATGGTTTAACAGGGAGAATTATCCTGGGGCGGAAATTCCATTCTAAAGGGTGAACGTCCCAGCAGGCGTGCAGCCCGTTGCACAACCGGTTAGCTCCCGCAATTGGGTACCATGGGCTCTAGGGGTGAATGGGGCCGCCAGAACAGGACGCACGAACCCATCCAGGGGTGCATCACAATAGGAAGAGTTCATGTCCTCTCTACTTAACCCTCGGATTCCGCAAAGATTCTAGCCGTAATTCGGAATTCGCTTGGATTGCCTTGTAAGACGTTGTGAAGGGTGAACCAAACGCAACTATGGCTAACGAATCATCTCGCTGGCTCAATACAGATTCCGTCATCAGGGCTATGCCTGTGGTTGACCTTGACTACACTGTGGGCAATCGCAGGCCCGGTAGCCAGGGGGGTGATACCCCTGATCAAAACCCTCCGGGCGATCGGAGCACCCCTCATCCTGCCCTGCCCTGGCTGGATTTGATTCAGCACTATAGCCGCCTGGTGATGGCGGTCGTCGATGTGGCCACCGAGCTGGGAGCGGCCCCGCAGCCCCATCCGGTGCTGTTCGCCAACCGCTATTTCTGCCGCCTGACGGGCATTGAGGCCGAGGGGGGACACCTGGACCTCAGCTTTTTTGACCGCCTTTCCCTCACCCACCAGAAGGCGCTGCGGGAGCGCTTTCGTCGTCACTTTTTGAGCGCGTTGCTTCACTACGCCTACGGGCAGGCCAATCTGGTGTCCCAGCGGCTGCTCCACGAGCCCCTGGTGGTGACCCTGAACGACTCTGAAACCGGACAGCAGCGGCAGATTGAACTGCGGCTGCGGACTGCCAAGGAAGGTCTGCGGATCGCGGCGATCAGTCCTGAGCTACAGACCTGTTTGTCTGACTGCTGGGCCGAGGCCCCCAGTCGGGAGCAGGTGGCCATTCAGCTGCTCAGCAAAGAGCCCACCTTCAGGCACCTGCTGGCGGCCCTCAAGCCGGGGAACTACACGGTGAGCGGCTGCATCCTGATCGAGGGCATTGACGTTACCGAACGGGAGACCTCCAAGGCCCTGATTGAACTCCTGGTGGGCCACGAGTCAGTGCTGGGGACGCAGCGCTTTGATCAGGCGAACGTGCTGATGAAGCAGCTGTTTGGGGCCGCCGACAGCTTTTTGCTGAGCGCCGAGAACAGCCAGGCGCAGCTGTTTACCCAGCTTGACCAGCCCGAGTGGCAGACGGCCAGCTACCGGGTGGAGGACCTGCAGGGTTCGGCCTTTCTGCGCGCCACCGATCGCCGGGAGGTGGTCAACGTGCCCGACCTCAGCCTCGACTGCCCTACGCCCTGCGAGGTGGATATGCTGAATCGGGGGGTGCGATCGCTGCTGCTCATTCCCCTGGTCATGCGCACGGCGCGGCTGGGCGACGGCAACGTCCAGATGGTCGGCCTGGTGGGCCTCTCCAGCCCCACCCCCTACGCCTTTGACCAGGCCGATTGCAGTCGCGCCACCACGCTGATGCCGGCCCTGACCGCCGCCATGCGCCACAGCGTCCAGGACCGTTTCACCAACATTCACCCCTCGGTGCGCTGGCGGTTTGAGCAGGAGGCCGAACGGCTGAGTCTGGGGCTGCCACCTGCGCCAATCGTCTTTGAGGGGGTCTATCCCCTCTACGGCATCTCCGACATTCGCGGTTCATCGGACGAGCGCAACCGGGCGATTCAAAAAGACCTGCTGACCCAGTTTCGCCTCGCCCTGGCTGTGGTTGAAGCCGCAGGCCACTCGGTAAGCAACGCCCTGGTAGGGCAGCTGGCGCTGGATCTGGCCGACCACATAGTCACCCTGGAGGCCGGGGTGACGGTCGATTCGGAGGTGACGCTGCTGCGCTACCTGCAGCGGGAGGTGGAGGTCCATTTCGCCTACTTTGCCCAGCACAGCCCCGAGGCTGAGGCCGCGATCGCCCAATACAGAGCCACCATCGACCCAAACCACGACTGTGTCTACACCGCCCGCGCCGTGTACGACACCACCATTGGCCATATCAACGGGCTGCTGCGCGACACCTGGAACCACTGGCAGCAGTCCATGCAGGCCATTACCGCCCACTACTGCGATCTGGAGGCCACCGACGGCATTGACCACATGATCTACGCCGGTCAGGCCATTGACAGTACCTTCACGGAGTTTCAGCTCAAGTCGCTGCGCTACGAACAGCTGCGGGCGGTGTGTGACTGCGCCCGCAAAGGGTTTGCCCTCAAGGCCATCTACGACACCGACATGACCGTCACCCACCTGGTGCTGGTGCAGGGCTACACGGTCGATATCGTCCACGACGAGACCACCGAGCGTCTGTTCGACGTGCGGGGCACCCGCGACACCCGCTACGAAATCGTCAAAAAGCGCATTGACAAGGCCTGCGATGCAGAAACGGGCGATCGCATTACCCAGCCCGGTAGACTGACGGTGGTCTACTCCACCAGCGAAGAGTGGCAGGAGTACGAGCGCTACCTGCGCTACCTGCACCGCGAGGGCCTGATCGAGGATGAGATCGAACAGGGCACCGTCGAACCACTCCAGGGGGTCAACGGGCTGAAGTTTGCCCGGGTGCGGGTAAGGCCTGAGTAGGACGGGGTACCCTCAGCCCCGCGCCTGAGATCTGTCATCCCTTATTCTCTGCAGCCTAAGCTCCAAGGGCCGCAGCCCCTGATGCGTAGTTTTTGAGTCGGGCGTAGCGATGCAGGGGATCAGGGGATTTAGCCAGAATGCATAACACCGCCTAAAGCTTGGCCCTGCTTCGGTCTGCCCCAGGTTTCTGGGTACCATGGAAGCGTACCTCGTCACGGCTGGTCAGCTCTAACCAACCCTGGGCGTCACGTTTCCACCATGCTTTCTATGCAAGCCGACACGCTAAGTGAACTGTACCCTCTATTCCATGCTGCCAGCCCCGAAACCATTGACTGGCTGATCTCTGTCGCCACCCACCACGACTACCCTGCCAACCGGGCTGTAGTCATGGAAGATGCCTGGGGCAACGCTGTTTATTTCATTGAGTCTGGCTGGGTCAAGGTGCGTCGCCACGCCGAAGAGAGCTCCATTACCCTGGCGGTGCTGGGCAAAGGTGACTTCTTTGGTGAAATGGCCATTTTGGACGAGTCACCCCGGTCTACCGATGTGGTTGCCATGACCGCGGTCAAGCTGATGAGTATATCGGCGCAGCGGTTCATTCAGACCCTGTTTAAGGATCCCCAGCTCCACCATCGGCTGCTACAGCTCATGGTGCAGCGAATACGCCAGACCAACCTGCGGTTTCAACTCCTCCATCAGCCCCCGGCCGTGAAGTTAGCCAATACGCTGACCGCCATTCAGGAGGCCTACGGCGAAGCAGTGGCAGACGGGGTAGAACTGTTTAATATTCCCCGCAAAGACCTGGCCGACCTAGCCGGTATCACCCGCGAAGAAGCCGAGAAGATCATGGGCAAACTGGCCGAAAAGGGCTGGATCGTTGAGGATGCGGTGCGATCGGTTCTGCTGCTCAAAAATACGCGCCAACTCGCCCACTTGGCCGGGCGGCTGTAGAAACGGTTTGCAGCAGTAGGTAGCCAGGATCTCTAAATTTGTAGAGAATGCTTAAGTTAACCAACCCCTTAAGTTCCCCGTGGTAGGTTGTCAACATCAGCTACCTGACGTGGTTCAGTACCTGGGAACCTGCTATGCCTCTACAACCGCCTTCACCTCCCTCCATCAGCCCCAGCCAGATGACCTTGCTGCGCATTGTGTCGACCATGGCCTGGAGCGATGGGCATCTTGCTGACGAAGAGGTCGGCGTCATGCTGGATCAGTTTAGCCAACTGTTTGCCAGCAATCCTGGGCAGCAGTCCGCTCTACGCGATGAACTGCGCGACTACCTGATGCAAAACTTGCCCCTGGAAGAACTGGTGCCCAAGCTCACCAACCCGGCAGAGCGAGAGCTTGTCCTCAAGCTGGGCCACCAGGTGATCAGCGCCAGTGCCCGCACCCCTGGAGAAGACCTGATCAATCAAGAGGAGGCGGACGCTTACAGGCACCTGGTCTCACTCCTCAACCTGCCCGAAGATGTGGTGGCACGAATCGAGCAGGAAAGCGGTCAACCAGCCACTGACAACACCAATCTAATTGAGCAGTTGACCGCTGAGATCAAGACCTTCGTCGACGAGCACTAGGGGCTGTCCTCAATTAGCTGCCAAACGCCTAAAAGTTAAGGGTTGCAGACCCTAGCCTGTTTTTTGGGTCGGGCGTGGCGAAGCGTGATATACCGAGCTTTTGACCACAATTGGTGACACGCCCTAGGCGCTCATCTCCAGCATGCGCTGAATGGGCCTGAGTGCCTGCTGCTGTAACCCTGGCTCGAGAACAATCTCGGGGGCGCGATTTTTCATCGCTAGGTAGAGCTTCTCAAGGGTGTTGAGCCGCATGTGGGGGCATTCGTTGCAGGCGCAGGTCGCCGTTGTGGGCGGGGCCGGGATAAACCCTTTGTCTGGAGCCTGTTTCTGCATTTGGTGGATGATGCCAGGCTCGGTAACAACAATAAATTTAGGGCTGCTACTCCGCTGGGCATAGTTGAGCAGGGCCGTGGTGGAACCAATGAAATGGGCGTGGCGGAGAACGGCCTCTTCACACTCTGGATGGGCAATCACCTCTGCCTCAGGATGGGCCTGCTGCAACTGCACCAGTTTTTTTTCTGAAAAAGTTTCGTGAACTATACAGCTTCCCTGCCAGAGCACCATGTCGCGGCCGGTCTGCTGCATTACGTAGCGACCCAGATTGCGATCGGGAGCAAAGATGATTTTTTGCTCGGGGGGCAACTGCTGGACAATGCTCACGGCATTAGAGCTGGTGCAGATAATATCGCTCATGGCCTTGATCGCCGCTGTGCAGTTGATGTAAGAAATGACCAGGTGGTCGGGATGGGCAGCCTTAAAGGCTGCAAAGGCATCGGGAGGGCAGCTGTCGGCCAGGGAACACCCGGCCTCGAGATCGGGCAGTAGCACCTGCTTCTCGGGGTTGAGAATTTTGGCGGTTTCGGCCATGAAGTGCACGCCCGCAAAGACAATCACATCGGCATCGGTTGCAGCGGCCTGGCGAGACAGGCCCAAGGAATCGCCAATGTAGTCAGCTAAGTCTTGAATATCAGATTCTTGGTAGTAGTGAGCCAAAATGACGGCATTGAGCTCGCGCTTGAGCCTCTCAATCGCGTCAAACAAATCGTAGGTGGGAAGCGCAGCAGCAGGCGATAGGGTGGTGAACACGGTAGTAGACAGGCCGAAAACAAGTGCACTTCGAATTATAGTTCATTTCACCAAAATTCACCACGACTCCCTCTCCCACTAGGGCGGATGGTCAATTCCCGCTAAAATCCGTGTGCTCAGGGCCCACCACGCCTGAACCCCAAAAAAAACAGGGGCCGTAACCACTGCCTTTGGGCCATTAGAGGCTAATTGATGACAGCCCCTAGCTCAGCGAGGAGGAGGCCAGACTGGGGCTCACCCGGGGACTATGGCCGTTAGATTCAGCGGAGGCGCGCTCGACATTGAAGCGGTAGCCAACATTGCGGACGGTTTGAATGATGTTCGGCTGCCTGGGATCGACCTCGATCTTTTTGCGCAGAGAAAGAATGTGAGTGTCCACCGTCCTGGGGTTATCGATCGCATCGGGCCAGGCCCGGCGCAGGAGATCGGTGCGGCTGAGAGGGGCGCCAGCAGCCTGGGTAAGAACGTACAGCAGGCTAAATTCCTGGGGGGTCAAATCAATGTAGTCGCCGCGAAAGTTGACGCGCCGCTGCACCAGGTCAATGTTCAAGTCGCCGTAGGTCAGAGAGGCCGGGGCGCTCATCAACCGCACACGTCGGGTCAGCGCTTCAACGCGGGCCAAAAACTCCTGCATGCCAAAGGGCTTGGTGAGATAGTCGTCGGCCCCTGCTCGCAGCCCGGTGACGATGTCGGTTTCGGTGTTGCAGGCGGAGAGAATCATGATCAGCGGTTGTCCCTGACTGTGCAGCCATTTACACAGCTCTACGCCATCGCCGTCGGGCAGCTGAGAATCTAAAATCACCAGGTCAGGCTGGCGGCTCTGAAACACATCACGGGTGCGAACTAAATCTGACGACTGAAAAACCCTATAGCCCGCCTGCTGAAGATGCCAGCCTAGGAGCGATCGCAAATGGGGATTGCCCTCAATAATCTGTACAGATACAGAGCCCACTGGGTTTCGTCATAAACGGCAATTTTTATTCGCTAAACATAGCAAAGCCCTTCAGGGAATTTTGTAGCTAGGGTTACCCAACCCTGAGGTCCAGTCTCAGGCTCCAGCCCCACCGCTATCGGTACAAAATGTTACCAAGGGTAGATGAATCGCTGATTTTAGAGCATTAATTCGTATAACTTAAACATAGTTTGAGATTCGAAAGAATACGGCTTTGGAAAGCCTTTAGAGAGGCTAAAAAAAACAAAAGAACCGATATCGCCTAGATTCAAAAAAAATCTGAAAAACCCTGGCCTGTGGGCAAAAGAGCAGTTGCGTAAGTAAAAATTTGATTTTGAAGCTTAGGTATTATAAAAGTCAACTGCGTCGTTTCTAATCATGAATGTGACCCGAGGCTATATTCTTGTGCTCGATCCAGAGTGTCAACAGGTTGAGGACGCTCATCCCCTGGAGGCCAACCTGCAGTATCCGGTGTTTGTGGCCAAGTCTACCGAGCAGGCGGTCACTCGAGTTAGCCAAGCGCCCCCCTGTCTGGTAATTTTGGTGGGCAATAACTTTCAGACTTGGTCGCAGCCGCTGGTGCATCAGCTGCGCCAACACAGCCATGCTCCCGATATGACCATTGTGGCGCTCACCGATTCTACCAGTCCCCAGTGGAATTACAGCGAGGATACCCCCGGGGTCGATGGGCTGCTGGTGCAGCCTCTCAGTATGGACATTCTGCGCTCCCTGGTGGAGTCGGCTTTTGCCCGCAGCATTTGCCACTGACCTGGCTAGGGAATAACCCGTTTTGGACGATGAATTGTAGCGCTGGCAACCTAGCTTATCTAGCCCAGCATCAGCATTTCCCAGGTCAGCTGGGTATGCTGAAACTAGGTTAACAGAGAGCCTTCATGCTGCCTAAGGTTTTGCCCGAAAGTCGAATTCAGGTGTTTAAATTCTGGTTCAATGGCGCGCTACAGGACGGCACTCACTACTCTAACGAGCTGTACTACCGAGCGTTGACCGTTGAAGCCGAAAAACGCACCCGCCTGTATCACCTGGCCTGCAAATTTTCGGAACAGCAGGCGGGGGCGCTGGTCTCCCTTGCCGATGACCAGTGCAGCCTGTGGATTAGCCTACGCAGCCAAATGATGGCCGCTCAACTCATGCAGCAAAGGGTTGCCGGTCTCCCCCGCCCTCGGCTTTAGCCCATCAGTTGGCTATAGGGTGGACAAAATCAGCGCTCGCCCAGGCTAAAGATCCCTGGGCAATGCAGGCTTTGACCACAAAATTGACCGGGTCAAACAGGGTGAGATTCGCTGTGTAGCCCGGCTGGAGCAGCCCGAGGCAATCGTCTACTCCGATCGCCCTGGCTGGGTAAAGGGTAGCCATCCGCAGGGCTTCCTCTAGGGGAATGCCCACCTCGCGCACACAGTTGCCCACGGCTTCAATCAGCGTTAGCGCCGCGCCCCCCAGGGTGCCATCCGCCGAGATGCACTTGCCGTCGCGGTAAAACACCTGCTGACCGCCGATCACAAAGGAGTCGATCGCAGCCCCAACCGGGGGAGTCGCATCACTGACCAACACCAGGCGGTCCTGCTTGAGGGTTTTGGCCAGGCCGACGGACCCGTAGTGGACGTGGTGCCCGTCTACAATGACGCCCGCATAGATATCGGGTTGGCTAAAGACAGCCCCCACCAACCCTGGGCTGCGTCCCTGCCACGGCGACATGGCATTAAACAGGTGGGTCACCATGCCGACGCCGGCCTTAAACCCGGCCAGAGCCTGCTCAAAACTGGCGTCGGTGTGCCCAGCGGCGACCAAAATGCCGGCCTGGGCCAACCGCCGAATACAATCCTCAGGCACCATCTCCGGGGCCAGGGTAACCAGCTTTACCACCGCTGGCCCCGCCTCGACCAGGTGACTGACCATGGCAGAATCCGCTGGGCGAACGTAGGCTTTGTTGTGAATACCGCTGCGCTTGGGGTTGAGATAGGGGCCTTCCAAATGCAGGCCCAGCACCCGCTGGGGAAAGCGATGGCGGTACTGGGTTACCAGGGCGATCGCCTCCTGCATGGCCCGATCTGAGGTGGTAATCAAGGTCGGCAAAAAGCTGGTAGTGCCGCTGCGCAGATTGGTTCGGTGCAGGGTATCTAAGGTGTTGGCCGTAATGGCATCGTTGAACATCACGCCACCACAGCCATTGAGCTGTAGATCGATAAACCCAGGCGCTACGGCCCAGCCCTGGCCATCTAGCTGGGGCACATCGGAGGCCAGGTGAGCCGTGGGTACTGCTCCCACCAGGGTAGCCCCTTCAATAATGAGGGCGTGATCCCTCAAAATTTGATGCCCGGTGTAGAGGGTACAGTGGGTGAGGGCGTAGCGGTCACAGGGTTCCTCACTGGCCCGGCTCAACGTCTCGGCAGTCAACTCCGTCGTCACCCTAGAGGGCATAGTCATGCTTCGTCCATTTCATGTCGCGTTTCCAGTGTACGACCTGTCTAGCACCCGTCACTTCTACGAAATCGTGCTGGGCTGCTCCGTAGGGCGTACCTCCGATCGCTGGATTGACTTCAATCTGTTTGGGCACCAGATCACTGCTCACTTGGTCGATCAGAACCGACCGGAGGTGCCCACCAATGCCGTCGATGGTCACGGCGTGCCGGTCAGCCACTGGGGGGTCATTCTCACCCCAGCGGAGTGGCAGGTTCTGGCCGATCGCCTGCGCCAGCTCCAGGTTAAATTCCTGATTGCACCCTATCAGCGCTTTGTCGGTCAGGTGGGCGAGCAGGCGACGCTGTTCATCACCGATCCCAGCGGCAATGCCCTCGAGTTTAAGGCCTTTGCCCAGGACGAAAGCATTTTTGCCCAGGCTGAGTAGATGACATGCCCTAGGCGGGGTCGTCTACCGGTGCCACGGTTGCCCCCGATAGATGCCAGCCGTGGACGAGTCTGTGGACGAGGGTTCAGAGGTCGGTTGAGACACACGGTACCGAATGCCTCGGTAAATCAACTCATACTCCTGGGGAGCAGTTTCGGCAGCGGTTTCTGGGGTATCGGTTTCGGCCACATTTTCAGAATCGCCACCGCTGCCCTCGGGGGAGGCCACCGGGGCATAGCCTGCGGGAGGAACCTGAGCCGCGATCGTCTCCGCCATACCGCTATCAGCCCGTTGCTCCATGGCTTGAATGGCCCACATTTGCCGCTGTAGGCCGTAGAGAGCCGCCAGCAACCCCAGCAGCAGTAGCTGCCACGGAGCTTCTACCAGGCCCACAATGACCAAAGCCAGGGCAGAAACGACTCCTACGGTAAGCGCTAATAAGGTAATGAAAGCCATATTTTTTCACTGTTCACCAGGGGCCTAGACGTCCCTAGTATGCTGCTGCCAGCCCCGTTGGCACTGACCAGCCAACTTGAAGCGATGGCGATAGACCGTTGCACTGCCCCAGTTAACAACCGCAGCCGAGAAAAATATTTTGAGCGAAATGGCCATCGCTATACCTCTTACCTTAGCGGAAGTGCCTGGGCTTGTCATCCGCCAGTCCCTTGCCCCTGGGGTGTAGTTTGAACCATAGTGCTTTAAAGAGCAAAACCCTGCAGCAATTGCTACAGGGTTTTGACTATACCCCCAGGGGAATTCGAATCCCCGTCGCCTCCGTGAAAGGGAGGTGTCCTAGGCCTCTAGACGATGGGGGCCTGTTTTTTAACAATCCTCAGTATAGATAAAGGGGATGCCCTTGTCAAACTGGGACGTGTCTATTTAGACCGTTTGCTTGGGGAGAATGCCGGAGCAAATTAACTCCTCCAAACTTGGTCTCTGACTATTCTAAACGATAGGGGTACTCTGTACCGACGAAGTTGGCAGGATAACCGCGATCGCAAGGTGGATGTCCCTGCCGGGCAAACCTCCAGAGCGGCACTTGCGATCGCGGTAAGGCTGGCCCGGCCAGCGATGGATCTCGGTCATTTCCACCGCTGGCTGGGGCCTCAGGCCAGGACCTGTACCGTCACAACCATATCGTTGAAGTCGTTGTCGCCGCCGCCAAACTGATCCTCAAAGCCAATCGCCCCATCGGCAAAGCGGATATGCTCAACGCCATCGGCATTGGCCGCTCCAAAGGCGAAGTACACCCGATTGGCGTTAAAGCGATCGAGATTACCGTTGGCAATCAGGAAGGGAGCGTAGAGGCTGCCGCCCGCCACAGTGGACTCAAACACCGACTCTGTGAGGTTGAGGGTAGTCAACGCCACATCCGTCGCCCGAGCGCCGAGGGCCGCAACCGTGTAGCCCGACTCCCCAGGCCGCACGTTGGCTAGGCCGTCGCCCGTGAGGTCGATGCCGCCATCGGTGTCGGTGACCCGGTAGAAACCCACAAAGTTGTCGAAGGCCGCCTCGCGGTTGACCGTAAAGGCAGTCCTCACATCCCCAGCGAACTCGCGCAGATCGAGAAATAGGCCCGAGAGCCCGGTTCCAGGTCCGCCGGGCAGACCGGTGAGATCGTCGATCACCGTGTCGCTGCGGAAGGCCAGGTTTTGAATTCGGGTATCCAGTTCTCTGGGAGTATCTTCGATGGCAAAGGGGGTTTCAGCACTGCCAAAGTTGGCCAGCAAAAATTCTGCCAGGGCATCCTGCTCTGAGAAGTCGGGGGCAAAGGTAGCATTACCAGTGCGAGGGGCATCCACGGGTTGAACCAGGTCAACCCGGTTAGCTGCTTCCCCAGTGGGGAAGGGGTAGCCGTCGCCACCGCCAGCCAGGAAGTTCAGGGTAACCATGCGGAAGGTGCGGCTGGGATCGCCGACAATTTCGCCGTTTTGCACCACCACATCGATGTCGTTGCCCTCGCTATCTTCGATCGCTAACGACTGCACCCGGCGACCGGCGGGGGCTGTCGCGTCAAAGCTAAAGGCAAAGCCCCCAATCTGGGGAAACGCGCCGGGGGTAGCGCTGTCGTCGAGACGAATGCCCGAGATACCGTGCTCAACTAGGGCCAACAATTCCTCAGCAGTAACGGTTACCAGGGAGAGGCCATTGTTGAATCTCAGCGCGTTCTGAATATCGGTCTGGGAAATGCCGCCCTCGGGTTTCAAGCCAGGAATCTCTTCGGTGGGGAGAAACTCTACTTCGCCTACGCTGCCAGTGGGAGCCAGCACGCGGCCAATGTTGTCGCGAATGCCACCGCCATTTTTGAGGGAGATGACCACGGTGGGGTCAACCTCTTGGGCGATGGCCAGGTTGGCATCGGCGGTCAGGTTGCCCAAGTTGGTCTCCTGGCGGCGCACCGCATCGCGGCGACCGTCTAAAAACACCTCGCTAAAGCCAAACACATTGCTCTCACCAGCAATGACGACCTCTTGCAGGGCCGCTAAAATCTCCAAAATCTCGGGATCGGCCAGCCCCTCGCCGCCCACGGCAGCCACGCCCTCGTCGTCGGTGGCAAAGGCACCGCTGATGGTGGGGTCGTAACTTTCGGGAATGATCAAACCGTTTTCGTCAAAGTCAATCACCAGGCGGCCCACATACCTGTAGTTGCCGTCGGTATTGACCACGGCCACCGGGTTGCCGTCGCGGTCGGTTTGAATAATCGGGTAAGGCCCCTGCACCGTATCGCCCGCCCGGGGGCGATCGTTCTCGTCAAACAGGCGGGTGTTGGAACCACCGGCCACGATGATATCCACGTTGGAGAGCCGCTCTGCCAGTTCCAGCTCAATGGCCAGCTGCTGCATGTGGGCCAGCAAGATCACCTTGTTGACGTCGGGGTTAGCGGCCAGCAGGGCGTCCACATCCGCCTGAATTTCAGCCGCCAGAGCGTCGAGCTGCGCAGGGGTGGGGTTGGCGTCAAACGGCCGGGGCAGTACTGTGACATCGCCGGGGCTAGAGATTTGCACGTTGACGTTTCTGATCGTAGGAGTCGTCGCTCCCACCACGCCGATTTTCTCACCGTTGACTTCGATCACCGTCGAGGCGGCAATGCTATTGGGTAGAGGGGCCTGGGCATCGGGCACCACTAGCGGGGCCAGAAAGCGGTCGGTGCTGAAGTCGAGGTTGCTGCTCAGGAAAGGAAAGGCGGTACCGGGAAAGCCATCAGCAGAATTGCCACGAATGAGATTTCCGACCAGTTCGGTACCGAGATCAAACTCGTGGTTGCCAAAAGCGATCGCCTGAAATCCCAGTTGATTTTGAATGAGAATGTCAGCGCGCCCTACTCCGCCAAAGGCAGTCTCACTGGCGTTTAAAAATACCCCAGGAATGTAGGCATCACCAGAGGAGAGGATCAGCGTATTGGCAAAGCCTTCTACGCCATCGCCATCGATATCTTCGGCTAGGAGTGCATTTAAAACCGCCGAAAACCTCGGAATATCTGCAAACGCGGGAATACCTGCCTCTTGGTCGGCAGCGTGGAAGAGTTGGAGGGTGAAGTCAGCCATAAATAATACTGGGGGGCACGTCTTGTAGCCATTGCTACGGGGCTATCTTCGACCATTGCGCCATCTGAAGCTTCATGGGAGAGCTAAGCCAGCGGTAAGTTTTAGTTAAAACCCACTTAAGATGTGTCATCAATTCTGGCCAACCACCCTTCACCACCAGCGTTGACACGCTCCATCTCAAGTATCTGCTAAGGGCTGTAACTGTTGATTCTTGGGTCCAGCAGCAGTTATAGCCATCGCCAGAACCGTTAGGACATGACCAATGCCCCTGAAGCGATGGCTATACGCCATTGCGCCGCCCCAGTTTTTGCCTTTGGAAGAGGCCAATGTCCTAAGCGCAATGGCCATCGCTATAACTATTGCTAGACTCCAGCTAGTCAGGCCTGCCCCTGTCATCCTGAATTCGCCCTGGCTAGCTCTAGTGGGGGTGAACCAACATCGTTGGCCCCTGCGCAAGCCGCCTGTTTTGAATCGGAGTTATGCGATTCGGGTCTGGTATCCGAGCCTGAGAGGGGAGTTCTGTACGATAACCTTGTCTAGACATAAAAAGTTCGTAACCCTGCCCTTGGGGCGCAGGACAAGGCCAGGGCTAAAGCTAAAATGGCATCACTTAGCCAACACGTAACTCAGCCTGTGGCTTAACGCGTTGGTCCTAAACACCCTAGAGATATCTTCTATGACAACTGATACAAAATTAATCCTGGTGACAGGAGGAGCCGGTTATATCGGCAGCCATGCCGTGATGGCGCTTCAGCAGGCAGGTTATCGAGTGGTGATTTTAGACAACCTGGTCTACGGCCATCGCGATCTGGTAGAGAACGTTCTAAAGACCGAGCTGATTGAAGGCAGTACGCTCGATCGGGGGCTCCTAAAGGAAGTTTTCAATCGCTACGACGTTAGCGCCGTCATGCATTTCTCGGCCTACGCCTACGTGGGTGAATCGGTTAGCGATCCGAGCAAATACTACGAAAACAATGTCGTCGGGACGCTATCGCTACTGGATGAAATGGTCGCAGCCGGAGTCAAAAACATCGTTTTCTCCTCGACCTGCGCCACCTATGGCGTGCCCGAGGAAATGCCGATTACCGAAACCCATCCCCAAAACCCGATCAACCCCTACGGGGCCACCAAACTCATGGTGGAGCGCATCTTGACGGACTACGATAAAGCCTACGATCTCAGGTCGGTGCGGTTCCGCTATTTCAACGCGGCGGGGGCTCATCCCGGCGGCCAACTGGGCGAAGACCACAACCCCGAAACTCACCTGATTCCGCTGGTGCTGCAAACGGCGTTGGGCAAGCGAGAATCCATCAGCGTCTTCGGTACCGACTACCCTACTTCAGATGGCACCTGCGTGCGCGACTACATTCACGTCTGCGACCTGGCCGATGCCCACATTTTGGGCCTGGAATACCTGCTCAAGGGCGGCGAGAGCAACGTCTTTAACCTGGGCAACGGCAGCGGTTTCTCGGTGCGACAGGTGATCAAGGCGGCAGAGCGAGTGACCGGCAAGAGCATCCCGGTGGTGGAAGTCGAGCGCCGCCCTGGCGACCCACCAGCGCTGGTGGGCGGCAGCGATCGCGCCCGCAGCGTCCTGGGCTGGAACCCCCAGTACGCCGACATTGACACCATTCTGGCCCACGCCTGGGCCTGGCACCAGACGCGCCACGGATAATACCCACCAATAGAAAAAGCCCGACACAGCTGTGTCGGGCTTTTGAATCGTGTCTGTAGGTTAGTTGCTAGCTGTGGCCAGAGGGCCTGAGCAACAGCCAACGGGGCAACAGGCCAAAACCTAAACCCCAACCTTGGCTTAGCCCAGGGAGTTGGCCCCAGCCACCACTTCCAGAATCTCCTGGGTAATAGCGGCCTGACGGGCTTTGTTGTAGGTCAAGTTGAGGGACTTGGCCAGTTCCTTAGCGTTATCGCTGGCGTTGTTCATGGCGGTCATCCGAGCCGCCAGTTCGCTGGCCGCTGACTCCTGCAGGGCGCGCAGGATCTGGTTGTTCAGGTACAGCGGCAGCAGCGCATCCAGAATTTGCACCGGATTTTGCTCGAAGATCATGTCCTGGGGGAAGTCGGTCGGGGCTGGGCCCGCCACTTTCTCCCGCTCCACCTGGAAGTTGCCGCCGCGAGTGGTGAGACGGAAAATTTCGTCATCGGAGACCTCAAGCCCCTGGGGGTCGAGGGGCAGCAGGGTTTGAATCACCGGGCGAGAGCTGACCAGGGACACAAACCGGGTGTAGATCAGCTCAACGCGATCGACTTCGTCGGACAAAAACAGCGACAGCAGTTCGTCGGCGATGGTCGAGGCTTCATCGGCGGTGGGAATTTGCTCCATGCCGATGAAGCTGGCCTCAATGGGCTGATCACGGCGCTTAAAGTACTGATTAGCCTTGCGGCCAATAATCACAAACTTGTAGTTCAAGCCCTCAGCGGCCAGCTCCTGGGCGCGGATTTCGGCTCGACGAATAACGTTGGTATTGTAGCCACCGCAGAGGCCGCGATCGCCCGAAATCACCAGCAGGGCAACGGTTTGCACGTCACGCTGCTTGAGCAATGGCAAATCGGCATCCTCGAACCGGAGGCGGCTTTGCAGGCCGTATAGCACCTGGGCCAGGCGATCGGCAAAGGGCCGAGTGGCAATCACCTGTTCCTGGGCGCGACGCACCTTAGCCGCAGCCACCAGGCGCATTGCCTCGGTGATCTTGCGGGTGTTTTTAACGGATTTAATGCGGTCTCGAATCGCTTTTAGGTTAGGCATAGTGGGTCCCTAGGGGGTCGTCGAGGGCCAGGGCACCGCATCGAGCGGTACCCCAGCCGAAACAGGAGACTAGACTGCCGCCATGAAGGCTTGCTTGGTTTCAGCGATCGCCTCTTTGAGGATAGCTTCGCTCTCATCGCCGAGCTTCTTCTCGCTGCGGATCAGCTCGGCAAACTTGGGCTTGCTGTTGCGGAGGTAGTCGCGCAGGGACTTGGCAAAAGCCGTTACCTGATCGACGGGCACCTCATCCATAAAGCCGTTAATGCCGGCGTAGATGATCGCCACCTGCTCTTCCACCGGCAGGGGAGAGTACTGGGGCTGCTTCAGCAGCTCGCGCAGGCGCTGCCCCCGGGCCAGCTGCTTCTGGGTGGCGGCATCCAGGTCAGAGGCAAACTGCGAAAAGGCCTGCAGCTCGTCAAACTGAGCCAGCTCCAGCTTCACCTTACCGGCCACCTGCTTCATCGCCTTGATCTGGGCTGCAGAGCCCACCCGCGACACCGAAATACCAGCGTTGATGGCAGGGCGCAGACCCGAGTTGAACAGGTCAGAGGAGAGGAAGATCTGCCCGTCGGTGATCGAAATTACGTTGGTCGGAATGTAGGCCGACACGTCACCCGCCTGGGTTTCGATCACGGGCAGGGCGGTCATGCTGCCCTCGCCCAGTTCGGGGCTGAGCTTAGCCGCCCGTTCCAGCAGGCGAGAGTGCAGATAGAACACGTCTCCGGGGTAGGCCTCACGACCGGGCGGACGACGCAGCAGCAGGGACATCTGGCGATAGGCTTGGGCCTGCTTGGTGAGGTCATCATAGATAATTAGCGTGGCCTTGCCCTTATACATAAAGTACTCGGCCAGGCTAGCACCGGTGTAGGGAGCTAGATACTGAAGCGGAGCCGGGTCGTTGGCATTAGCTGCCACCACAATGGTGTAGTCGAGGGCACCGCGCTCGCGCAGCACATCCACCACCTGAGCCACCGACGCGGCTTTCTGACCGATCGCCACATAGACGCACACCACATCCTCAGATTTCTGGTTGAGGATGGTATCGATCGCGATCGCGGTCTTGCCAGTCTGGCGGTCGCCAATAATCAGCTCCCGCTGACCCCGACCGATGGGAATCATCGCGTCGATGGCGGTAATGCCGGTTTGCAGAGGCTCGTACACCGACTTACGGGCAATAATCCCAGGGGCGGGAGACTCGATCAGGCGAGTTTCGGTGGTCTGTGCATCCCCTTTGCCGTCGATGGGGCGGGCCAGGGCGTCCACCACGCGGCCCAGCATGGCCTCACCTACGGGCACCGACGCAATTTTGCCGGTGGCGGTGACGGCGCTGCCCTCTTTAATATTGATGCCGTCGCCCATCAGCACCGCACCGACATTGTCCTCCTCCAGGTTGAGGGCAATGCCGACCGTGCCGTCTTCAAACTCCAGCAGTTCGCCAGACATGGCGGTTTCAAGGCCGTAGATGCGGGCAATCCCGTCACCCACCTGCAGCACCGTACCCACATTGGAGACCTTGACCTCCTGGTTGTACTGCTCGATTTGCTGCTTAATAATGCTGCTGATTTCGTCAGGTCTGATACTAACCATAGGACTTGCTCTGGATAAACCTACATAAACACGAGACGTCAGAGAAACTGCCCAACAGCGGGGCAAACTTGGGCCAACTAGGCGGTTGCCGTCAGCTGCATGCCAATGCGACGAAGCTGCCCTCGCAGGCTGGCATCGATCACCTGAGAACCCACTTTGATCACCAGACCCCCAATCAGGGATGGGTCGATCTCGATCGACAGCTCGACGCTGTTGGCCCCGGTCATGGTCTTGACGCGATCGCGAATCGCGTTCTGCTGATCCTCAGACAGCTCTACAGCTGACGTCACATCCGCCAGCACGGTCTGATTGCGCTCCCGCAGCAGGGATTGATACTGCTGCAGCACAGGCTGAAGAAAAGCAATTCGACCGCGATCCACCAGCAGCATGAGAAAGTTCATGACGAAGCCGCTGACCTTGCCGTCAGCGATCTGACGCATTACTGCTTTCTTAGCCTCAGCAGGCATCAGCGGATTGGCCAAAAACGCCACTAGATCTTCAGAGCTGGCCAGCACATCCAGCAGTTCAGCCACTTCACCGCCTACCTGATCGACAGCGCCGTTGTCGTCAGCTACCGACATCAGTGCCTTAGCGTAGGGACCGGCAATTTCAGAACTCAGTGTTGTGTCGTTCATGGCTACTCTCCTTTGAGCAGGGCGATGCTGGAATCAACCAGACGCCGCTGCAGATCATCATTGAGCTGGCCAGGCAGGGCTGCTTCGCTGCGCTCGATCGCCAGGGCAGCAATGCGCTGCTGCAGTTCCCGCATCACCCGGGTCTCCTGGGAGCTGAGGTCCTGGGCGGCGGTGGCTCTCATCCGCTCCACATCGACCTGAGATTGAGCCAGTATTTCCCCCCGAGTCCGTTCCGCTGTCGTCTGGGCCTCGGCCAAAATTCGCTTAGCTTCCTCCTGAGCCTGGGCCAGCTTCTGCTGCTGCTCCGCTAGCGCGGCGGCGGCCTCCTGCTTGCGCTGCTCAGCCTCAACAATGGCTGTCTTAATCGCTGACCGGCGAGTCGAGAGGGTGTTCCCTAAAAACTTGCCGCCAAAGTAGTACAGCACACCAATAATAATGACCAGATTAATCAGGTTGGTTTCAAGGATATTGAAATCCACACCAAACCCACTTCCTTCCGCCGCCAGTAACCAACCAATAGTCATATTCCCTACTTTCCGTCAACGACGCGGGCAATGCCGGGAGCCTAGGGCACCCCTCCATCGCCAATAGCCTAGGCTGCCAAGGAACCCAGCAGCTTGTCTAAAATTTGTCGGCTCAGGCCATCCACCTGTTGCTCCAGGGTGGCCATGGCCTGGCTCTTCTGCTCGTCCAGCTCCCGCTGGACCTGCTCCCGCTGGGCCTGGGCCTCCTGCTGGGCCGAGGCAACGGTTTGGGCCGCAATCTTCTGGGCTTCTTCCTGAGCCTCAGCAATCACCGTTTGGGCCTGACGACGGGTTTCGGCCAGCTCTTGCTGGTACTGCTGGGCAATCTGCTCAGCCTTTGCCAGTCGCTCGGCCGCATCCACCTGATTGGAACTGATGTAGCCGTCGCGCTCGTCTAAAACTTTGCCCAGGGGTTTATAAAACAGCGCATTGAGCGCCACCGCCAGCAGCACAAACTGAACCGCCATCAGCGGCAGAGTAGCGTCGAGGTCAAACAGACCGCCGCCCTCTTCAACCGTTTCAGCGGCCTCGACCGCCAGTAACCAAACAAAATTCATCATTGTGGGTATGCCCTTCTACTCGGCCCAGGGCCAGCACTACAAGGTGAAATTTCCAAGGAGTGAAATTCCGAAGATGAAGATCGCGAACCTGATGGATTGGGGACAGGTTGCTCACCTATCCCCAATCCAAGGGAGGGCTACGCGAAGGGGTTGGCGAACAGTAGCACCAGAGCAACCACCAGACCGTAGATAGTCAGGGCTTCCATGAAGGCCAAGCTCAGCAGCAGGGTGCCGCGAATCTTACCTTCGGCCTCGGGCTGACGAGCAATACCTTCTACCGCTTGACCCGCTGCATTACCTTGACCAATACCAGGGCCGATAGCGGCTAGACCAACAGCCAGAGCAGCTGCAATTACGGAAGCGCCTGCAATAATAGGATCCATGTCTTACCTCGATTTGGACAATCAACAACTCGTTAATCAGGTCGTAGACAACGCTCGATTGGCGTCTCTTGTCAGTGCGGCCCTAGGACCACGTCGGCTGGCAGCACCTGCCCTACCAGCCAATGCCAAACTGAATGCCCCCGCAGGGATCATTCATGCCCTTCACCACCATGCCCCTCGATGGCCTCACCGATGTAGGCCGCTGCCAGGGTTGCAAAGATCAGCGCCTGAATCGCGCTGGTGAACAAACCCAGAACCATGACCGGCAGCGGTACGAAAAGAGGTACCAGCAAAACCAGCACAGCGACCACCAGCTCATCGGCGAGGATGTTTCCAAACAGACGGAAACTGAGGGAGAGGGGCTTGGTGAAATCTTCCAAAATGTTGATGGGCAGCAAGATGGGCGTAGGCTCGATGTACTTGGCAAAGTACCCCAAGCCGCGCTTGCTAAACCCAGCGTAGAAATAGGCCAACGACGTCAACAGGGCCAGGGCCACGGTGGTGTTAATGTCGTTGGTGGGAGCGGCTAACTCGCCTGAAGGTAGGTGAATTAGCTTCCAGGGAATCAGCGCCCCGGACCAGTTAGAGACGAAAATGAATAGGAACAGTGTGCCTACAAAGGGCACCCAGGGCCGATACTCTTTTTCGCCAATCTGGTTTTTGGCCAGGTCACGGATGAACTCCAGGGCGTACTCCATGAAGTTCTGTAAGCCAGAGGGCACCCGCTGAATGTTGCGAGTGGCCAGGAACGACACCAGCACCAGCACGCCAATCACAAACCACGAGGTCAGAAACACCTGACCGTGAAGCTTGAGACCTCCGATTTGCCAGTACAGATGCTGGCCAACCTCTAGCTCTGCCAGGACTAAGGGATGAATCATTAGCATATTGAGCGCCATCTCTTAAATCGACTTCTCCTTCAGACCTACCAGGAAAAAGCATGCTATGCTAGGGAACCACCGATCTAAGGAGAACCAGGCTCCTGGTAAGACTCCGACGGTGATTTAGGCAGCACTGCAGTCCAGAGGGTGTAAGCAATTAACGCCCCCTTGTAGGTCAAAAATCCCAAAAAAACGGGTACGACCTGAAGCTGCTGCCACTGGGTAGCCACTAAAACCAGACCGACCACAAGGGCCAATCGGCCACTGCCTAACTTTTGGCTGCCTCGCCCAATGTTGGCCACACTTTTTGCCAACATCCTCAAGTAAACCACACCACCGCACGCTCCTATTAAATAATTCAGAGCAATTGGGAGAGAATAGGCCAACCAGACGGAGACAAAGATCACACCGGTAAAAGCCAGGGTGGTGAGCAGCAGGTTTTGCTGCAGCTGGTAGTACTCTGCCATAGCATTTTCTGAGGCTGGGCCCAGCCCAGGACCGCTGGTCTGACCTGGGCCTACCTCTGCCGGAGCAGTAGAGTCGGTGTGTTCGGAGGGCAATGGGGCCACGAAAGCGCCTAATCCTTAGCCGTTAAAGGGTTTAGCCCGCTCGTGCAGGCCATTGCAGATCATATCACGGCAATAATACTTAATAGACCCTTCTCAAAAGTAAATCGCCCATCGTCCGATCGCCGCTGCTGATATCCACCGCGATTAGCGCAGCAGAATCAGCTGTCGCTGCTGCATTTGCTGGACGTCCTGCAGGGTAAATCCGGATTCTGCCACTAGATCGGCCACGGTGGCGGGGGGTTGCCCTGAGCCGGAGCCGTTGTGATGGTCGCAAGCCTTGAGAAAGTCGACCTCCTGGGGGGTCAGCGTGACGAACTGATAGTTTTGATCAAAAATGCTCTGGCTGGGCCAGCCCTCCATGCAGGGGTTGCGGGTGGGGACTGCGGCCAGCAGGGCGGCATTGTCTTCCCAGTTCCACCGGGGGTAGGGCGGTCGAGCCAGAAACCACTCAAAGTGGGTGATTTCCGGGTCGAGTAGTTCGATCAGCCGATACTGGTCCGGTTGGGGTAGCTGCCGGGCGCGCTCCAGCAGGGCGGGGTCTGCGGCCAGCAGGCGATCGAGCTGCCACACCTCGGGGTTGGAGAAGCCGACAAACTCCAGGCCCGACTGGTCGATTAGCTCGAACAGACTGTCGAGGGTGTAGTCCACTTCCTGCGGATGCACGTACATGTCGGCAAAGCACTCGTCGCGCTGGTTCTCCATGGCCCAGCGATCGCGCTCCCGCTGCTTGAGGCGGTTGCCCTCCGGCAGGCTGGCAAAAAGCTGTCGCCCCACCTGCACGCCGTCGCGGTAGTCGCCCCGCTGGCGGCCCTGGACAAGGGCGATCGCCCGCTGCATCAGCGAAATTTCCCAGCGACCAATGGCGGCGTACACAAATAGATGGATAAACCCACCGGGGGCCAGTTTTGTCGCCAGCGCCTGCAGCCCCCGCAGCGGATCGGGCATGTGGTGGATAACACCAACGCAGTTGATCCAGTCAAAGTCTCCCTCAAGCTGGTCGACGTCGTAGATGCTGAGCTGGCGAAACCGGACGTTGGTGGCTCCGGAGGACTGGCAGCGCTGGGTGGCGGTGGCGATCGCGCGATCGCTCAGATCAATGCCCAGCACCTCGGCCTGGGGATTGAGGTGAGCGATGTACTCAGTGCTGACTCCAGTCCCACAGCCTGCATCCAGCACCCGTACCGCACCCGAGGCTGGGGCGGCCCCGGTACAAAAACTGTGTACCGTGGGCCAGTACCAGCGCCAGTTATACCCCGGCGGAGCCTGATCCAGAATGGGTTCTGGGGGAAACGGATAGGTGTTGTAAAGGCGGGCTACCGCATCGCTGACGGTTTGGGTTGTGGTCGGGTCGTCCATAACTACATCTATATATCTTTTGGTTCACAGGCAGTTCAGTTCACCTCAAACGTTACCGTTGACTAGCAGAGCAAACCTTGTCCAGAAGTAGCCTTCAAGCCTCTGAAACCTCAGCTTTATCACGAAACGTTACAAAACTTATCCACCCTCTCAGGGGTGTAGTGGCCATCCTCTATGATGACCAAAGGCATTTGCAGGGTGGGATGTTACACAGTTTTTAACAATCTGTGTTGCTGTCCTGAAACGGTTTAATCTGATTTCAGGTCAGCTATAGCCCCGCCATCTATAGATACTGCATTCGGTGCCCGGCTTGGGTGCCCAGTAGGTGAGGTTAACAACGCTTTACCTTCAAACGGGTTCAGTGATTTTACGCTGGTTCAGGGAGACTGCCCGATCGGTGCCCCTGGCACAGGCCAAAGTCCTGCACCGTACCGATTGAATAGATTCTTTAATTTGATGCCGTCATTGTCCGCATAGGGAGCCTTTGAAAACGCATGAGTGTTAAAGCAAGTGGTGGAAGTGCACCGGCGCGGCCCCAGCTCTACCAAACTCTGCCGGTGGCCACAATTTCCCAGGCCGAGCAGCAAGACCGCTACATGGGCCGAGGGGAGCTAGAGGAGCTGTCGGGCTTTTTTAATTCCGGCCTGAAGCGGGTTCAGATTGCTGAGATTTTGACCCGCTACTCTGAGTTAATTGTCTCCCAGGCGGCCAACCGCATCTTTACTGGGGGGTCCCCCCTGGCCTACCTGGAGCGGGTCGAAAGCGAATCACCGGTCGAAAAAACTCGGGCCGGCACCGTTTTAGATGAAACCGAGGCTTCCCGGCTGGGCACCTCAACCTTCATCGAAAGCGGTGGCGGTGGCCTGTTCCAAAATCTCTTCAGCTCTACGCCCTCGGGTCCGGTTCCGCCTGGGTTCCGCCCCATCAGCGTGTCGCGCTACGGCCCCAGCAATATGACCAAGTCGCTGCGCGACATGAGCTGGTTCCTGCGCTACGTGACCTACGCCATTGTGGCGGGCGATCCCAACATCATTTCCGTCAACGTGCGGGGGCTGCGGGAAATCATTGAAAACGCCTGCTCTTCGGCTGCCACCATCGTGGCCATTCAAACCATGAAGGCGGGCTCCCTACGCTATGTCAGCGGTGATGACGAGGCCCAGGGCATCGTCAGCCAGTATTTCGACGTGCTGTTGAGCGAATTTAAAGCGCCAACCCCATCCAACAAGCTGCGCCAGCGTCCTTCTTCCGACCTCCAGGGTCTGGAGCTGCCTCAGATCTATTTCAATGCCGCTGAGCGACGGCCCAAGTACGCCATGAAGCCGGGTCTCTCGGCGGTCGAGAAAAATGACGTGGTGAAAGCCGCCTACCGACAGGTCTTTGAGCGCGACATTACCCGTGCCTACTCCCTCTCGGTCTCCGACCTGGAGTCGAAGGTCAAGAACGGCGAAATCTCTATGAAGGAGTTTGTGCGCCGTCTGGCCAAATCACCGCTGTATCGCAAGAACTTCTTTGACCCTTACATTAATAGCCGGGCTCTGGAGCTAGCTTTTCGCCATATTCTGGGCCGTGCCCCCAGCTCCCGCGAAGAGGTGCGCGACTACTTTGCCATCGTGTCCAGCGGCGGCCTTGCGGCCCTAGTCGATGCCCTGGTTGACTCCAAGGAGTACGCCGACTACTTCGGCGAAGAGACGGTGCCCTACCTGCGCGGCCTGGGCCAGGAAGCCCAGGAATGCCGCAACTGGGGGCCCCAGTTTGAGCTATTTAACTACAGCGCCCCCTTCCGCAAAAAGCCGCAGTTTATTACGCTGTTTGCGGCCTACGAGCAGCCTCTGCCCGACCAGCATCCCTACGGATCGGGCAACGATCCGCTGGAGATCCAGTTTGGCGCCATCTTCCCCAAGGAAACCCGTAACGTCAGCGCGACGCCAGCGTTCTTCAACAAAGATACCCGACGGATTTTGATCCACCGGGGGCCTGGCATCAACAACCAGCTGAGCAACCCTGCGGCCCGACCCGAGAATCCCGGTTCCCTGGGGGCAAAAGTGTTCAAGCTGGATCAGGTGCCCAGAACCGGAAACACCAAGAACAGCATCCGGTACTCCGAAAGCTCGACCCAGGCCGTAATCAGCGCTGCCTATCGGCAGGTGTTTGGCCGCGAGGTGTACTCAGGTCAGCGCTCTAAGGTTGCCGAGATTAAGCTGGAGAACGGCGAAATCTCCATGAAGGAGTTCATTCGGGCGATCGCCAAGTCCGAAGCCTTCCGCAAGACCTACTGGTCATCGCTGTACGTGATGAAGGCAGTGGAATACATTCACCGCCGCCTGCTGGGCCGCCCCACCTACGGTCGCAACGAGACCAACGCCTACTTCGACATCTGCGCCAAGAAAGGGTTCTACGCCCTGGTCGACGCAATTATCGACAGCCAGGAGTACAACGAAGCCTTTGGGGAAGATACCGTTCCCTACGAGCGCTACCTGACGCCCAAAGGGCTGTCTCTGCGCAGTATGCGGGCGGGTAGCCTGGCTGAGAAAGGCATGGTGCCGGTGGCAGACACCAGCGTTCCTCGCTTTGTAGAGCTGGGTTCAGTTTCCGAAGAACGGGCTATCCCCGACGTCCAGCGTCGTCTGGCCCAGGGGGTTAACCGCCAGCGGCAGCAGACCAAGATCTTCAAGCTCACCTCTCTGGCCGACAAGCCTAACCTCAAGCTGGTAACCGCCGCGGCCTATCGCCAGATCTTCGAGCGTGACATCGCCCCCTACATCGTTAAGAGCGAGTTCACTGCCCTGGAGAGCAAACTGGGTAACGGCGAAATCAACCTGAAGGAGTTCATTGAAGGGCTGGGCTGCTCAACGCTCTACATCAAAGAGTTCTATGCGCCCTATCCCAACACCCAGGTGATTGAGTTTGGTACCAAGCACTTCCTGGGTCGCGCTCCCATGGATCAGGCCGAAATTCGCAAGTACAACCAGGTGTTAGCCAGCGAGGGCATTCGCGGGTTCATTCGAGCCATGCTCAACACCCCTGAGTACGCCGAAAACTTTGGCGAAGACACGGTCCCCTATCGCCGCTATCCCACCCTGCCAGCGGCCAACTTCCCGAACACCGAGAAGCTGTACAACCGCCTGACGAAGCAAAACCGCGATCTGATCGTACCTAGCTTCAGCAGTGCCTCTACGGATCTCGATGCTGCCGATATGCCCCTGATGGCAGGGGCCGTCGCCTCCCAGGAGGCCGCCAATGCCAAGCTGGCGGCTTCGGTAGGGCGGGCCTCGGTGGAGCGGGCTGCGGTGGAGACAGAGGCGGCGACAGCCGGCTTGACTACCCGCTTCTATCGGCATCAGCCCGGGGCCAGTGCGGAGCAGGTCGACCAGGTGTTGGCGGCAGTCTATCGCCAGGTCATGGTGCTGCCTGCCGGAGACATTCCGGCTGAGTGGCGACTGGCTGACGCTGAAGCCCTGGTGAAACGCGATCGCATCACCCTGCGCGAGTTCATTCGCCAGCTGGTGCAGTCCCCCGCCTACCAGGAGCGGTTTGTGTCCGCCTACCCAACGGCGAAGCTGGTGACGATCATGGGTCGTCAGCTGCTGGGCCGCACCCTGGAGGATGGGGCTGAATACGGGGCGATCGCATCCCGGCAGGGCGCAATGGCCGTTGCCGAAGCTATGCTCGACTCCGCTGAGTACCTGCGCTACTTCGGCGAGCAGGGCGTGCCCTATCGTCGCGCCTAGGTTCCGCTCGGCATGGGGATGGCTTGTAGCTGTCCCCATGCCGTTAGCTGGCTTGGCTAGCGGCGGTGGCGGTATAGCCGTGCGCCGGCTTTGTGGATAACGGTATTCGTGGATAAGCAGATAGCTGGGAGTTAGCCGATTTTTTCAACCTAAGACAGCGACTCTGCCCCGAGACCTGCAAACTTGTTGCGAAATATTAAAGCCGGATGCTAAACAGTCTCCGGTTTACAGTTTTTTGAAGCTTTGGATCTGGGCCAGGGCCTCAGGAAGGCCTTGCCATCAGCCCTTACAGAATCTGAGGGAAACTGTTACAAAATATTTCGCTGCTTTGAAGAAGGCTGACACGATACCGGACAATTAATCGGGAAGGCCGCCAGATCTGAGGTTCTGTTTAGAGTTGGCTCTGGCCCTGCACCCTTAAATGCCAGTTTCATACCACCTGGTCATATTTTTCGGAGGAATCCATCAATGAGTATTGTCACGAAGTCAATCGTGAATGCCGACGCTGAGGCTCGCTACCTCAGCCCTGGTGAACTGGATCGCATCAAAGGTTTTGTTACCTCTGGCGAGCGCCGTCTGCGGATTGCTCAGGTGCTGACCGAATCCCGCGAGCGCATCGTTAAGGAAGCCGGCAACCAGCTGTTCCAAAAGCGCCCCGACGTTGTTTCTCCCGGTGGCAATGCCTACGGCGAAGAAATGACTGCCACCTGCCTGCGCGATATGGACTACTACCTGCGTCTGATCACCTACGGTGTGGTCGCTGGTGATGTCACCCCCATCGAAGAAATCGGTCTGGTGGGCGTGCGCGAAATGTACAACTCCCTGGGCACCCCCATTCCCGCCGTAGCTGAGGCTGTGCGCTCTATGAAGGCTGTCGCCACCGGGCTGCTGTCCAGCGACGATGCTGCTGAAGCCGCATCCTACTTCGACTATGTTGTCGGCGCTATGCAGTAGTCGCCGCTGCGCTACTCCGTCGATTCGTTGTTGAGATTACGTCAGTTCTAAGGAAGCTTCACCCATGCAAGACGCAATTACTTCTGTTATCAATTCCTCCGACGTGCAGGGCAAGTACCTGGACGGGTCCGCCCTCGACAAGCTCAAGGCTTACTTCCAGACCGGTGAACTGCGGGTGCGTGCCGCCAGCACCATCAGCGCTAACGCCGCTGAAATCGTGAAGGAAGCCGTGGCTAAGTCCCTGCTGTACTCCGATATCACCCGCCCCGGTGGCAACATGTACACCACCCGTCGCTATGCCGCCTGCATTCGCGACCTCGACTACTACCTCCGCTACGCCACCTACGCCATGCTGGCTGGGGATCCCTCCATTCTGGATGAGCGCGTGCTCAACGGTCTGAAGGAAACCTACAACTCCCTGGGTGTACCCATCGGTGCTACCGTCAACTCCATCCAAGCCATGAAAGAAGTGACCGCCAGCCTGGTGGGCGCTGATGCCGGTAAGGAAATGGGCGTTTACTTCGACTACATCTGCTCTGGTTTGAGCTAGTCCAGGCTCATCCATAGCGCTTTGGCCTGTGGCTAAAGCGCACCTAGGCCAGAGTCAGGGGTGAGTGTTGAGGACACTGGGTTGTGCTGTATTGTCTTCCTGCTGTCCCTAGCATTGACTTTCGACTCTGGCTTTTCAGTGTTTACGTCTGTCCAGTGAGATAGCAGGAGAGTTTTTGGCCATGCGCATGTTTAAAGTCACCGCCTGTGTTCCCAGCCAAACCAGGATTCGGACCCAGCGCGAACTTCAAAATACCTTTTTTACCAAGCTGGTACCCTACGAGAACTGGTTCAAAGAGCAGCAGCGGATTCAAAAAATGGGTGGCAAAATCGTTAAGGTTGAGTTGGCGACGGGGCGGCAAGGGGCCAACACTGGTCTGCTATAACTCGCTAACGTCTGGGGGCGTTCCCCAAGCGTCCAGAGCAGAGCATTTGACAAAAATTTTTACTGCATTTTCAATGCTGCGATACGTGCAGGGTGGGCCTAGGGGCTAGCCCTGCCGTTGTGTTTTATAAGGAATAACCTTTGTAATTCTTAGTCAGCTCAACAATCACCAAAAATTGCCGGCTCCGCTATACTTGGCCCTTGAAAGAGTTGGCCCTTGGGCACGCGGGGTAGCAGGGTGAATTTTGCTCGATTGGTTCCATGGGTTGACTCCACGGTAGCGCAGTGGTCGGCGGAGGCGCGCTGGTTACGGTGGCTCACCTTTATCTGGCTGGGAGGCGGGCTACTGATTCTGTTTTCCGCCTCCTATGCCGTGGCGGTGGCAGAGCACGGTTATGGCCTGCACTACGTCATGGTGCAGTTGCTCTGGGCCGTCATTGGTCTGGTAGTTTTCAATCGGATTGTGCACACGTCCCTGGATCGTTTGCTTAAAGGGTCAGGCATTGTACTCCTGATCCTGGTGGGGCTGGTGGCTCTAACTCTGATTCCTACTCTGGGCGTGACGGTCAATGGGGCGACCCGCTGGCTGCCCCTGGGACCATTCATGATTCAGCCATCGGAGCTGATTAAACCCTGCCTGGTTTTGCAGGGGGCGCGGCTGTTCGGGCGTTGGCCACAGCTCACCTGGGCCACTCGTCTCACCTGGCTGGGTGTCTTTACGGCCATTCTGGGGCTGATATTAATGCAGCCCAACTTGAGTACAGCGGCCATTTGTGGGCTGACGCTCTGGCTGATTGCCCTAGCGGCTGGGCTTCCCTACACCTACCTGTGGCTGACCGCTGGCGGAGGGCTACTGACCGCCGGGATCAGCATTAGCCTCAAGACCTATCAGCGCCAGCGAATTGTTTCGTTTCTAAATCCCTGGGCCGATCCGGGGGACCAGGGCTATCAGCTGGTGCAGAGCTTGCTGGCGATTGGGTCTGGGGGATTGTGGGGGCAGGGGTTTGGGTTATCGCAGCAGAAGCTGTATTCCCTGCCCATTCAGTACACCGATTTTATATTTGCGGTGTTTGCTGAGGAGTTTGGCTTTGTAGGGTGTCTGGTACTGCTGATGCTGCTGGCTGGTTATGCCTCCGTAGCCCTGCTGGTAGCCCTACGGTTGCAGCATCCGCTCCATCGGCTGGTGGCGGTGGGGGCGATGGTGGTTTTGGTGGGCCAGTCTCTGTTGAATATGGGGGTGGCCACGGGGGTATTGCCGACGACGGGGCTGCCCTTCCCACTGCTGAGCTACGGGGGTAGCTCGATGGTAGCCAGCCTGGCGACGGCGGCTTTGCTGGTGCGGGCGGCGCGAGAAATTAACCTGACCGAGCCAGTAGCAATCCAGGACAGGGCAAAACCTAAGCTCCGGGAAGGGGTGTCGCTACGCGTGATGGATGGCGGCCATCTGCTTTCCTGAAGCTGGGTTCTGAGAGTGGGTTGAAGGATTGTTACAATAGTGGATGCTTCTGCATTCCAGCCGTCGGTCGATGTTCCAAACCCTCCAGCTCTATCTGTACGATCTGGCCCAGTGGGCTAACCAACTGGTGAATGATCAGCTCACCCATGTGTCTTGGGTGAGCCTGTCTGTGGTGGGGGTGGCCGGTCTACTGACGAGCCTGTCGCCCTGTCTGCTATCCATGCTGCCCATCATGGTGGGGTATATGGGGGGCTACGCGAGCGATCGCAGAGGAGATACCCTTCTGCGATCGCTCGCCTTTGCGCTGGGGCTAGCCACAACCCTGGCGCTGCTGGGTCTGGGGGCCGGTCTGTTTGGCCTGGTCTACGGCCAGGTGGCCTGGGGGCTTCCCCTAATCGTGAGTTTAGTGGCCATCGTCATGGGCTTAAACCTGCTGGGGGTGGTGCCTTTGGCCCTACCCGCCGGGGCTGGCCCCAGTTTCGACAGCCTCAACCTGCCCCCCTGGCTGCGCGCCTACGCCCTGGGTCTAACCTTTGGCATTGTGGCATCGCCCTGTAGTACCCCGGTGCTGGCCACCCTGTTGGCCTGGATTTCCGCCACCCAAGATCCGCTCCTAGGCAGTGCCCTGCTGCTGGCCTATGCCACAGGCTACGTTGCGCCGCTGGTGCTGGCTGGCACCTTTACCGCCAGTCTCAGGCGACTGCTGGCGTTGCGCCAGTGGTCGAGTTGGGTGACCCCCGCCAGCGGAGCGCTGCTGTTGGGGTTTGGTGTCTTTTCGCTGCTGTCGCGGCTGCTGCCGTCTACTCTGGTTTAAAGTGTTCCAGCTAAATACTTTCCAGGGTTTTACACCAACAGGCCCAGCGGGCCGAGTTTGCGACCTCAAAGGGGACGTTTATTTAGATGGAATACTTTTTAGATGGAATACTCTTAGGCCTCATGTCACGGTTCTAAGCTGACCTGTTTTGGGATACGAGGGATACTATGACTCGATCTGACACTCCAAACGATTCCCTCTGGAACGGGTTGCGCGACTACTTTCGCCAAGACCTGCTGCCGCTGTTGGCCGATTTACGGTTGGCGATTCTCCTGTTGCTTGCGATCGCCGCATTCAGCGTCAGCGGCACCGTGATTGAGCAGGGGCAAACCCTCGAGTTCTACCAGGCTAACTACCCCACCGATCCGGCCCTGTTTGGCTTTTTGAGCTGGAAAGTGATTTTGACCGCCGGACTGGATCACGTCTATCGCACCTGGTGGTTTTTGGCCTTGCTGATCGTCTTTGGGGCCAGCCTGGTGGCCTGCACCTTTACCCGGCAGTTTCCGGCGCTGGGGGCAGCCCAACGGTGGAAGTACTACACCCAACCGCGCCAGTTCCAAAAGCTAGCCCTCAGCGCTGAGCTTTCCGCCACCGACCTGGCTACCCTCTCAATGCGGCTGACCCAGCGGCGCTATCGGGTGTTTCAGGATGGCCCCCAGCTTTACGGGCGCAAGGGAATCGTGGGGCGCATTGGCCCGATTGTGGTCCACGCCAGCATGATTCTCATTCTGCTGGGGTCGATCTGGGGAGCCATGACCGGCTTCTTTGCCCAGGAAATCGTGCCCAGTGGCGAGACCTTTCAGATTCGCAATGTCTTCGATGCTGGCCCCTGGGCGGCGGCTCAAATTCCCAAGGACTGGGCGGTGCGAGTCAACCGATTCTGGATCGACTACACCCCCGAAGGCACCATTGACCAGTTCTACTCCGATCTGTCCGTGCTGGACCTGGCGGGGACCGAGATCGATCGCAAAACCATTTACGTCAACGAGCCGCTGCGGCACCGGGGAGTGACCCTCTACCAGGCTGACTGGGGCATTGCGGCGGTGCGGGTAAAGCTCAACAACAGCCCCATTCTGCAACTGCCCATGCAGCTGCTGGACAATGACGGCCCCAGGTTTTGGGGCACCTGGCTACCCACCAAACCCGACCTGAGCGCAGGGGTTACGCTGCTAGCCAGCGACCTGCAGGGATCGGTCCTGATCTATGACAATGCCGGACAGCTGATCTCCACTGTGCGCCAGGGTATGGCTGCGGAAATTAACGGGGTGACGCTAACACTGGTGGATGTTGTCGGCAGTACCGGTCTTCAGATCAAGGCCGACCCCGGCATTCCCCTCGTTTATGGCGGCTTTGGCCTGCTGATGTTGGGGGTGATCATGAGCTATGTCTCCCACTCCCAGGTGTGGGCTCTGGAGCAGGGGGAGACCGTCTATATCGGTGGCCGAACCAACCGGGCCCAGGTCGCCTTTGAGCGGGAACTGCTGGCTCTGTTAGCAGAACTCTCTGCTGAATCCAGTGGGGAGTTCTACGGCGATACTGGAGTTACTCCCCAGCCCGTGGTTAGCAGATAAGGTAAGGTCAACACCATCGACTATCATCTATTTCCCCAGGCAGGTTGGCGGCCTAGCCTCTGGATGGTGATATAGATTGGGTATTTCAAAGCAGCTCCCTACCAAGCAGGTTATGACGCATTTCGGGTTGGATTTTTTTGCGGCGATCGCCGCGTCAGGAACCCTTGCTAAGGTCGTTCCCCTGCCCCTGGGGCAAATTTTGCAGGAGCCGATTACCGATCCGGTCGCTATCTTTCTGACCATTTTGGCGATCATGCTGGTGGCCCCCCTATTAGTTGAACGGCTGCGGCTACCGGGCATTATTGGCCTGATTTTGGCCGGGGTTTTAGTTGGCCCTTACGGCCTGGGCATTTTAGAGCGCGATAGCACCATTGTCTTGCTGGGCACCATCGGGCTATTGTTCCTGATGTTCTTGGGCGGACTTGAAACCAGCCTCGATGACCTCAAGCGCAACGCCGACAAACCCATTATTTTTGGTCTGGCTACCTTCGTTGTGCCCATGGTGATCGGCACCGGGGTGATGGTGGCTTTGGGCTACGGTTTTTGGGCGGCGGTGCTGGTGGCATCCTGCTTGGCCTCTCACACCCTGGTGGCGCTGCCGGTGCTCAACAAACTGGGCATCATGCGACACCCCTCCTCCACCGCTACTCTGGGAGCCACGCTAATCACCAACGTACTGGCGCTGCTGGTGCTGGCGGTGGTGGTCAAGGCCGACCAGGGCGATCTAACCCTGGGCTTTTGGCTGTTTTTAATTCCGGCCCTGACGATCTATACCTTTGCGGTGCTGTGGGGGGTGCCCAGGCTGGGCCGCTGGTTTTTTAAAAAATTTGGCCACGATGAGGGGGCTGAGTTTACGTTTGTGCTGGCGGCCCTCTTTGTCGCCTCCTACCTGGCCAGCCTGATCGAAATCGAACCGATTGTAGGGGCTTTTTTGGCGGGGGTGGCCATCACTCAGATCATCCCTCGCCTCAGCCCGCTGATGAACCGGGTCCAGTTTATTGGTAATACCCTGTTTGTGCCCATCTTTCTGATTTCGGTGGGCATGCTGGTAGATCCGCTGATTTTGCTCCGCGAGCCCCAGTCGCTGGTCTTAGTCGCCATCATCGTGCTGGCTGAGCTCCTCAGTAAGTTTCTGGCCGCCTGGGGATCTGCCCGCTGGTTCAAGTGGCCGTTTCCCAGCACCATGGTGATGTTTGGCCTATCCATGGCCCAGGCGGCCTCTACCCTGGCCGCCATCACCATTGCCTTTGACATTGGCCTGGTAGACGAGGTGGTGGTCAATGCCATCATTCTGATGATTCTGGTCAGCTGCGTGTTGTCGCCGTGGGTGGTGGCCCGCTGGGGTGGTCAGCTTCAGACTCAGTCCGTTGAGGCGGCCCCGGCCCCGGCCAGTGACCAGCAGGCCCCAGCCGTGCTGCTGTTGGGCAAGCGCGTTTTGATTCCAGTGGCAAACCCTAGCACCGAGGACAATCTGCTGCAGCTGGCGATTATTCTGACCAAGCGGGTTGGGGGGACGCTGCTGCCCCTGCATGTGCTGCCCGACCGCAACCAGCCCATTGCAGAGGCCGACAAAAACCGCCAGGAACGGCTGCTCGATACCGCCGAAACCATTGCCCATGCCGCCGCAATTCCGGTCGAAACCATTGGCCGCATTGACGACTCCATTGCTTTGGGCATTTTGCGCACCATTCAAGAGCGCAATGCTGACCTGCTGATCTGCGGGTGGAAGGGCTTTTCGACCTATCAGGAAAATTTCTTTGGCAGCGTTATCGATACCATCGTGCGATCGGCCACCATTCCAGTGTTGATCAGCCGCTTTCCACAGCCGATCGAGAATACCGAAAAGGTGGTGCTGGCGATTACCGGTCGGCAGGCGAGCCTGGGCCAGATCAAAAAGACCCTACCGATCACCCAGTCCCTGGCCGAAGAGCTCAAGGCTCCCCTGCATGTCGTGCAAGTGGCCGTTAGCTCGGCCCGCGATCGCAAGCTCACGGCCCTACTCCAGGAGAAGGACATCTCAGCACAGTTGGTGCATGGCAACACGGTCAAGCGCGTCACCGAGGCAGTTCAGCCCAACACCCTGCTGGTTCTCATCGCCAGCACCCACATTGTTGGCCAGTCTGCCCTGGGTCGCGAGCCCGAAGCCATCGTTCGCGCCAACTGGGATACCAACATTCTGGTGCTGCACTTTCCCGCCAAACCGCGCCAGAAATCCTAGGGGCTGTCATCAATGGGCTGCTAACCGCTCAAAAAGTAAGGGTTACAGCCCCTAGTTAGCCTTGTTGGGTTCTGCTAACGCACCACCTAACCTACAAACTTAGGTTTGACAGAGCCCTAGGGGCGACCGTTTAGGTAGTTGACAATCCCCTGGGCGATCGCCTGGCCCATCTGGGCCTGCCAGCGGGGGTCGCGCAGCTTGGGTGCATCGATGGCCCCGGTGACAAAGCCAATTTCGATCAGGGCTGAGGGCATAGAGGTCCGCCGCAGCACTAAAAACCGGGCCTGGCGCACGCCGCGATCGTTCATGGCCAGGGTACTCAAGACCTGATTTTGTAGGGCGGTGGCCAGCACCCGCCCCGCCTCCGAGTAGTAGTAGGTCTCCAAACCGTTGACCTCCGAGCGCTGCATGCTGATCGCGTTGGCGTGAATGCTGACAAAGACCGTCGCTCGGGCGGCCTCAGCCATAGTGGCCCGGGGCTGCAAATCCACCGTTTGATCGCTCTGGCGCGTCATCTGTACCGCGATGCCCTGAGCCTGAAGCGCCGCCGCCGTATGCTGGGCCACCGCCAGCACCACGCCTTTTTCCTGCAGACCGCCAATGCCAACGGCCCCAGGGTCGGCCCCACCGTGGCCGGGGTCGAGCATGACCAGCACTTGGCCCCGGTTGGGCCGCTGGGCTGTGACTACCGGCTGAGGGGCTGGACTCGCCACCGCCGGAGGTGCTACGGCGTGGTGCACGGGCGCTGGTGCTGCCGCTGAGTTGATCACCGGCAGCACTACCGTTGTGGGCGGTGCGGCAATCTGGCTGGGGGCAACGCCGATGGGGGTCAGCCAAATGCCGCCATTGGCCAGGGGCGTAATCTGCCAGTCGGGGCTATACCCGTCCAGGGTCAGGGTAACGCGCACGGCGGGGGGCGCGGTGGCAAACTGAGTCAGGCTCCAGCGGTGAACCCCGTAGCGCCCCTGGGGCAGGGCCTCGGCGGACAGCCCCTGGGCGATCGCCGCATCCAGCAGATCGATCACAATTTGTCGCGCCTGGTTGGCATCGCGGGTGCGGTAGACCTGCACCTGGGGGGCCGCTCCAGCCGTGGGGATGAAAAACCCCTCGGCGGTCGCCTGAACCCCTCGCAGCACCGTGGCCGTGGCCCTGACCGCTGCCGGGTTGACCTGATTGCGGCTGATCAAGGGCGGCAGCGGCTCGGCCCCTACGGTTGTTAAGGGGCGCAGGGTCGCCGCCTTCGAGAGATCGGGAATGGTCAATGGACTGTTGGGAAAGTCTCCACCGGCGATCGCGCCAAGGCTACCCGGCAGCTGGACAACCCACTGTTGGGCGGTCATACCCCACACTTTGACCTGCTTGGGGTCCAGGTTGTAATCGGGGCTGAGATCCAGCACCAGGCGGGTGGTGTGGGCGTCGGCCTGAATCACCCGTACCGCCTGCACCGTACCGCCAATGAACTGATCGCCCAGGGCATCATTTGACACGATACCGGGCAGATCAATGACCAGCTGATGGCTAGGCCACAGGCTGACCTGTGGCTCTACGCTGCTCTCGGTGGTGAAGACAAGGCGGTTCTGGCCGGGGTCAAACTGCCAGGCCTGGAGCCGCGCGCTGGCTTTTGCCGGCAGGCTGCCCAACAGACACACCCCGGCTATACTGACCACTCCCGAAAAAAACTGCCTTAGCCGCAATTGGGTCGATCTCCCCCGTACCACAGAAGTTAGCTCGGCGCTTGGTCCGAAGTTGGGCCCGCTCCGATGGCGATCGCGGGCCATTGACTACATCAACTCCAGCTCCCCAACATGTCCCATTTGAGCCTAAAAATTGGCTCTCAAGCTTCAAAATGTCGCTTCAAGCGGCTCTTGAGGGGCTGAATCGGCTTAGATATTAGCTCACTTTTCATGAAGCAAAGCCCCAATTGTTTAGCTGCCGTAAAACTTTGGTTAGCTCTTCTAAAGCCTCCCCACACCCTTGTTCAGGAGTGGCTACGATCGCCCGAGAGCGTTGGGCCAACCCCCGGGTTCAAGCTGGGGCAAGCCCAACCGCGTCAGGGAAATGGCCGAGAAGAGGATTTAAAGCATGGGGTTCGCAATCAATCGCTGGCCGCGTCGGGTAGCGCTGTGGCTGGGTCTACTGGCTTTTGCGGTAGCCTGTGGCACAGGCACATTGGGGCGTCTGCCCAACGCCAGCGCCGATCAACCCGAGGTGAGCATAGCCGTGGTCAGTCCTGAGGTGGTAGAGATTACCGTGCACCAGGGAGAAGTAATCCACGCCCGCCAGGTTCCTTACCAGCCTCAGCCCCAAGACCGACTGGAAACCGAAGGCTTTAACACCTGGCTCATTCGGCAGGGGGAAGCCCTGGGAACGCTGGTTAGTCCCAGCCAAGACATCCTTTACGGATTCGATCGATTTATTGACACCCCGTTTAACGCCAATCGCGCCAGCCAACCCCGCAGCTACCGCATACAGTCCGGGAACGCCCCTGGTTATCGGCAGTCTACTCCCCCCGTGGAGGTGTACCGCAAGAGTAAACCCGTGGATCTGGCCCGCATAGACCGCCGTGGCAATTTGCGCTGGGCGATGGAGCATCGCTTTTACTTGCGCCTGCCAGCTCCCCTGTCGCCGGGACAAACCTATCAAATTCAGTCGGTCGGACAAAATTTGCCCCCGTTGAGGCTAACCTACCAGCCCGAACACCAGCTGAGTGAGGCCGTCCATGTCTCAGCGGTGGGTTTTCGCCCCGACGATTCGCTCAAAGTTGGCTTTTTATCGACCTGGATGGGAACAGGGGGCGGACTGAGTTACCCGGAGGGCCTACCGTTTCGGGTGATCGACGAAGCCACCGATCAGGCCGTATTCACCGGGCAGGCCCAACGCCGCCACCACAGCGGCGACATCGAAGACCCCCGCGATCGCACCTATACCCTCGCCGACGTTGACGAACTCGACTTTAGCACCCTCGACCGGCCCGGTCGCTATCGCCTCTGCGTCGACACTGTGGGCTGCTCCCACCCCTTTGCCGTCGCCGAGGATGCCTGGCAGCAGGCTTTTTACCTGGCCGCTCGGGGGTTTTATCACCAGCGCAGCGGCATTGCCCTGGGTCCCCCCTACACCGATGTGGTACGTCCCCGCCCCTTCCATCCCGACGATGGGGTCACCGTCTACCATTCGAACACAGGGCTGATGGACACGGGCAACGGCCTCAACGCCCAGGGCACCGATGAAGGCAACTTTGCCAACCTGGTCAAAGGCAAAACGACGATTCCGGTCGACAATGCCTGGGGCGGTTACTTCGATGCGGGCGACTGGGACCGCCGCATTCAGCACCTGGAGGTAGCCCGCTGGTTACTCGAGCTGATCGAACTGTTCCCCCAGCCGATGGAACTGGCCCTCAACATTCCAGAGTCCGATAACGACCTCCCCGATCTGCTCGACGAAGCGCTATGGGGCGTTGACTTCTTCCGCCGTCTGCAAACCCCTGAAGGTGGAATTCGCGGCGGCATTGAGTCGGAGGAGCATCCCAGGCGCGGCGAGACCAGCTGGCAGGAGTCGCTGTCGATTATGGCCTATGCCCCCGACCCCTGGAGCAGCTACATCTACGCTGGGGTCGCCGCCCGCACCGCCCGACTACTCGGCACCTACGCCCCCGACCAGGTCCAGGGCTACCGCGACAGCGCCCTGGCGGCCTGGACCTGGGCCGAAGACCGCCATTGCCAGGGCATTGAGGCCCTGGACTGGGTGGGCGATCGGATTGAGGCCGATCGCGCCCTGGCCGCCCTGGAGATCTATCGCCTGAGCGGCGATCGCGCCTGGCACGATCGCTTCCTCGCCGCCCACTCAGCCATCCCCGCCGATGCCCGTGACAACCACCTGGTCGCCCCTCCCCGGCAGGAAATCGATTTTCTCTATGGTTCCATGCCCGCCGACCAGGTTGATGCCGATCTGCAAACAGATTTGCAAGCCGAGCTTCTGGCCGAAGCCGATGCCGCTATGGCAACTGGCCAAACCACTGCCTTTGGCTGGGCCAAGTCCCACCCCTACGCCCCGGTGGGCTGGGGCAACGGCCTAGGGGCACCGAAGGCGCGCACCCTGCTGCGGGCCCACGCGCTGACGGGTCAAGACCGCTATCTCAATGCGGCCCTCCTGGCCTGCCAGTTCTCCGCCGGGGCCAACCCCGACAACATGACCTATACCACCGGTCTGGGCCACAAATCGCCCCAGCACCCGCTGATTGTCGATCAGCGCATCACTGGAGACTTGCTGCCGGGCATTACTCTTTATGGTCCCATCGACACAGGGTTCTACGGCGATGAATGGCACTTTGGAGTGCTGGAGTCAGTGACCGTGCCTCCGGCCCGCCAGTGGCCCTCCGTTGAGACCTACTTAGATATTTACTTTGTGCCCAGCATCAACGAGTTCACCGTGATGCAAAGCATGGCCGATGCCGCCTATGCCTGGGGCTATTTGACCGGGCGAACCTGACTTGCCAGTACAAAACCCCGGTCTCTCAGCCAACGGACAGGTCATGCCGTCGGAACTGGGAAAGAGAAACCGGGGTTTTATCAGCAGATTTTGAGGTTGAGCCCATCCAAACACTTTGATTCTAGGTTGGGGTTCTGTGCTGGTGGGCAGTGCCCACCCTACGGCACATTAAGGCGCTTGGCCATCCATCAAACGCGAGTTGGTGGTTTTGAGATAGGCCCTTAGAAGAACTAGAAGAACGACGGCTGGTGGCGAATCAGGCTGAGAAACTCTTCTCGAGTTTTAGAATCCTCCTGAAATACCCCCAGCATGGCGCTAGTCACCGTCCAGGAACCGGGCTTTTGCACACCGCGCATGACCATGCACATGTGGCTGGCTTCCACCACCACAGCCACCCCTTTGGGGTCAAGAATTTCCTGCACCGCTTCGGCAATCTGGCGATTGAGTCGTTCCTGCACCTGGAGACGGCGGGAATACATCTCGACGATGCGCGCCAGTTTGCTCAGCCCCACAACTCGCTGGTTGGGAATGTAGGCAACGTGGGCCCGCCCCATAAACGGCAGCATGTGATGCTCACAGAGGCTAAACAGGTTAATATCCCGCACCAGCACCATCTCATTGTGGCCCTCGTCAAAGATGGCCCCGTTGACAAGCTCTTCCAGGGACTGCTGGTAGCCACTGGTGAGAAACCGCATTGCCTCTGCCACGCGCTTGGGCGTTTTGAGCAGCCCTTCCCGCTCAGGATCTTCGCCCACCGACAGCAGCATGGTGCGCACGGCGTCGGTCATGTCTTCGTGGCTGGTCTCGGGAATGGGGTACTGATCGGCATCGCTGCGGTAGCTGCGGGTGCGATCGGGACGAATTTCGGGCTGGGCGATTTTAGGAATACCATTGACGGTAGCTTTGTCGTTCAGGCTGTTCGAGGATGCGATAGTCATAGGGGTTTTAAACACTCCAAAGGTTCAACAGAATTGAGGCCACTCGCTGAGTAGGCCGGGTTGCTACAGGGTAAAAACTTACTAGAGGGCACCGCCAGCGGGCATCAGGGTGAGATCTTCGATCACCGCCGCAGGAGGCATGAGAATGGTGTGCAGAACGGTTTGAGCCACCACATCGGGGCTGAGCATGGCCGATCGGTCGAAGTCGGCCTGTACCGTGTCGGTATCCCAGATAGAGGTGTTCACCGCGCCCGGAGACACCGTCACGACCCGAATGCCGTGGCCCCGCTCCTCTACGGCCAGCACCCGCGATAGAGCTACCAGGGCCGCCTTGCTGACGGTATAGGCTCCCCAGTCGGGAAAGGCGGATTTGGCGGCAACGGAGGCAATATTGACAATGGTGCCGCCGCCCCCGGCCCGCAGGGTAGGCAAAACAGCCTGAATACACTGAAAAACGCTGGTCAAGTTGAGATCCATTACCCGCTGCCAGTCGGTCAGCGGCATAGTGGCGATCGCACCCGTATAGCCCATCCCAGCATTGTTAACCACAACGCTGAGGGGACCAAAATCCGCCAGCACCTCGACCATCCGTTCCTGCACCTGCTCTACCTGGGCCAGGTCGATGGCGTAGGCCTTCGTGGTCACTTCAAAGGCGGCCAGGTCCGCCTGCACGGACTGGAGCGACTCCAGGGAACGGCCCAGCAAAGCCAGATCATATCCCGCCTGGGCCAGGGCCTGGGCGATCGCTTTTCCGATACCACGGCTGGCCCCTGTTACCAGGGCACGACGCGGCAGGTCAGAAAATGTAGACGTCTGCAATAGAAAGTACCAATTGACAAAAACGTGATTTGCAGAACCCCGGACAATTCCAAGGCACAGGAGGCAGCTCAGCCATCAGCCCAAACCAGACCCATTCACCATGTTAACAAATGTAAACGGTTTATTAACGTCATCGGCATTGACAAGCACCGGGGGTTTACATCGACCCTGGCGCTGGCCTAAAGCTGACAACTACGCACGACTCAACTCCTTCCTGGATAGGGGGCTAAAAAAGGCTTAGACCTGGGCTGGCTTCTTCACTATGCCCTAAGCAGCTTCGGCAAAAACACCAATCTGACGGTATTTTTGGTAACGCAGCTGCTGTAGTGCGGTCGGGGTGAGCTGAGAGAGCTCGTTTAGCTGCTGCACTAGCGCCTGTTTCAGGCTGTCCGCCGCCTCAATGGGATGGGCGTGGGCACCTCCAACGGGCTCAGGCAGCAGCACATCTAACAGCCCCAGCTGCTTCAGGTCCCAGGAGGTAATCTTGAGGGCTTCGGCAGCTTCCCCGGAGCGGGCCGCATCTTTCCACAAAATGGCGGCACAGGCTTCGGGGCTGGCTACGGTGTACACCGAGTGCTCAAACATCATCAGGCGATCGCCCACCCCGATGCCCAGCGCCCCGCCGGAGCCCCCCTCACCAATGATGGTGCAGACGATGGGTACCGTGAGACCAAACATTTCCCGCAGGTTATAGGCGATCGCTTCCCCCTGGCCCATTTCCTCGGCTTCGTAGCCGGGGTAAGCGCCTGGGGTATCAATAAACGTAATGATTGGCATTGAAAAACGATCGGCGTGGCGCATCAGCCGCATCGCTTTGCGGTAGCCCCCTGGCGAGGCCATACCGAAATTGCGGGCCACATTGTCCTTGGTGTCGCGCCCCTTTTGATGGCCTAAAATCACCACAGGGCGACCTTCCAGGCGGGCAACGCCGCCGACCAGGGCCGGGTCGTCTTTGCCGGAGCTGCGATCGCCGTGCAGCTCAATCCACTCGTCGGCAATGGCTTGAACATAGTCGAGGGTGCTGGGGCGGCGGGGATGGCGGGCTACCTGCAGCCGCTGAGCCGGCGTCAGGTTGGAGAAGATTTCCTGGCGCAGGTGGCTAGCGCGGGCCTCCAGCTGGCGCAGCTGTGCCGAGACGTCCACATCATTTTCTTCGGCCAGGTCTCGAATTTGATCAATTCGAGCTTCCAGCTCAACCAGGGGCTTTTCAAAGGACAGCAAAATCGACTTGCGCTCAGGTGGGGCCATGGCCAGGGGAGTCAACCGTTAAAAATACAGACGCTCAAAACACAAATACTGAGGCCAAGCAGCCCGGCTGCCCGAACTAGCAATGGTCTCCGCTCTTCTAGAATACCAAGCCAGGCCCCCTCAAGATCGCCTCTCCGACCGGGGCATCCCCTACCGCCAGGGAGGGATATCCGCTGGCTAACTCCAGGTGACGTTGTGCCCCGGTTATGCCATTGCTAGAACCGTTAGGCCATTACCGATCCGATGGGCGCGAATGGCTGTAGGTCATGGGCCATGACGTGCAAAATTTGCAGGTGACCAGGTTGAGGGCAATCCGACCTCAGGGCTGGGCTCTGGAGCGCAGAAATTTGACTAAGGGAGCCACCACGCCCAGCATCTCTGGGGTTTTCGGATGTACCCGGAGAATATAGACCCCCTGTTCGGTCATGGGGTCCGTAGTGTGGTGGTCTTGGGTGATGGGATACCAGTCGTAGGGAAAGCAGTCGCGGCTGTAGAGGCTGAAATAGAGGCGATGGGTGTCGAGCAGGTGGGCGGGCAGGTCCAGGGTAAGCTGCTCGCCCCGGTCTAGGGCACCGTAGAAAAAGTGAGTCTCGGGGTTGGGAACCGGCAAAAAGGTCGGTTTGACAAAGGATCGCGGCAGCCACTGCATCCAGCGCAGTAGCGGATAGACGTAGAAATTTAGCGCACTGAACAGCAGACCCCGGCGGGCGGCCAGCCCGCGATAGAACTGGTTGAAGTCGGGCGGGGCCGATCGCGACTCCGAGGCCAGGGCGGGGGCACCGTCTACAACAATGGCGGGCAGCTGCACCGGATCGCGCCAGTCGTAGTGGCGTAACCCCACCAGGTAGCGACCAGGCGGCAGCTCAATGGTCGCGGTATCTTGATCGGGCGACACCGTGAGGGAGCTAATGCTGGTCAGGGTTTTGTAGCCCTTGAGGGTGTAGACCACGGCGGTCCAGGTGGGGGCCGACTGCCAGAGCGATCGCACATCCAGCGTAATGGTGGACTGCACGGTGAAGGGGCCTGCGATCGCGATCAGCGCATGCAGGTTCCAGCGAGCCCGGCTCATAGTCCACAGCAGCTTGACGGGCGACTTCAAAAAGTCCGCCGACACGATTTGCCAGTCAGCCTCAACCTTGGTATCGGTGGGGTTGTAGTAGCGGCTGATCAGCGTCAGGGTTGCCTTGACTACCCGTGAGAAACCGTAGGACAGTAGCCCCAGAGGAATCTCCCAAAGTACGGACAGCTGGTGAACTAGGGGCATTGACGAGGCTCCGATGGGGACCGACGCCTAACCCGCAGGGGCAAGGGCGGCGTGAATGATTTGGGCTAACCCGCCCGGGGTTTCCAGGGGCAGGTCATGCCCCCCGGCTAGAGATACCTGATTGGCCTGGGGCAGGTTTTCTCGCAAAAAAGCCAGGTCTTCAGGGCGGTTAAACTGGCTATTCTGGCCAAATATTACCGTAGTAGTCCGCTGAATGCCCCGCAAAATTTGGCCGTAGCCCTGGCGGTCAAGCAGACCACCGCTCAGGCTCAGGGTCGTGCGCGTCTGCAAGCGCGGATCGCTGCGCCAGATCACGCCCCCTTCCACCGTCTGGGTCAGGCGCTGGGCCATCGCCTCGGCCACAGGCTGACTCAGATAGGGCTTGAGGGCCAGCAGCCTTTGGGTTGCCACTGCTACCGACGCCATCACAGTCGGTTGCGGAGCATGGGCCAGGGCATCGAGATGGGCCACCAGCTGGGTGGCGGGTTCGAGGGATGGCCCAGTGGCGGGCACTACCGGCTCCACCAACACCAATTGCTGCACCCGCTCCGGCCGCAGACTGGTCAAAACTGCCCCCAGCACCGCCCCCATGGAGTGCCCCACCAGCACAACGGGGGAGTCCAGCGTGGCGGTCAGGCAGTCGAGGTCGCCCAGAAAATCGAGCAGTTGATAGCCGCCATTGGCACCTGCGTGGGCCGAGCGGCCGTGGCCCCGCAGGTCGGGGGCAATAACGTGGTAGCCCTGGTCCGCCAGGGCCGTTGCCACCCCATCCCAGGCGGCTCCGTGCTCCAAAATGCCGTGGAGACAGAGTACCCTGGGGCCCTCCTCCGACCCCCATTGGCATAGGGTGTAGGGTTGCTCACGCAGCACTATTGTTTCTTCTCGCATCGCTCCCAGCGGCACGTAGCTGGAGGGTTCTGAGGCCGACTCAACCAGCACGGTTGCCGAAGTGGCCGCAGCCGAAGTGGCCGCAGTCGTCGCCTGTTCCTGGGGCAGGGGATAGTTAAACTGGGCCGCCAGGGCCTGGCTGGTGGGGCTCAGCCGATGGGGCAGCTGAATACCCTGCCAAATTTTGGCCAGGTGGGCCTCAATGCGGCTGCGCTGCCGAAAATTGGGGTCATCCACGGCCATCGACTGGGCACTCACCCCGTCGGTCATGCGTCGCCCCTCGTAGGGGGTCAGCACCGCCGGGTCAAAGGGCAGCTCCAGAAAGGCACACAGGTCGCGCATGGTCGGTTCTGGATCGACCACCAAGTCTTCGTAGCGCAGGGTATGGTGGCGATCGCCGTCCAGGGCGCTGGCAAAGGTGCGAATGTTTTGGTTGCAGGCCTGCCACACCTGTTCCGCCAGCTGGTAAGGGTCATCGGGCTCCAGATCAAAGATTTTGTACATGCGGTTGTGCACAAAGGATTCGATCACGGCGTAGGGGTGGCGCACCAGATGGATGTATTTGGCCCCCTCAAACATCTGTTCAGCCCGCTCCAGGGTCTCCAGACTGAGGCTATAGGTGGGCGATTTATCCACCAGTAGCCGCCCTGCAGCCATTTGCTGAAGTTTGTCGTATACCGCTGGAACTGTGGTGTGGTGCTGCCGCCATTCGCTCAGCAGAGCCCCGGCCTGGTCGGCGCTCACCTGCAAGAGCTCCATCACTGCCCGCTGGAGGCCCTCTTGCAGGTAGCTGTAGCCCAGGGCCGTAGCCTGGGCCTCCAGGGTGTTGAAGGGCAGCAGGTGGAGTTCCGGCGGGCAGAACAGATTGGGATGGCCCGCCAGCATCACCCGCAGCAGGGTAGACCCCGATCGCGGCGCCGACAGCAAAAAGACCATCGGTGGGTTGCGGCGGGCGGGCAGTGGCTCCAGCGGAGCCGGGGCCTGCCAGGGGCTCTTGGGTAGAGCTGTGTCCGCCTCTTCTGATAACTCTGTCGCTGCTAAACCTGCGTCATGCCGATCGCTGGCGGCAGGACGGTGCACCCGCACCAGCTCCCGAGCAATGTATGCCGCCAGGGCTGCCACCGTGGGATGGGCCAGCACCTCGCGGGGGTAGAGCACCAGATCCAGGTCCTGCTTGCACAGGGTCAGCAGTTCCATGGTCATTAGCGAGTCGATGCCCAAATCCATTAGGGGCGCGTCCACAGGGACAGCCTCCGACAGCCCCATGACTGTGGCTACCTGGGTTTGCAAATAGGTGGCCACCGTGGCGACGCGATCGCCCTCGGGCTGGGCCAAAATCTGCTCCAGGGAGGGCACGATCGCCTGCTTGCTAACAGGGTCAACCTCCTGGCGCTGCGGGACCAGAACCGCCTTTTCCTCGGTGACAAACGCCGAGATGATCGCTGGTGGGCGATCGGTGGGCAGGTAGCGGAACAGGCGAGGCCAGTCCAGGCGGGCGATCGCTACTGTTGCAGGCGTTTCAGCAGTTAGCAATCGCCCAAGCCACTGCCACCCCTCAGAGGCTTTCAGAGGCGGCATGCCCCGCTGGGCAAGGGCAGTAGCGCTCTGGTGGTCGGCCATGCCCGCTCCCTGCCAGGGCCCCCAGTTGATGCTCAGAGCCGGTAGCCCTTGCTGGCGGCGGTACTGGGCCAGGGCATCCAAACCCGCGTTGGCTGCTCCGTAGTTGCCCTGACCAGGGGAACCCAGCACCGACGTAATGGACGAAAACAGTACGAACCAGTCCAAATTTAGCGTCTGGGTGAGCTGGTGCAGATGCCAGGCCCCCTCCAGTTTGGCGGGCATTACCTGCTGGAACTGCTCGACGGTCTGGTTGGCCACAAAGCCATCCGCCAGGACCCCCGCCGCGTGAAAGACGCCGCGCAACGGCGGCAACTGCTGCTGTATGCGGTCGATCAGGGTGGCCAGGGCCGTGCGATCGCTCCCATCCACCGCCTCCACCCACACCGTCGCTCCGGTCTGACGCAAGGGTTCCAGGGATTTCTCCAGCTCGGGGCTGCTGCCCCGACGACTGGTGAGTACCAAATGCCGGGCCCCTTGCTCGACCAGCCAGGCGGCCAGCTGCTGGCCCAGAGCGCCAGTGCCCCCGGTAATTAAATAGGTAGCCTCAGCCTGAATGGCCTGGGCTTCAGCCTTAGCCACAGCGGCAAAATCCAGCGCCTGGAGCCGGGGTACCCAGGTCTGCTCTTCGCGCAGGGCAATCTCATCTTCGCCCTGGGAATTCGTGATCTGGGCAATCAAGTTGTCGAGCCAGGGAGCCGCTGCTGACGCATCCGCCGGGTTGGGCAAATCCACCAGACCGCCCCAAAATTCGGGATGCTCCAGGCGCAGGGTACGGCCTAGCCCCCACAGCACGGCCTGCTGGGGCCGGGTGATGGCATCGGCGGCGGCCACGGATTGAGCGCCCTGGGTCATCAGCCAGAGTTTGGTCTGGCCAGGGCTCGGCTGTTGAGCCAGCTCCTGCACCCAGTGCAGAATCGGCTCGGTGATGGCCTGCGTATTGAGCCCCCCATCGGTGGTTTCAGGAGCAAACACGAGCAGTCGGGACGGCTGAGCGTCGAAAGTCGCCATCAGCGCCGCAAAGGGACGATCCTCGGCCAGCGAGACCTGGTATTGGTGGGGCTGCAAGGTCTGGAAGCGATCGCCTTCTACCACCCGAATGGCCTCAATTCCCTGCTGCCGCAAGGTCTGACTCAGGCTATCCCAGAGGGCATCGCTGGCCCCACAAATTAGCCACTGTTCACCCGCTCTGGCGGCGGCGGGGGCGATCGCCTGGGGCTGCCAGACAATGCCGTAGGCGGTGCTAGGAACAGGGGCGGGCTCACTGGCGACAGCCGATGCCGCGCTGGGCTGAGGCAGAGCCAGGTCAATCCAGTAGCGCTGCCGCTGGAAGGGATAGGTGGGCAGGCTCAGCCACTGGCGCTGGTAGGGGCGATCGAAGCTGGCCCAGTCGATACTGAGCCCCCGCTGGTAGAGATGGCCCAGGCTGGTGAGCAGGGTGTGCCAGTCGGACTGGCCACGGCGCAGCGACGGCAGCCAGGTGTGGGAGTTGTGGGGCACACAGCGTTTGCCCATGGCACTGAGCACCGGATGGGGGCCAACCTCCAGGAACAGGGTGTGGCCTGCTGCGTTCAGAGTTGCGATCGCATCGGCAAACCGCACCGGCTGGCGGGCGTGGCGTCGCCAGTAGCGGGCATCGAGGGGCAGATCGGGGCCAACAAATTCCCCGGTCAGATTAGACACCAGCGGCAGCGTTGGGGCATGGAAGTTGATGCCCTGGGCGCTCTGCTCAAACACATTGAGAATAGGATCCATCAGTGCCGAGTGGAAGGCGTGGGACACCTGGAGGGGCTTGGTGCGAATGCCCTGGCTGTGGAGGTCGTCAACCACGGTTTCTAGGTCGCTTTGGGAACCAGCGATCACGGTATTGTCTGGCCCATTTAGGGTAGCCAGGGAGACGGTACTGGGCAGCGCCGCCGCCACGGTATCGGCATCGGCAAACACCGCCACCATACCGCCGTTGGCGGGCAGGGTCTGCATCAGCCGCCCCCGCAGGGCCATCAGTCGCAGGCCATCCTCGAGGCTAAACACTCCGGCCACGCAGGCGGCCACGTATTCGCCCACGCTGTGCCCCATCACCGCCGCCGGACGAATGCCCCAGGCCATCCACAGCTGAGCCAGGGCGTATTCCAGGGCAAACAGGGCGGGCTGGGTGTAGCCCGTTTGGTGCAGGGGAGCGGCGGGTGAATCTAGCCCATCCCCATCTTCTCCAAACAAAAGACGCTGTAACGACAGGTCCAGGTAGGGTTGCAGAAGCTCGTCACAGCGGTCGATGGTCGCTCTAAATACGGGCTGGGTGTCGTAGAGCTGTCGACCCATGCCGACGTATTGGGAGCCCTGCCCGGTGAAGAGAAAGACGACGCCGGGGGAGAGATGAGGGGATGATGAGGTGGAGAGTTGGGAAGGTGAAGAAGATTGATTGAGGGCGGTGACGAGGGTAGGGAGGTCTGGGGCCAGGAGGGCCAGGCGATGCTCGAAAGCGGTGCGGCCAGCGTTGGCGGTGTGGCAAATGTCGCCCAGGTCGGCCTGGGGCATTTGGGCCAGGGCGGTGGCCATGGTCTGGGCGTAGGCGGCCAGGGCGGGCTGCGATCGCGCCGACAGGCAAAACAGGTGCAGCGGTCGTTCTAGAGCTGGGTGGGTAGTGAAAATGGGGGCAGCCTGGAGGGCGACGTGGGCGTTGGTGCCGCCAAAGCCAAAGGAACTCACCCCGGCGATCGCCATGTTCTCGGCTTCGGCCCAGGGCTCGCGCTGCTGCTGCACCCGCAGGGGAATCTGGTCAAAGGGAATGTAGGGGTTGGGGGTATGGAAATGTAGGCTGGGCACCAGGGTGCGGTGCCGCAGGCACAGAGCCACCTTGATCAGGCTGGCGATGCCCGCCGCCGCCTCGGTGTGGCCAATGTTGCTCTTCACTGAGCCCATCCGGATGGGCCGATCGAGGCTGCGGCAGGGGCTAAATACATTTCCCAGGGCCTTGGCCTCGATCGGGTCGCCCAGCAGGGTGCCAGTGCCGTGGGCTTCAATGTAGTCAACCTGCTGGAGCGGAATGCCCCCGCGCTCGTAGGCGGCCTTGACCACCGCCTCCTGCGCGGCGGGGTTGGGGGCCGTAAGACCGTTGGTACGGCCATCCTGGTTGGTGGCGCTGCCCCGAATCAGGGCATAGATGCGATCGCCATCGGCCAGGGCTTGACCCAGGCGTTTGAGCACCACCGTACCCACGCCCTCGGAGCGCACAAAACCATTGGCGGCCGCATCAAAGGCTTTGCAGCGCCCGTCGGGAGAGAGGGCGGTCAGTTTACTGAACCCCACAGTGACGGTGGGGGTCAGGATCAGGTTGACACCTCCGGCCAGGGCCAGGCTGCTCTCTCCAGTCCACAGGCTCTGGCAGGCCAGGTGCACCGCCACCAGCGACGACGAGCAGGCCGTATCGACCGTCAGGCTTGGACCCTGCAGGTTGAGCAGGTAGGACACCCGGTTGGCCACCATGGTCGAGGCCAGACCCGTGGCGGTATAGGTGCCCACCACCTCAGGCCCCTGCAACAGCATCTGGCCGTAGTCCAGGGTTGAGGCGGCGGCAAACACCCCCACAGATTGCCCACCCAGAGTGTGGGGCACGATGCCAGCGTCCTCCAGGGCCTCCCAGACGCTTTCCAAGAACAGCCGCTGCTGGGGGTCGATGTAGGGGGCTTCGCGGGGGGCAATGCCAAACAGCGCCGGGTCGAACTGATCGACTGCGTCTAAAAACCCGCCCCAGCGACAGTAGGTTTTGCCCGTAGACTGGGGGTCGGCATCGTAGAAAGCCTCGACGTCCCAGCGATCGGCGGGAACCTCGCGAATGGCGTCTTGCCCTTCACTCAATAGCCGCCAGTAGGCCTGGAGGTTGGAGGCTGCCGGTAACCGACAGGCCATACCCACAATAGCAATGGGTTCTGGTAGCCCTCGTTTACGCTGCAACTGTAGCTCTAACAGCAGCCGTTTCTCTGGGGAAAGGCTGCTAATTCGCCTTGCGAGATCCTCCACAGGCTAACTCCCACGCTCCATTGTTTAATGACTCTGTCTGCCCAGCAGGGTTTGCACCTCTGCGTCTGACAGCAGCTCCAATTCTCTTACGATCTGCTCCAATTCCCGCTGGTCAACGGCCTCTACCAGGGGGTCAGCGACAGTGGTGGTGTCCCTAGCCGAAGCTAAATACACCGACAGCGCCTCTATGGTGGGGTACTCGTAGGCCAGGGTAGGCGATAGGGGTACCCCCAGCACCGATTCCAGTGCCTCCGCTAGCTCCACTGCCGCTAAGGAGTCAAGCCCATGCTCCGCCAGGGGTTGACGCACATTGAGGGTGTGTTTGGGTACGCTCAGGGCATGGGCCAGCCAGCTCACCATCCAATCTGCGATCGCATCAGCGGTCATCAGCGGGCTCGGCGACAGGTTAGCGGTGACGGCGGTCGAGCGGCCCCCTTCCCCAAGCGAGCTCTGGGCTATCGGCGCGATCGCATCATCGAGTTGCGCGTCACCGTTCAGGGCCTCTGCGGTAGCCAGTGCCTGAGCGGCCTCTATCGCAGGCCAGCCATGGACCACATCAAACTCTCCCGCCAGGAACATCGATCGACACAGGTGGCGCTGTACCTTACCGCTGGAGGTTTTGGGCATGGCGTTGGGCTTGAGCAGGACGATCGCCCCCACCTGCAAGTCATGGTGCTCGGCCACCTGGCGGCGCAGGGCACTAAAGATGGCCTCGGGGTCGGCGGTGCGCAGGGCGCTGCGCTCCAGTTCGTGAACAATCACCAGGTGCTCGGTGTCGTCCCACACCACCGAAAAAGCCGCACCGCTGCCCTGTCGCAGGGCGCGATGGGCCTGTTCTGCCGTGGCTTCGATATCTTGGGGGTAGTGGTTACGGCCCCGGATAATGATCAGGTCCTTGAGGCGACCCGTAACGTAGAGGTCGTCGCCGTGGAGAAAGCCCAAATCGCCCGTGCGCAGAAACGGCCCCCCAGACCCATCGGCCACGGTCCCATCGGCCAGGGTAGCCTGAAAGGCCTCTCGGGTGGCGGCTTCTCGCCGCCAGTAGCCCTGGGCCACGCTGCGAGACCAGCGCACCCAGATTTCGCCAATGGTGCTGGCAGGGCAGGGCCGATGGCTGTCAGGGTCAACAATGCACACCTGGCTGGCGATCGCCGGGGGGCCACAGCTGACGATCGGCCGAGCCGCATCTTCATCGCTAGCATCCACCAGAGTGACCCGGTTTTGCTGCAAGTCGCTGGCTTTGAGAATCAGGTGCTTGGGCTCAGTCTGCACCGCCTCTCCGGTCACCAGCAGGGTGGTTTCGGCCATGCCGTAGCAGGGGTAAAAGGCCTGGGGCCGAAAGCCGCTGTCGGCAAAGGCGGCGGCAAACTGGGTCAGGGTGGCCTGCTGCACTGGCTCAGCCCCGCTAAAGGCCAGCTGCCAGGCGCTCAGATCCAGCGATCGCCGCTGTTCTGGGGTCGTTTTGCGCACGCAGAGGTCGTAGGCAAAATTGGGCCCGCCGCTGGTGGTGGCTCGGTAGTGGGAAATGGCCTCAAGCCAGCGCACCGGACGCTGTAAAAACGAAACCGGGGCCATCAGCGTCATCTCTGCGCCCACGTACAGCGGCTGCAAAATACCACCGACCAGCCCCATGTCGTGGTAGGGCGGCAGCCAGGAAACCCCCCGGCTCTCGGCGGTGTTGCCAAAGCAGCGGCCAATCAGCTCAGAGTTGTGCAGCAGGTTGTCGTGGCTGATCATCACCCCCTTGGGCAGGGCAGTGGAGCCCGAGGTGTACTGCAACAGGGCCAGGGTAGAGGCCTGGATAGCTGGGGGCCGCCACTGCTGAGCCAGGTCGGGCTGGAGGCCATCGGTGCTGAGGCAGTAGAGCGATCGCAGTGAGGGAGTCTCCGCCAGTCGCCGCTCCAGCTTTTGCAGGGTGGCGTTGTCGGTCAGAGCGACGGTAGCTCCAGCATCCTGGACCATGGCCTGGATGCGATCGAGCGATCGGTTGGGGCGAGGGGGGTAGGCGGGAACGGCGATCGCCCCGGCATAGAGGCAACCAAAAAAGGCAGCAATGTAATCTAAACCGGCGGGGTAGAGCAGCAGCACCGGCTGACTTTGGCAGTTTAGATCCTGAAGCAGCACCGCAATGGCCTGGGCCTGCTGCTGCAGCGCCCCGTAGGTCATGGGCTGGGCCGTCTCGGGGGTGCCCTCTGCCAAAAACCGATAGGCTGTGCCCCGGGGAGTCTGCGCAGCCCGCCAGCTCAACAGATCCACAAAGGTTTCAACCGTTGCCAGGGGCTGTAGCGACGTCTGGTTCACGGTTCGGTTCAACATATCCACAGCCCTGAGAAACTTAAAGGAGGGTTAACCCTGCCAGCGGTAGACACGAAGACCAGGCAATGCCCTGGCCCAGAGGCCGTCCTGGCACCACCTCCCCATTGACTAAGGAAAAACCGCCAAACCTTTGGCCAAGAAAAGGGAGAAATTGGGGGCAGCAAATTTGGTCGGGGCTCAAGCGGCACCATAGCCAGAACAAGTACAGCAGTAAAATAACGGTGAAACAGACAGCAATCTCTCCCCATCCTAAAAAAAGCCCATCCTAAAAGAGGACTGTCCAGGCGCACTCTAGAATACCAATAGAGGTATCCGATTACCTAGGCTTAACCCGGTAACGCTGACTGGCCGCTACCCCGACCACTCCGGGGCCTGGGGACCAGCAGACCGCTCAACTCTGGCTATATCGCTGTAAGGCTATAGGTGAACATCCCCACCAGGGTAGATATCGGGGCGGGCACCATGTCGCCGCGAAAATCCAGAATTTGAACCAGCACGAGATAACCAACCGCTAGCAGCAGGGAGATTACCCCGGTAATCACTGCTACCAGTTTTGAACGGTCAACCTTAAAGCGATCCATAGAGTGATTTATCAAATGAGGGTGAATGGAACCTAAGCTAAACGTATTCCTTGGCAGGCAGACCCTGGCGTTGCCAACCGCTAGAGGCACTGCCTGTATCCGTTTAACCTTGGCACAACGAAAGCTCAAGCGGCCCCTGGCAAGGGAGAGGTTTTCGAAGGGTAATCTAGGAAGGAGTCCTTACTGATTGTCGTCTATTTGGTCTTAGCACGGTTTCTATGAGCGCTCCACTACCGATTGATCCTACCCAGTTAGATAACCGTCCGCCAGACAATCGCCCCGCTGTGGTACAGACCCAAAGGTTAACCAAAGCCTATCGCACCGGGTTTTGGCTCAATCAACGGGTCACCTCGCTGCAAAATTGCACCCTTAACGTCTACCAAGGCGAAACCTTTGGGCTGCTGGGCCCCAACGGGGCGGGTAAAACCACCCTGCTAAAAATCTTGCTGGGCATCATTCGCCCCACCGCTGGTAGTGCCACCCTCCTGAACCATCCCCTGGGGGAGAGCGCCGTGAAGCAGCGCATCGGGTATCTTCCCGAAAATGCCTACTTCTACGACTTTTTGACCGGCTGGGAGTTCTTGCAGTACACCGCTGGGCTGTTTGGCCTGTCGCGGGCAGCCCAGCAGCGCCGAATTGTCGAACTGCTCGACCTGGTGGGGCTACCCCAGGCGGCCGCGAAGAAAAAACAGCTGCGCCAGTACTCCAAGGGCATGCTGCAGCGCATCGGTATGGCGCAGGCGCTGATGAACGATCCGGACGTGGTATTTCTCGACGAGCCGATGTCGGGGCTGGACCCCACCGGCCGATTTCAGGTGCGCGAGATTATTCTGGCCCTGAAGCGGGAGGGCAAAACGATTTTTTTCAACAGCCACATTCTGTCGGATGTGGAGGTGATCTGCGATCGCATCGCCATTCTGGACCAGGGCGAACTGATCGCCATCGGTAGCCTGGACGAACTGCTGGGCACCGCCGACCAGTACGTGGTCAAAGGGCGGGGCGGGCGCAGGGGCGAGCTGGAACCCTGGCTCGACCAGATGAGCGTTCAGGGCGACCTCTGGGCTGGGCACATCAAAGGCGACCCCTACGACTTTGCCAAGCAGATTCCCCTGGCGGGGGGGCATCTGATCACCCTGCAGCAGACTCGCCCCACCCTGGAGGAGTTCTTTATCGACCAGATCGGGCGGCGGCGTGGGGCACAGGACCGGCGGTGAGTGAAAACCCCCAATTAGGCGGCGATGGCCACCAGGGCTGAGCGCGGCGGCAGAGTCAACCGATCGCTGTCCCAGGTTGCGCCGTGGTAAGCGAAGACCTGCTCCGCCGATTTGACCGCTGGGGTGAGGGCCTCGGTGGGCAGGGTAACGGTGTCCTCGGTGCCGGAGTTTAGCGCCACCACCACGCGATCGCCCCCCAGGCTGCGGCTAAAGACGTATCCCATCCCCTCAGCGTGCAGAACGTCGTAGGTGCCGGTGTGCAGAGCCGGGTAGCGGTGGCGCAGGGCAATCAGCTCGCGGTGGACTTTGAGCAGATCGCGGTGCCACTCTTTTTCGGGGGGAAAGGTGCGGCGGCAGTCGGGGTCAAGCTCGCCGGGCAGGCCCACCTCATCGCCGTAGTAGATGCTGGGTGCCCCCGGAAAGGTAAACAGCAGCAGGGTCGAGAGCACCATGCTGGCGTCGTCTTCGCCTACGACCGAGTAAATGCGGGCGACATCGTGGCTGGAGAGCAAATTGAGCTGGGTGAGCTGAATCTCCCAGGGGTATAGCTTCAGCAGGTGCTGAATTTTGTCGGCATAGCCTGCCGCATCCAGGGCGGGGTAGGGGTAGTAGTGGGGATCTTCTACCAGGTCCATGTGAACGCGATCGCCCGCAGCAAAGGCAATGGTTGGCCCCGTAAACAGGTAGTTCATCACCCCGTCAAACTGGGTGCCGTCGAGCCACTGGCGAGCGTCGGTCCACACTTCGCCGACGATGTAGGCTTCGGGGTTGATGGCCTTGACGCGATCGCGGAACTCCTGCCAGAACCCCTCCGTCTTGACCTCAAAGGGTACATCCAGCCGCCAGCCGTCGATACCCTGGCGCACCCAGTACTCCCCCACCCGCATCAGGTACTCGCGCACCGCCGGGTGGTCGTGCTTGAACTGGGGCAGCGCCCGGTTGTCAACCCAGCTTCTGTAATTGGCGGGGAGCGCCCCGTCGTAGGCCGACAGGGGCCAGCCCTCCACCTCAAACCACTCCAGCCAGGGGGAGTTGGGGCCGTTTTCAAGAATGTCGTTGAAAAAGAAAAAGCCGCGACTACAGTGGTTAAACACGCCGTCGAGCACCACTTTCATATCTTTGGCGTGGGCGGCCTCCAGCAGGTCAAAAAAGGCCGGGTTCCCCCCCAGCAGCGGATCGACCTGGTAGTAGTCGTGGGTGTGGTAGCGATGGTTGGACGCCGACTGAAAAATCGGCGTCATGTAGATGGCCGTGACCCCCAGGTCCACCAGGTAGTCCAGATGTTCAGCCACGCCCCACAGATCGCCGCCCTTGTAGCCAAAGGGGGTCGGCAGCGTTTCCCAGGGTTCCAGGGTGACGGCCATGGCGGGGTGGTCCAGATGGCGCTGGGTACGGGCAAACCGATCGGGAAAGATCTGGTAGAAGACAGCGTGCTTCACCCAGTCCGGGGTTTGAAATGCCATGGATTGTTGCCTCGGTTTCTACCGATAGGCTACCGTCATCTGAGCGAAGTGACCAGGATAAAACGCCTGGTGGCCGGCCTGAACCAACCGCTGTGGGTCCTCCCCAGCTCGTTCAATCCTCAGTCAATCGCCTCAGTCAAACGGTTGATGACGGGTTGCGCCGCCTAAAAGAAACAGCTTAACGTTCTAGAGCGTTGCTGAATGCAGGTACGATGTGCCCCCCAGCCCCCCAATTCTGGGGGGAGTCGAAATCTCGAAGTCCCTCAAAATTGGGGAATTTAGGGGGGATGAAAGGATGTTAAGTTTACAGGTTCATTACTCGATTCAGCAACGCCGGTTCTAGATTCAAGACCAGCCATGGACCTGGAACCCGAAACCTGGAACCCCGACAAAGGTAGTTCCAGCTACCAGGCGGTCCTAGGTTTCCACAGTATGGGTGTAAATTCCTACGTGGCAGCCGCTGGCGTGGCGACCGAGCAGATATAGGTTTACATCCACAGTTCCCACCCGGTAGAGATGGAGATCCTCGAGGTGGGTCTGCAAAATCTCCTGCAGCTGCCTGTACCGCTGGGTCAACTGACCGCCCTGGGGCGTACTCCAGTAGAAATTGTCGAAGATGGGGCGAAAGAAGGCATCGGCGGGCTGATGCTGGTAGGTGTCGGCGTTGCTGCCCAGCTGCTGACCCAGGCTGGTGGCGTCGAGGTTGGGGTCGGCGTAGATGGCGATCGCCAGGGGGGCGTCGGTTTCACTGGGGTACCAGAGACCGGCGATCGCCTCCTCCAGGGCGGTCAGACAGGCCACAAAGTCGCTGTGGTGGGGCTGAAGTTCCATATCAAGTTGCCTGTAGGGTTTTCAAAATTCCCATCGCTTCGGCCACATGGCCCTTGGGGTTGAACTGCGAGTTAAAGATGTGGCGCACTGTACCCTGCTGATCGATCACGTAGGTCACTCGCCCCGGCAGCAATCCCAGGGTAGCCGGCACGCCATAGGCTTTGCGAACCACCGAGCCGCTGTCGCTGACCAGGGTAAAGGGCAGACTGTGCTTGCTGGCAAAGGCCCGGTGCGAGTCGGGCGAGTCGCTGCTGATGCCAATTACCTCGGCACCCTCCGCCACAAAGTCTTCGTAGCTGTCGCGAAACGAGCACGATTCTACAGTGCAGCCGGGGGTGTCATCCTTGGGGTAGAAGTATAGCACCACAGCCTTCTGGCCCTGGAAGCTACTGAGGGTCACCGACTCGCCCGTCTGGCTGGACAGGGTGAAATCTGGGGCGCGATCGCCAACCTGAATTGCCATAAATCATCAAGCTCCTGCGCGGGGGTTAATAGTTCTTTAGAATACTTAATAATGTGACTCACTGACCAATCCCTGCCGCCCATGACCTCCCTCGTCTGGTTCCGTAACGACCTCCGCCTCCACGATCATCAGCCTATGGATGAGGCCCTGCGAGCCGGAAAACCAATTGTGCCGCTCTACTGCTTTGACCCCCGCCAGTTCGGCCAGACCTGCTTTGGCTTTGCCAAAACGGGGGCTTACCGGGCACAGTTTTTGCTGGAGAGCGTGGCCGACCTGCGGCGATCGCTGCAGGCCCTGGGCAGCGATCTGGTGGTGCGGGTCGGCAAACCCGAAGCCATCATTCCAGAGTTGGTCAAAGCCCACGGGGTCGAGGCCGTCTACTGGCACGAGGAGGTGACCCGTGAGGAAGTGCAGGTCGAGCAGGCTGTAGAAGCCAGGCTGGGGAGCCTGGGTTGCAAGGCCGAGGTCTACTGGGGAGCCACGCTTTACCACCCCGACAACCTCCCCTTTGCCCTGCCCCGGCTGCCCGAAGTCTTTACCCAGTTCCGTAAGAAGGTGGAGCAGCACAGCACGGTCGATGGGGTGCTGCCCACCGCCGTCAAACTGCCGCCGCTGCCCCCGGTGGAGCCCGGCCCACTGCCAACCCTGGCTGACTTTGGGCTGGAGCCGCCCCGCGCCGACCCTCGCGCCGTGCTGACCTTTGCCGGGGGCGAAACCGCGGGTCTGGCCCGCCTGCACCACTACGTGTGGGAGGCCGACTGCCTCAAGACCTACAAGCAAACCCGCAACGGCATGGTGGGAGCCAACTATTCGGCCAAGCTCTCGGCCTGGCTGGCCTTGGGCTGTCTGTCACCCCGACGCATTTACGAAACAGTGCAGGCCTACGAAGCCGAACGCCTTCGCAACGAGTCCACCTACTGGCTGATCTTTGAACTGCTGTGGCGGGACTACTTTCGCTTTGTCTGCGCCAAGCACGGCGATCGCGTATTTTACCCCTCCGGCCTGCGGGGACTACAGATTGAGTGGAAACAGGATTGGGAGCGCTTTGACGCCTGGCGCAACGGCACCACTGGATTTCCTTTGGTCGATGCCAACATGCGTGAACTGGCCTGCTCGGGGTTTATGTCCAATCGGGGCCGACAAAATGTGGCTAGCTTCTTAACCAAAAATTTGGGCATTGACTGGCGGATGGGGGCCGAGTGGTTCGAATCGCTCCTGATTGACTACGACGTGTGCAGCAACTACGGCAACTGGAACTACACCGCGGGAGTTGGCAACGACGCGCGCGGGTTTCGCTACTTCAACATTCCCAAGCAGGCCAGGGACTACGACCCCGACGGGCTCTACGTCAAACACTGGCTGCCCGAACTAGAGGCCGTTCCCGCCGCTAAGGTACACGAACCCTGGAAACTACAACCCGTTGAGCAAAAGCGCTTTGGCGTCACCCTTGGGGTTGACTACCCGCGCCCCATTGTAAATTTGCAAAAGTCGGTGCAGGCCAATGAGAAAATTTATCTAGCGGCCAGAGAAATTCGTCGTCCCGCAAAATTTCGATAGAAATTTTGATAAGAGTTTTGCTTCTGTGATTCTTAACAACGTTTGCTCTCCCAACCAGCCAGAACCGTCCCGACTGGAGCTGAGGCCTTCAACTCGGTAGGAGCCAATGCCGCCCCTGCTATGCCGCCCGCAATTTTGCCGCGCTACGTTGTTGTTTTACTTAACCGTAGTCTTTGTAACGGCGGGCAATGTTGAGCTAACATAGAATCTATTGCAGTGTTGACAATGTCATAGTTTACTGACTGAGCCTTGCGGCATGTCCCTACGGACAGCCCTACAGGTAAAGAGAGATGCTAGGGCAAAGCTAGCGCTAACGCATTTTCATAAATCAAACCCTTAAATCAAGTCGTTGAATCAGCCATTTAACCCATACCCCAGCTCTGGACGGCTGGGGTTTTTTGTGGGTATTTTTTTGGGCATTGATCGGTGAGGCAAAATGGGCCGATCGCAGGACTGGAGTTGATAGGATAGCTGCACCGTATTGGTCTGGCCGCGTCGCTTCGATTTTTCCTTCAACCCCGTCAACCACCCATCCCTCGATTAAACCCATGGCTGCCACTTCCCAGAGCTCTCCCTTAACCCTGTTTGGGCTGCCCGCTGAACGGGGTCGCTGGCTGCTGATTCCCCTGGGCATTGTGGTGCTGATGTGCCTGGGCACGGTTTATGCCTGGAGCATTTTTAGGAAACCGTTAGAGCTGGAGTTGGGCATTGGCGCGACGGAGAGCCTGCTGCCCTACACCGTAGCACTGGTCTTTTACGCCGGGCTGATGCCCGTGGCCGGTTTTTGTATTCCGCGCTGGGGTCCGCGTCTGGTGGCGACCCTAGGGGGCCTGGTGCTGGGAGCGGGCTACATCCTGGCCAGTATTGCCCCCCATATCGGCATCATCACCCTGGCCTACGGTGTCATTGCCGGCACCGGAGTTGGCCTGACCTACGGCGTGCCGATGGCGGTGGTGGCCCGCTGGTTTCCAGAGCGCAAGGGGTTGGCGGTGGGCACCACGATTGTCGGGTTTGGCCTCTCCCCGCTGATTACCGCCCCCCTGGCCAACAGCCTGATTGAAGCCTTTGGAGCGCGGCTGACCCTGCGCGTTTTTGGCATCGTGTTTACGGCCATCATTCTGGCGATCGCTACAGCCCTGCGGTTTCCGCCCAAGGGCTGGTATCCCGCCTCGGACAGCCGGCTCCAGGCCCAGGCGGCAGCTCGTCCCTACCCAACCCGACTGCTCACCAGTCGCGCCTTCTACGGACTGTGGATTTGCTACGCCATCGGTACCCTGGTAGGGCTGAGCGCCATCGGTATCTCTAGCCCGGTGGGCGAAGAGATCATTCGCCTTGACCCTGCGCTAGCGGCCAGCAGCGTGGCACTGTTTGCGCTCTTTAATGGGCTGAGTCGTCCTCTGTTTGGCTGGTTGAGCGATCGCTATCGCCCGCACCACGTAGCGATCGCCTCCTACAGCCTAATCGTCATAGCCTGCGTTCTAATGCTCCACGCCCAAACTGGACAGGTCCTTACCTATCTGGTGGCCTTTTGCCTGTTCTGGTTTTGCCTGGGAGGCTGGCTAGCCATGGCCCCCACCCTCACCCTGCGCCTGTTTAACCCCGACCAGTACGCCCAAAACTACGGCCTGGTCTTTACTGCCTATGGGGTAGGTGCCCTGGTCGGCACCCTGAGCGCGGGGCAAATTCGCGACTGGTGGGGCAGCTATACCTATGCGTTTTACCCCATGATGGGGCTGGCGATCGTCGGCATCGGCGTAGCCACGGTTCTGCTCAAGCCCGACCCCGGCCCCGGCGATCGCCGGGGATAACCATCGCCGTCCTTCCCCCAAGACCGATCCCATCGGTCGGGCGCGTTTGGTTTAAGATCACCACAGATAACCTGTACCTCTCTACCGTTTGGGAATGGCTCAGTCTTCTACGCCCCGACGTCCGCTGGTCAGCCCCTGGGACCGCCTGGTGACCTTCTCCACCAGCGAAACCGTCCTCTATGTGGTGAAGCGTCTGCTGCAGGCGGCGCTGACGCTGCTGCTGGCTTCGGCGCTCAGCTTCTTTGTGATTCAGCTTGCTCCCGGTAACTTTCTCGACCAGTACCGCCAGAGCCCCCAGTTCTCGCCCGAAACCCTGGCTCAGCTCGAGGCCCAGTTTGGCCTCGACCAGCCGGTGTGGCGACAGTACCTCAACTGGCTCTACCAGGTCATTTTCCACGGCAACTTTGGCCTCAGCTTCGCCTACCAACGCCCGGTGGGCGACCTGCTGTGGGAGCGGGTGCCCAATACCCTGCTGTTGTCCTTCGCGGCGATCGTCGTCACCTGGCTGATTGCTCTGCCTATGGGCATTGTGGGGGCTGTCAACCAAAACCGTTTCCTCGACAAAGCGCTGCGGGTGCTGAGCTACCTGGGCCAGGGTATGCCCACCATTGTGACTGGCCTGCTGCTGCTGTTTTTTGCCCAGAGCGTAGCGCCTCTGTTTCCCATTGGGGGCCGCACCAGCATCATCCACGACGATCTCAACTGGTTTGGCAGAATTGTCGACGTGGGCTGGCACCTGATTTTGCCGACCCTGGCCCTCAGCATTACCAGCTTTGCCGGGCTCCAGCGCATCACCCGGGGTCAGCTGCTCGACGTGCTGCGCCAAAACTACATCCAAACCGCCCGGGCCAAGGGCCTTTCTGAGAATCGGGTGGTGTACGTCCACGCCCTGCGCAATGCGGTCAACCCGCTGATTACCCTGTTGGGCTTTGAGTTTGCCAGTCTGCTGGGAGGCGCATTCATTACCGAGACTTACTTCAACTGGCCGGGGCTGGGCAAGCTGATTCTCGAAGCGGTGCAGGCCCAGGATCTGTATCTGGTCATGGCCAGCCTGATGATGGGAGCCGTGATGCTGATCATCGGTAACCTACTGGCGGATCTGGCCCTGAGCTTTGTGGACCCCCGCATTCGCCTCTCAGATATAAATTAGCGGTCTGCCAAGCCAAAAATAACGGGTCAGTAGGGTTTAAGGTGGGTTGTAAGGTGTACGGCTTCAGGTACAGGGCTGTCCTTGGACCACAGACCTGAAACCTTGCACCCAGGCTACAGATCCCGCTGTTATCAGATTGACTAAGTACTAGTACGCTGCGGCATAAGTCAGCCAACTGTTCCTGAAACCTGAAACCCAGCACCTGAAACCCTCAGCAATGGTTGCCCTATTTCTGACAACCCGTACTAGTGACCTACGATCGCCCTCCCCTAAAGATTAGACTATGGTGTCTCAGCTTTATTATTTGCTGCGATCGCGGGTCGACGGCAGCTACCTGGTCGCCCGGCCCCACGGCCAGAGCAGCCCTGACCAGCCACCGCCGCCGGGGTTTTTGTTAGTCTTTACCGCCGACTACGACGCCCTCAGCTACCTGAACGCCCATGCCCCTGACCTGAGCGACAAGTTTGCGATCGAAACCGTGACGGCCTCTACCCTCAAGCCACTGATCAACCGCTGGGGATTTCAGGGGCTGGGCATGGTCAACGACCCCCGCCTACCCCAGGTGGAGTTCTTTAACCGCAGCTAGCCGCAGCTAAATGTCCGCGCCGCGATCGCGCCGGCTAAACAGCCTGAAATAGATCCCCCGGCTCAGTTCTTTTAGCGGAAAGGCGAGATAGGTCAGTGGGTTGATGGTAACAATAATGTTGCGCACGTTCCGCTTGGCCAGCGCCACCACCGCCCAGGCCACCCAATCCGCAGACATGACTCCGATCGGGTTAAGTTTGCTCTTAAACGGTCCCAAAATAACTTTACGCACCACACAGGGGGCATCGAGCCGCCGCAGGCTGACCAAATCCCCCATCAGCCGCTTAGACACCTCGTAAAGCGGGCTAAAGGCCGGACTGACCTCGGCCTCGGAGGTGTTGACCCACACCTCTTTAGTAGCCCGCTGGGGCGATGTCTCTACAGTGCTAAAGAAAACCTCCATCAGCCGATAGCCCGACAGGGCGTTGACCTCCAGGGAGGTATGAATGGCCTCGGGGGTGCGATCGCCGTGCACATTCAGCCCGTGGTTGAGGATCAAAATATCGACCTTTTTGAGGGCTGTCTGCAACTCGGCTTCGGCCCCAGGCTGCCACCTCCAGCAGGGAATGTCGCCTGCAAAGGTCGCGGCGGCGGAGGTGGTGAGGGCAATGGGGCGGGCCTTTTGCCGGGTCAGCTCCTGCAGCAGGGCGCGGCCCAGAGTGCCTGAGGCTCCGGTAACGGCAACGGTTTTGCCCTTGAGGGAAACAGCGGTGCCCATGAACTTATCCAGAAAGGTCAGGTAGCCAGAAAAGTAAGCGGTAGTGTCGTCAAAGTGGTGCCGCCAGTGGTAAGTGCGGTTCACTCGCCAGTTGCCGGGAATGGTCGTGAGTTCACCGGGTTCGTGGGTGAGGTCGGTGGTCAGCAGCCAGCCCTGAGAGCGGGCAATCGCCGCCGCCAAAAAGCTCAAGCCGTAGGCCACCCCCAGCCAGAGCCCGGCGATGCCCGTCGATATGGCCAGTCCCGCCAGGGCCCCTGTCATAACAATGGCTTCGGGAGCATCGTTGTAGAGTTGAGCCTGGCGATAGAGGGTGGGGCTGACCGGGGAAAAGTCCTTTTTGTAGGCTCGATGGTGCCAGTTGTGGAGCCGCATGAGAGGGGGCCAATAGTGGCTGACCACGTGGTACACGTCCCGAATGGCCTCTGCCATCACAATGGAAACCGCACCCCACAACCCTTGCCAAACAACCGTTTCAAGCGGCATAAAAAATATTCACACTAAATCGAGCAATTCACATTCTGACACGACTTGAGCGAGGTGTAGAGCGGGGGACCAAAGAGAAAGCCCAGGGCTCTGGCCCTAGGCTTTTCTCCAACGGTTGCCAGATGGGCCTCAGACCGATGGTTCATCGGCAGGGGTGGCTGGAGCACCTACCGGGCGAGACACTTCAATGCCGTTTTGTTCCAGCACGACCACCGGATCACTGCCCCGGACCTCAATTCGCTTCACCAGCACCTGACCATTGGCTACGCGCTGACCAGCTCTGACGTATTGGCTGCCAGCGGAGGTTTCTACCACCGCAAAGTTTTGGTTGCCGATGGTCATCACCCCAGTCACCAGAACGGCTTCAGCCAGGGTAGGCTGCGGCAAGGGGGGTAGGGGTGCCAGGGCACCCGGCTGTGCTGCGCCCGGAGTCCCAGGGGCCGCACCAGCGCCAGGGGCCGCGCCAGCACCAGGGGCCGCACCAGCACCAGGAGCCGCGCCAGCACCAGGGGCAGGAGTACCAGGGGCGGTAGCCACAGGTGTTCCTGGACCGCCGGCAGTACCTGGGGTCGCCGCACCGGGGGCAGGAGCCCCGGGTGGAGTGGGCGGAGCTACAACCTGGGGCGGCGGTGGAATGGGCACGGCTGCAAAGGGGTCTGGACGGCTGCGGTTGATTTGCTGGAGCCGCTCATTGGGGTCGGTCGATTGAATCAGGTCAGCTCTGGCAATGGGCGCAAGCTGAGGCGCGACGGGCACCAGAGGTTCGGCAAATTGCTCGTCAGTGGCCACCTGATCGTCTGGCACCGGCACCGGATCAATGACCACGCCCTCGGCGGGCATTCCGTCGTCGGGAGCCGTACCAAACTGGCCCGATCGCTGGGCGATAAAGGCTCCTAGCAAAGGGGTCGAGAGCAACATCACCCCCAGTCCGCCCAGGCTCATGATGAGGCCATTGCGCGCCCACTTACGTCCCCAGAATTTGATGCAGTAGACCAGCAGCACAAAGGGAACTAGCAGTGAGAGTAAACCCCAAACTGGGCTGACTCGAAACGCGTCCACCAAGCCTATAATGCCGCCAATGGTAGACAGCAAGAAACCCAGCACAAATAAAATTAAAAACGCGATCGCCCCCATAGCCAAGCCTCCTCGCTTCGTGAGCCGATGTTCCTCAACGATAGCTCAATTCTGCCAATGCGGCTCAATTCTGCCGATGTAGCGTTGTTTAAGCCCTTTCATCCTCTCCAGAAGCCATCAGCGTTTGGAGGTGGCTGAGCCCCTGCTTCACGCGGCGCGATACGGTAACCGCGCTGATACCCATCCGTTCGGCGGTTTCTTTTTGGGTGAGGTCGTAGAGAAAGACAAACTCCAGGACTTCGCGAGTGCGCTGTTCGAGCTGGTGCAACGCCTGCTGCAGCCGGATTTGGTCTTCCTGGGCCAGTTGAAAGCTCTTATATTTCAGATCGGGTAGCAGATCGCCCAGGCAGGCCGACTCCTCGTCCTGCACCGGAGCATCGAGACTGAGGAGCGATCGGTTGCGGTTGGCCAGCTTGACCTCCTGCCACTCGGCCAACCCAATGTCGAGGGCGGCGGCTATTTCTGCATCGTTAGGAGTCCGGCCCAGGTCAGCCTGCAGCTGACGAATGACGCGAGTCGACTGACTCTGCAACGCCTGCCACCGTCGCGGGATGCGCATGGAGGTACTCTTGTCGCGAAGGTAGTGCTGAATTTCGCCTCGAATGTAGGGAATAGCGAAGGAGCTAAACGCATAGCCCTTGCCCATATCAAACCGCTCAATGGCCCGAATCAGCCCCAGACTGCCCACCTGCATTAGGTCGTCAAAGGTTTCGGTGGACTGCTGTAGCCAGCGATAGGCTTCACGGCGCACCAGACCAATGTTGAGCTGTACCAGCTGATTCCGAAGGGAGAGGTCAGGGTTGCTTTGATACTGCCGCAGCAGTTCCAGGGTGTTGCCTTTAGCTTGAAACCGAGAAGTAGCGACCATGGCGATTTCAGGAAACGTCAAATCCAGCTGGACAATTGAGCACGTGCATCCCCGCTGACCAAACTCGGCACAGAGTAAACTCTTGCCAAATCGGGAGGCTGGTGGCGGCCTGTGGCGACAAGGGCTCGCCGGTTAGAATCGGTGATTTTAGATTCTGTGGATGGCCACTGGCAATACGGGATTGATGGGCACGGGTGTCAGACGACACAGGGCGGGAACACAGTTGTCAGAGGAATCGTGTGCTTGTGATATCAGTCTATAGGGTGAGGATAAAAAGCCACACTAGCGGAACTACGGATCATCCTGGACTCGCCTAATCAGTATAGAGTCTGCTGCTTGTATTCTCAAAAGCGTTGCCACCATTGGCGACAATCCGGTGTGCAATGGCATTTTAAGGCTTCTGTAGCAGCTTGCTCGATTGCCCCTAACCCTTATCCCGTCGAGCATTCAGCCCTATTTATGAAAGATCCACAACTCTGTGAATTTTTAGTTAAAAGATCCAGTTCTCTGCGGTTGCGCCTGAAACAGTTTAAATTTCTATCCGACGACACAGCCAAATGATTGGCTGTGGTTCGCCCCGTTCTCCGTAGATTCCTCAGAATAGATACAAGAATGTTACAAAAGCATGAGGATTTGTAGGGCGTCTTATCCATCCGGCTGTCTAGAAGTGTTTGCAGCTGATGGTCTCAGGTCATCCTCATCTTCCCATGCGCTGATCGTGCCATGATCTGGCGGGTGGGCAGGCGATCGCTCCCTTGGCCCTATCGTAGTCGTCCATCGTGCTTGGCTAACATTACGTATGGTTTTCTTCAAGGCTCGTCCTGGCTGGCAATCGCCCTACCCTAAGGTTACGCCCGAGGGGGTATTCTGGCGGCGGCGGCGGTTTATGACCTCATTGATTGGGGCCGGGGTGGGGTTGGCGGCCTCGGCGGGGGGGTGTCGCCGCTCTGGACCGATGGATGCCGACCTGGAGCGCAGCCTGGGAGTTCCCCTACCAGCGGTGCCTCGTCATCGGGCTTTCGCGGATGCAGGGCGAGAACCGACGCCCCAGCGGTACGCCAGCAGCTACAACAACTACTACGAATTTGGCGGCAGCAAAAACATTTGGGCCAGTGCCCAGGCGCTGCCCACCGATCCGTGGAAGCTGGATGTGAGCGGGCTGGTTAAGAACCCAGTCAGCTTTGACCTGGAGGATTTGACCCGGCAATTTGAGCTGGAAGAGCGCATCTATCGGTTTCGCTGTGTGGAGGCCTGGGCAATGGTGGTGCCCTGGATTGGCTTTCCCATGCGGGCGCTGATGGCCCTGGTGGAACCGACCGCTGCGGCAAAGTACGTGCGGTTCACCTCCTTCTATGACCCAATGGTCACCCCCGGCCCTAACTTTGGCTTTGCCCGCAACCTGCCCTGGCCCTACACCGAGGGGCTAACAGTGGCAGAAATGGCCAACGAACTGGCCTTCTTTGCGGTGGGGGTCTATGGTCGCACGCTGCCCAAACAGCACGGTGCCCCGATTCGCATGGTGGTGCCCTGGAAGTATGGCTTTAAGGGGGCTAAGGCCATCGTCAGGATCGAGTTTGTGGCCGAGCAGCCCGCTACCTACTGGAATACCCTCGCCCCCAATGAGTACGGATTTGAGGCCAATGTAGAACCCGATGTGCCCCACCCCCGCTGGTCGCAGGCCAAGGAGCGGTTGGTAGGGGAGAGCACGGCCCTGTTTACCTGGGAGGAGCAGCCGACAGTGATTTACAACGGCTACGGGGAGTGGGTGGCGGGGCTGTATGGGTAGGCGGGTGGACGGGTAGGCGGGTAGGCGGGTGGACGGGTAGGTGAGCTGATTTACAAGCTAAAGTTGCTTTCAAAAATAGCCGTTCCCATCAACTTCGCTCAGGGAGCGGCTGTGACTATTGCTGAGGGTGTCGTGCTGTCGCCACGGACGATTGGTATGGATTTGTACCGAATCCTATTCGGCTACCCCCGATTGGTCGGGGCGTAGCATGGTACGCCCCGACGGGGTTGCTGGTTGTGAATCGGGGTTTTTGACTCGGATTTGGTATTAGGCAGCGATCGCAGCCCGGATCACCGCTTCATTCAGATCTTTGCCGATCACCACCAGGCGGGTTTGGCGCGGTTCGCTGGGCTGCCAGGGGCGATCAAAGAACGAATCAAACCGCTGACCGACGCCGTGGACCACCAGCCGCATGGCCTTGCCGGGCACATCGACGAACCCCTTGATGCGGTAGATTTCGTGGCTGGAGGCCAGGTTCTCTAGCCGCTTGATCAGGGGTTTGGGGTCAAACCCGCGATCGAGCACGATGGGGATAGCCACAATATCGTCATCGTGGTCGTGGTCATGCTCGTGGTCGTGGTGGGTGGGGCGGTTGTCAAGGTTGTCTTCGACGGCGGCGTTGAAGCCCAGCAACAGGTCGGGGCTGATGGGAGCACTGCCCTCACCCCCGGCCAAGCCCAGGACTTTGACGGACTGGGGTACCTGCTGAGTGAGCCAGGTTTCAATGCGGGTGCGATCACCTTCGTTCACCCTGTCCACCTTGGTCAGCAGCACCAGGTCGGCGCAGTTGAGCTGGTCTTCAAACAATTCTTCGAGGGGCGTTTCGTGATCGAGGCTGTCGTCGGCCTGGCGCTGGGCCTCCAGGGCGGGCAGGTCACCGACCAGATCTCCGGCCGCCAGGGCCTCACAGTCAACCAGGGTAATTACGCTGTCGACAGTGGCGGCGGTGCGAATCTCAGGCCAGCGAAAGGCCTGCACCAGGGGCTTGGGCAGAGCGAGGCCCGAGGTTTCGATCACAATGCAGTCGATCTGGTCGCGGCGGGTGATCAACTGCTGCATGGTAGGCAAAAACTCCTCCTGCACGGTGCAGCAGAGACAGCCGTTGGTGAGTTCGAGAATGTTGGTTTCAGCCGGGGCGGCGACCTCGTCTTCGTCGCACACCTGGCAGCTGTGCAGTAGGTCGCCATCGATGCCGACTTCGCCAAACTCGTTGACCAGCACGGCAATGCGCCGCCCCTGGGGATTTTGCAGCAGCTGACGAATCAGGGTGGTTTTGCCTGCCCCGAGAAAGCCGGTGATGATGGTGACTGGAATTTTGTGCATAGCCCACCGAAAAATTGCTGCCTCTCAACCTAGCACGGGGGCGGAGGGCAAGAGCATTAGCCATCATGCTGCGTAGGGCACCTGGTCATAACAGCGGTCTACAATAATAGACACAATGCGATTTCTCTGGCCCATGGTACAAACTCCTGCCAAAACAATTACCCTGGCTGAGTTTCTGCAACAGCCAGAGACCAAGCCTGCCCGCGAATATATCGACGGCCACATTATTCAAAAACCCATGCCCCAGGGACGGCACAGCCGCATCCAACAAAAGCTGATCAATACTATTAACGCAGTCACTGAGGATAGTCGCGTTGCCCTGGCCCTGCCTGAACTGCGCTGTACGTTTGGCGGCAGATCCATCATTCCCGATGTATCAGTATTTCGCTGGCAGCGGTTGCCGACAAATGAGGATGGCACCATTGCCAATACCTTTAGCGCCGCCCCTGACTGGACGATCGAGATTTTGAGCCCTGAGCAGTCGTCAACGCGGGTGGTGAGCAACATTCTGCACTGCCTCAACCACGGCGGGCTAGGGGGCTGGCTGATCGACCCCGACGAGAATTTGGTGCAGCTCTATCTACCTGACCGTCTACCCGCTTCCCTGGAAGAGGCAGAGAACCAGTTGACGATGCCAGACCTGGCCCCCACTCTGGTGCTAACGGTAGGGCAGGTTTTTGGCTGGCTACAGGTAGGGTAGAGGCCGCTGGGGAGCAGCCGAGGGGCGAGGTAGGAAGCGTTTACTCGTTGGTCCAGCGCTCTATTGGGCATCTCCCACTTGTTTCTGCTCAACCTCGCCAAAGATGGCGCTGGGGTGGCAGTAGTATTTAAACTCCAGCAGGTTAAAAAATGGATCCTGCAAAAAGAAGGTGCGATGCTCCAGCGTGGTGCCGGGAAAGCGGCGCTTTTCGCTCTGGTGGAACAGGAGCTGATTTTCCTGGGCCCGGTGCAGCAGGGCTTCCCAGTCGGTTTCTGCTAAAAATACCAGGCCAAAGTGGCGAGGGTAGATGCCCTGCTGGGGAGTGATGTCAGCGGTTGTATGGGCCACCAGCTGATGGCCGTGCAGATTGAGAATGAGCGAATTGGCGGTTTCTCGCCCGGGTTCACAGCCCAGCCCCTCGATGTAAAAGGTCTTGGCGGTGGAGATGTCGGCCACGGGAAAGGCCAGGTGAAACAGGACAGCGGCAGAGTTCATGACTTTAGGCCATCACCTTGCGATCGACGGCGTTGAGCAGAGCTTTGAGGGCGGTGTCTTCGGCCTGGCTGATCTGCTGGTCGAGCAGGGCAATATGGATGGCCCTGGACAGCACAAAGGCAGCCACCTCGGGCTCTAGCTGCTCAACCAAAAACTCCATGGGCATGGGTGCCTTGAGGGCACTGTGAATGCCCACCACCATGGCCTCCTCCATACCCATCGCCGTCAGGCGGGGACGCAGGCTGTTCCAATCAGCCAAGGGGTCCTGCCCGCTGGCGTGGAGAATGGTGGCCAGCAGGCGCTGGACCTTGCTCTGCTGGGCCGGGGACATGGTGGTATAGATCAGGGTGTCGGCTTCGACGGCGGTGCTGGTGTCCTGGTTGAGGTTGTTGAGAATTTGCTGCCACTCGGACTGGGTGCACTGCTCGGGTTTGCCCACGCAAAGCGACACCTGAATGCGATCGCCCGCCGTGTGTAGCTGAGTCACCTCCGCATGGATGCCCAGGTAGCCCAACCACTGGGACACCATGCCTACCAGTTTGCCGCTGGCCGACTGGGCCTGGGTGAGCATTTGCACCTGGGTACGCACCAGGGGGCGAACAAGCTGTACAAGCATGGGCGCTGCCTCAAAACCGGGTGATCACACATCGCTTTGATCTTACCCAACCCTTTGAGTAGCCGCAGTAGTGCAGTACGCCATTGCACAGGTAGCGACCTGACCAATGACAGCCGGAACGGCTATCCCTCTTTGAGGCTGACGCCTGGTTGTCTAGCTGACGGGGCCGAGGCGATCGAGGGGCCAGAAGCGATACCGGGCGCGGCCAATGATGTTTTGCTGGGGCAGCCCGCCCCACACGTGGGAGTCGTTGCTGTCGTTGCGGTTGTCGCCCATGACAAACACCTGCCCGGCTGGTACCTTTACCGGAGCCAGGCTGTAGGCCGGCGGTTCGAGGGTGTAGGGCTCCTGAAGGGGTTGCCCGTCGACGATCACCTGTCCCTGCACCACTTCGACCGTTTGACCCGGTTCGCCAATGATGCGTTTGATGAAGGCCTGGCGGGTTTCGTAGCCGAGGCGAGCGAGCTGGGGCGGAGGTGCAAACACCACAATGTCGCCCCGGTGGGGGGGCTGCCAGCGATAGCTGATTTTGTCGACCAGCAGGCGATCGCCGATATGCAGCGTCGGGTCCATGGAGTTGGAGGGGATGTAGCGCGGTTCTGCAATCAGCACCCGCACCGTCAGGGCGATCGCCAGAGCGATCGCCAGCACCCGCAGATTGCCCCACTGCCCCTGCCACAGCGATTTCCAGCCCCCCTCAGCGGCTTTTGCCGGAACGGCGCGATCGGCTTTGGCAGGGGTTGACGCTTGGTCAGGCAGCTTGGGATCCATGGGTATGCAAAACAACGAGGGTCGGGCAAATTGCCCCGCTTTAAACCTTACAGGCAATGGTGGAGAAAGGTATTTTCATTAGCGGCCAGTCGATCACAGCCTTAAAATCGAAACTCTAGGATCGCCCCAGTGTTTTCATTGAATTGTTCGTAGCTGGTAATGGCCCGCAGCGTAATCTGGTCGGTAACCCGATAGCGGACGCTAAAGAGCGCTGGGGTAACGTTGGTAAACACCTTCTGCACCGAGACCGAAATGGTGGGCGAGAAGTTGAACCCGATCTCACCGCCGATGTCGATGGCACCTCCCTGCTGGTTGCCCGGTGGCGAGGCCGAGAACAGGCGCAGGTCGGTGCGCTCCAGACCTGCCCCCAAAATGTTTTGGAGGTTGTTGAGCAGTGCCGACCCAGCAAAGGCCAGCAGTCCCTGAAACCCATCGCCGCCACCGGACACGCTGCCCAGGGTAGATTCCAGGGCCGCCAAAAAGCCGCCGCTGATCAGCGCCACAATTTCACCCTCCGAGCGGGGAGGTGTGCTCTCTAGCTCCACGCCCTGGAGATTGACCACCCGACTGGCGCGGCCGTTGACATTGGCACGAATACGAACGGTTTGGACTCCCGCCTGGGTGAGGCCCAGCTGATCGATTCTGGACTCGCTGATTTCGTTGCGGGGAAAGGGGGTGGCGGCCGTCAGGGTAGCACCAGCAGCCGCGCTGTCGGGGACAGCCGCCGACAGCGTGGCCACCAGCAAGGGGTCAATGGTGTCGTCGAGTTCACTAAACTCGGCGAAGTTTTCGCTGCCCGTGAGCCGAAACTCGGTGGTCAGCAGGTTGATCCGGCCAGAGGGCAGATTGATTCGGCCAACGGGCTTGATATCGGGGGCGGTCCCCACTAAATCCAGGGTGCCCTCGGCGCGCACATCGACAATGCCTGGAACCGCAATGCGGACGTTGTCAGCCAGGATCAGCTTAAAATCCTCCAGAATGGGAGGAATGGGGTCAAAAATACTGGGTTCGCGCATGGGCCCAAAGGCAGTGGGCGTTCCTCCGCCTTCGCCGACCTCGGGTAGCGTGATCAACCCATTGGAGAGTCTTACCTCGCCGTAGACGAGGGGAGGCAGCAGAAATACGCTGCCGTCTACCACCACGTTGCCATCCACTCGCCCCCGGTAGGTGCCCGCCGGGTTCCGCAGGTCAAGGGCAATGTTGTCCAGGCTGACTCGAAACGGATCGCGGCCTTCGGCTTCGGCCGAGCGAGCCGTGCTGCCGTTATTGAACAGGCCGGGAGCCAGATCCTGCACCGAGGGGAGCAGTTTTAAGTTGCCCTGGGCCACCACCTGACCGTTGCTAAAGTCACCGCGCAAATTTTGAAAATCAAGCACCAGGCCATCGGTATAAACCGAGCGGGCCAGGGTCGTGGCCGGACTTTCGACCACGCGAATGCTGCCCCGAATATTGGTTAAGGGTTCGGGCAGGTTGCGAGCGCTAATGGTGACGCCGTCGAAGTTGGCTTCGCCGATCACATTCAGCGTTGTCAAGGCCTCTTGCACCGACTGATCGGTGGGCCAGCGCCCTTGAACCGCCAGATTGAGGTTGGCATTGCCAGACTCCCAAGTAATCGCCTGGGTGAGCAGATTGACCAGGGCAAAGCCGTCGTCGCGCATTCTGAGCGTGATGTTGACGGTGTCGGTCTCGGGCTGCTGGTTGAAGCCGGGCAGGGTAAGCGGCACACTGGCTACCAACCGCAGCGGATCCTCAACCTCCTCATCCACAGCCACCCGGCTGATTAAATTGAGTCGGGCGTCTTCGTAGCTGAAGTTAGCGGTGGCCAGATCGATGGTGTTGCGGTTGATGGTGGCTTCGTTGACCGCCAGCCGGCCCCGCACCTGGGGATTGGCCAAACTACCCGTGAGGGTGGCTCCCAGGTTCATCAGTCCGTCCAGGTTCTCGGGTAGCCGCAGGGGCTGCCGCACGGCATTGAGAGGAACGTTGCTGACCTCCAGACGCAGGGTGCGCGGTTCGGGATCGTCGGGGTCAAAGCTTAACTCGCCGTTGAGGCTGGCCAGAGCCACCCCCTGCTGGGTGGTCGGCGAAAAGTCTGAGAAGTCCGACCTCAGGCTTACCGGGTCGAGGCGCAGGATGCTGTCCTGGTAGCTACCCTGGGCAATGACTTCGTCAATCCGGTAGACGGCTCCGTTGCTGCCGTCGGGTTTGCCCCAGACCCAGTTGCCCCCGGCCAGGTCGAAGTTGACCGTGAGGTCGTCGGGAATAGCGCCGCTGGCGGTGACGGTGCCCGAGAAGCGGCCGGTCAGTTCCTCCAGGGGGGGCAGCGGCATGGCTTCGGCTTGGGCGGCCAGGGTATCTTGCAGCTCCTGGACTTCGGCCAGTCGGCGCAGCTGGTCCAGCAGGCTGGCGTTGCGATCGCCCACCGGAGTTACCTGCTCCAGGGACGCTACCTCGGCGGGGGTCGCGGGGCGGAACCAGTCGGGCGGACTGAGCAGATTGGGGCGAAAATCGGCCCAGTCAAAAATCAGCAGGGTCTGCAAAATATCCTGAACCTGGCCGTTCTCGACCACCAGTTCGCCGTTAATGCTGGGGGTGTCCCCAAGGGTGTAGGTGCCGCTAGCCAGGTAGCGACTGAGGCCAGAGGCCGATTCCAGCGTGACCCCGGCCAGACTGAGTACGTTGTTGGCGAAGGAAATATTGCCCCGCAGGCGACCGTAGCGGGTTGTATCCAGGGGGCGCTCCGGGGCGTCTGGGTCCAAGGTCGTCAGAACGGTCTCTGAGGGCAGCCGGATGTAGCTAATGCTGGGATCTTGAATATCAAAGCTGGCCCGCACGGCAGGTTGGCGCAGGTCAGCGACGATTTCGGCGGAGGTGATCAGGCCGCCGAAGGTGCCAAGGCCAGCGGTGCCCGCCTGGGGCAACCGCAGATCGCTAAGGGGTAAGTTTTCGACGGTGGCAAAGAGGGTGCCCGCCTGGGTATAGCCCGTGGCCAGGGCCTCGCCGCCGCGCACCTCGAAGCGGAGGTCGCGGTCGTCCTGGGCGGTGGCGACAAACACGCGATCGCCCCCGCCGACCAGATCGATCGCCAGTGGGCCGCCCTGGGTGAATGCGATTGGACCCCGGAGGGGAGAGGCAAAGGCCAGATCGCCCGCTCGCAGAGCCACCAGGGAGGCATCGCCGGTCAGCACCAGGGCGCCGGGTCGGCCCCGCAGCCGGCCGTCGAAAAAAGCGTTGCCGGTCACGGGCAGAACGGGGGGCAGGGGCAGCGCCGCCAGGCTATAGCCATCGAGGTTGAGATTGAGGTCAAGGTTGGCGATCGCGGGCGCCCCGGGTCCATCCAGCCGGGGCGTGATCACACCGCTGGCCTGGAGACCGGCGGAGCTGGCCCGCTGCACCAGGATCGACTGGCCGTTCCAGGCCAGATCGGCGGTCAGGGGCTGGCGCACCTGGGCCAGTTGGGGCGCGCGACCTGCCGCCGCCGCCAACCCGTCCGAAAGTGTCACCTCACCCTCGCCGCGGACCCCGGCCAGGTTGAGGGCATCGGTGCGGCCCCTGAGCTGAAAGCGCCCTTCGGCGGTGCCCTGCAGATCGGGGGCAAAGGCCGATAGCTGGAGGTTCTGGCCCCGCAGGTCGGCAACCCACTGGCCGCCCTCCAGGGTGGCGCGGCTGTTAATGGTGCCTCCGGCTAGCACCGCCTGACCAATTCCCTGCCCCTGGATGCCGCCGATGCCGCCGTTCAGCCCTCCAGAAAACTGCGCCAAGCCATTCAGCACCCCGTCGACGCCAGCGCCCAGCAGGGCGAGCTGAAGGGCATCGGCCCGGACACTTGACTCCCACTGGCGGCTGCCCAGATCCAGGCTGCCCATGCCGATCAGGGTACCTCCGGCCACCTGGACAAAGGTGTCGGTGAAGCGCAGGACGTTGTCGGCCAGGCGCAGATCGCCCCGGGCCGGATAGTCTCCCGCTGAGGCGCGCCAGCTGGCGGTGCCGCCCAGCTGGTTGATGGGCCCGCTCAGCTCGGCCTCCAGGGACACAGGCCCCAGGGCCACGGTGTCGGGCAGGCCGTAGGGCTGGGCCAGGGCAGTGACGGGCAGGCGATCGCCCGTCACCGAAAGGGCCAGCTGGCGGGGTTCCTGGAAGCTGTAGGTGCCGGTGCCGGTCAGGGTTCCCCCGGCCTGAGGCACGGCTAGGAAGCGATCGATGGTCAGGCCAGAGGCCACCAGGGTGGTGCTGACTTCCACCTGGGCAAAGGCCACCCGATCGATGGTGATTGGCCCCTGGGAAACGAAATCAGTGGCGATCACAGGCCGCTGCAGGGGGCCCGTCATGGCGACATTGGCCAAAAAGGTGCCCGCCGTGGGTACCGGCAGCGTCGCCTCAAACAGGTCGGTAAACTGGGCCAGGGTAAAGGGATTGACCTGCCCTCTCAAATTGTAGTCCCCATCAAAGTCGAGGGTGCCCTCTGCTGATGCAGTCAAGTCCCCCAGGCTCGCCGTCACCCCCTCAAACTCGATCACCCGGCCCCGAAAGCGCATGTCGCCCTGGAGGTTTTGCATAGGCTCTGGCAGTCCAGGGGCGATCAGCGAGGACTCCTGGACGCGGGCGGTGCCGACGATGGTAAACGGCTCCCCACCACCGCTTTCGATATCGACCTGGCCACTGACCACCCCACTGGGGAACTGCACCGGCAGCGGATTTTCGAGGAAAGAGTCGATCAGGGGCATGATATCGGTGGCGCGGGCCGCCTGGGTGCGCAGGTTGATCCTGGCCTGCAGGCCAGGACCGGGCACCTCGGTGGCGTCGGCCACCGCGCCAGAATCTTCGGGGGGCGGCAGCAAAACAGCCCCCCTGACGTCAATCTTGCCGCCCTGGAGGGAGTTGCCGCTCAGGGCCAGGTCGAGCTGCCGGGTTTCCAGCGGAGAATTGGGGTCCTCGGGCACATCGATAAACCGATCGCTGAACTGGAGCTCACCCTGAATGTCGGCGATCGCCACCCGCACCGGATCGACATCCCCGGTGACGTAGGGCACCATGGTCAGCCGCCCGTCTCGGACGTTGATAGTATCGACGCTGACGGCGATAAACGGATCGCGATCGGGGTCGCGATCGGGCAGATCGATGTCGAGGTCAAACCACTCCCCTGCGGCGTTTTGCTCCAGGTAGAGATCCCCCTGAACCAGGGTAAGGGTGAGGGGCAGCCGCCGCCGCCACAGGTCAAACAGCCTGAACCTGAGCTCCACCGACTCCAGGGCGAGGGAGTCTGGGTCGGTGGCGGTCGGGGGAATTGATGAGGGCCCTACCCGGATGCCGGTCGGCCCAATCTGCTCCAGCGGCCCCAGCTCGACCGGGCGATTCAAGGTTTCCGAAAGCTGATCCTCAACCCAGGGAATCAGGTTATTGCGGCTCCACAGCCAGCCCCCCAGCACCGTACTGCCCCCCAGCACCAGCAGCCCGGAGCCTACAACCAGAGCCGAGGTTAGCCAGGGTTTACCGCCGCCCTTAGCAGGCTCTGGTGGTGGAGCGGGCTCTAGTTCCTGAGAAGACTCGGGCTCTTGAGAAGGCTCTGATTCTTGAGGAGGGGTCATACCCGTTTACGCTACCGCAGAACACCCAAACCATAGTAGTTAACTGCCGAAACTTCTGCCTACCACCTGCAATGAACTGATGGAATTTGAGTTAGCGGATGCCTGGGATCCTCTGTGCGTTTAAGTTGTGCTACCACACCAGGTTTTCGCGCTCCAGTTCATAGACGATCGCCGGGGTAACTTTGTTCGCGTTGCGATCGCCCGCTAGAGTAAACAGATAATGCTGTTTGTGAGATAGGGCTATGGTGGTGTACGTGCTGTTGTTTAACGCCCGCACCGACAATGAGGGCATCCACGCCGAAACCATAAATGGAGAAAACATAATCTTGATGTTTGAGCATCAGGACGATGCTACCCGCTACGCCCTGATGCTCGAAGCCCAGGATTTTCCGGCGGCCACCGTGGAGGGCTTTGAGCAGGGCGAAATTGAAGAATTCTGTGCCTCGGTGGGCTACGGGAATCGCCTGATTCCGGAGGGAACCCTGGCGGTCCCCCCCGACCAAAACGCGGACGAGTACCTCTGGGACCCCGACCAGCCCAATCCCCAACCTGGCCCCGGGGCCGAGGGCGATGCTGAACCCGGCGGCTTCTCCCAGGCCGAGCTCGATCGCATGCGCCAGCAGCTGGAGAAATTGCTCTAGACCCTCCCGCCATGTCGACTCCCCTCGCCATCTTGATCGACCGCGCCCGCCAGGGCGACGCCCGCGCGATCGCCCATCTAATTGCGCGATCGCTGGCGGCTGATGGGGTTGTGGCCCGCGGTCAGTGGCGGGGGGAGCAGCTGTACCTCGAGCTGGAGTCCTCCACTGCCCTCGATCGCGATCGCCTGGTTCCCCAGATTCAGCGGGGGCTGCTGCGCCTGGGGCTCACCTGCCCGCTGAATACGGTGCAGCTGACCGCCCGCCGGACGGGATTGGCCGAAGCCGACTGGCGGACCAGCTTTGGCCTCGATGCCCCCCTGGCGACCCCTGCGGCCAGGACCGAGGCAGAGCCTGACCCTGCCCCCCCTGCCCCTGGAGGGGGTACGACTGCCCCAAGCCCGGTTCCAGCTATGGCGTCGTCTAACGGCTTGCCGGTGGACGGCCTGCCTCCTATCGATCAGCCCACCGCCTCGTCCAGCCACGCCCCCGATGCCACCCTTTCGGACACCACCCTGGTGGCCCTGGTCCACCTGGCTCCCCTCCTCAGTTACCTGGTGTTGGGCAGCCAGTGGCTGGGGGGCTGGCCGCTGCTGTGGGGCGGTTCATTTTTATTGCCCTGGCGAGTGGTGGCCCCCCTGGCGCTGCTGTTGGCCAAGGGGACCGGGGCAGCGGCGGCTACCCACCCCACCTTCAGCCAGCGCCAGGCCAAGGCCGCCCTCAACTTTCAGCTGACGATGTTTATCGCCTGGGTGATCACGATCGCCCTGATGGTGGTTCTGGTCGGTTTTTTGCTGGTGGTGCCCCTGGCGCTATTTGAAATCGTCAGCTGCATTGTGGCGGCGGTAACGGCTTCGGAGGGCAAGCCCGTCCGCTATCTGGCGATCCGGTTTGTGCGCTAGGCCCGTCATCCTCTACATTGGCGGGAGTATTGATTGTCCTGGGAATGCTGCCTGTGCCTGCGAGTTCGTCTGCTCATCCACCCGTTGACCCCGCCGATCGCGGCCATCTGCTCACCGAGCAGGCCAACCCCCGCAGCACCGACCTCGATCGGCTCAGCAGCCTGGAGTTGGTGGATCTGTTCAACCGCGAAGACCAGCGCACCCTGGAGGCGATCGCCGCCGCCCGAGCGCCCCTGGCCGCCGCCATCGACGCCGCTACAGCGGCCCTGGCAGCGGGCGGTCGCCTGTTCTACGTCGGGGCCGGTACCAGCGGACGGCTGGGGGTACTGGATGCGGCGGAGTGCCCCCCCACCTTTTGCACCCCCCCCGACCTGGTGCAGGGGCTGATTGCGGGCGGGGCCAGCGCCCTGGTGAAAAGTTCTGAGGGGCTGGAAGATGTGGCCGAAGACGGGGCCGCCGCGATCGCCGATCGCAACCTTCAGCCCCAGGATGTGGTGGTGGGCATCACCGCCGGGGGCACTACCCCCTACGTGCGGGGGGCGATTGCCGCCGCTCGCCAGCGCGGAGCCACCACGGTCTTCATCGCCTGCGTGCCCGCCGACCAGGTGGCGATCGAGGCCGATATTGACATTCGCCTACCGGTGGGGCCAGAGCTGCTGGCCGGTTCCACCCGGCTGAAGGCGGGCACCGTGACCAAAATGGCCCTCAACATTCTGTCTACCGGGGCGATGGTACGCCTGGGCAAGGTCTACGGCAACCGCATGGTGGATGTGGCGGTGACCAACACCAAACTGCGCGATCGCGCCCTGCGCATTCTCTGCGACCTCACCGATCTGGACCGCGCCGCCGCCGCCACCCTGCTCGATCGCAGCCACCAGCAGGTGAAGCTGGCGTTGATGATGCATCTGGGCAATCTGGAGGCGGAGGCCGCCGCCGAGCGCCTGGCCCGCCACGGCGGCCACCTGCGGCAGGCCCTAGAGACTGGAGGATAGCTCCGGGTGGGGCGGATCGACTTCGTCGAACCAGGCCCGATCGAGACAGGCGCCCTGGAGCTGAGCGATCGCCAGGTTGGCCCCGCGCAGGTTGGCTCCAGTCAGGTCAGCCCCGCGCAGGTCGGCCCCAGTCAGGTCGGCCCCGCGCAGGTCGGTATAGCTGAGGTTGGCCTGGCGCAGGTCGGCCTGGGGCAGACTGCTCCGGTGCAGCGTCGCCAGGCGCAGATCGCTGCAGCGCAGGTCGGCGGCGGTCAGATTCACCCCGCTCAAATCAGCTCGAATTAGCACTGCGCGAGCCAGATCGGCCCCTTCTAAATTGGCCCCGCACAGGTTGGCCCGCCACAGATTGCAGCCGCTGAGCCTGGCCTTCGCCAGTTTGGCCTGCTGCAGATTAGCCGATACCAGGTTGGCCAGGCTCAGGTCGATACCAGGCAGCTCTAGCCCAGGCATCCAGGCTTCATGGAAGTCGAAGTGGCTAAAATCACGCCGCCCTGTAGCGTACAGGTTGAGCATCTGAGCCAGGGTGATGCTGACTGACTGACTCTCCATAGGACTTGTTTCAACCACCCGACATTCCTCCCTTCGATTTTTGGCCACCGACTGGTCGCCTGCCCCTCGCCTGCAATGACCAGAAACCGGTTTACCGCCAGGGCTGTTGCCAAATATTACGTATTTGTAAATTAATGTAACAATTCTTCATCCCTGCGACAAGCCCCAGGGGTTAACCCGACCCTGAAGGCTTGCAATTGCTTGAATGCCGGGTTTGATGAGAGGTATTTTGGCCGTCAAGCGCCTGTGTTGTACTCCCTCGACACGATACACAGAGGGGTGGCCAATCCCGGTGATTGGCCACCCCTACGATCGGCGTGAGATGTGTCCCTAGGGAAAGCGCCTACTCCACCCCTGGGCTGTCGGCGGAAACCTCCAGGTCGGGCTGGCTAAACAGGCCAAACAGCGGCCCCAGCAGCGCCCCAATCGCAAAGCCTCCAGCGTGGGCCCAGTAGGCAATGCCGCCCCCCTCCATGCCAATCATGGCGGGGGCACCCAGGCTGGCAACGCCGTAGATGGCCTGCTGCACAAACCAGAGGCCCAGGTAAAACAGGGCCGGTATTCTCAGCGGCAGGGGAAAAGGCCCCAGGGGCACCAGGGTGAGAATTCGCACCTGGGGAAAGCGGAAGATGTAGGCTCCCATCACCCCTGCGATCGCGCCGCTGGCCCCCAGGGACGGAATGCCTGAATCCATAGCAAAAAACCACTGGGCCAGGTTCGCCAGGGTGCCGCACAGCAGGTAAAACACCAGGAACCGGAGGTGCCCCATCTGGTCTTCTACGTTGTTGCCAAAGATCCACAGGTACAGCATGTTGCCCGCCAGGTGCAAAAAGCCCCCGTGGAGAAACTGACTGGTGACGACGGTCAGCCATTCTTCGGCGTTGACGACCGAAACCCCGGTGGTGAGGCTGGTCGAAAACTCCTGGGGCACCACCGCCCAAGCGTGGAAGAAGTCGGTCAGCCCGTAGGTGGGCAGGGTGAGTTCGTAGATAAAAATGGCGATGTTGAGCACAATCAGCCCGTAGGTGACGTAGGGCGTGCGCTGGCCGGGGTTGTAGTCTTTTAGGGGTACCACCGATGACCTCGCTTTGGCTAGAAAACGGCTGGGGACAGCCCCACTATTGCAGAGAGTCCCCAAAATTAAAATCCTCCCCTGGTCGGCCTTTCGTTCGTGGGGGCTGGTGACGACTTTCAATCGCCGGCCCCAACCCGGTAGCGCAATTTCCTAAACTGTAGTCAGGGCGTACGTCGTCAGGGCGTACCGTCAACCCCTTCGGTTCTGGCCATCCTGTCGTCTACCCGCTCCCTCCACTGCCATGACCTTCCTGTTCTCCTCCCGTGGCGTGCCAACGGCGGCGATGATGGTGGGCATTTTGCTCACCTGCTGCGCCGGACGGTCCAATCCCCTGGCTACCGTTCCCCTTGCTCCTGGGGCGGGGGGCGAGAACGGGGCGGCGATCGCCGCCCACGACCCCTGGCAGCAGGCCGTGGGCGAAGCCACCCAGGCCACCCAACTGGCCGCCACAGCTACTACCGCCGCCCAGTGGCATCAGGCGGCGGGGGCCTGGGGTCGAGCGGTGGCCCTACTGCAAGACCTGCCCGCCGATGACCCCCGCCAGGTGTTTGGCCAGCGCAAGGCGCTGGAGTACCAGCAAAACCTTTACCTGGCCCAGCGGCAGGCGGCTCAGCAGGGACTGCCCCGCGCGTTTCCGGCCCTGGGCAGTGACGTGCTCGACGAGCAGGTCAGTCTGTACCGCGCCTACGTAGCGGCTCAGGGGCCGCCCGATGTGCTGATTGTGGGCAGCTCGCGAGCGCTACAGGGGGTCGATCCCCAGGTGCTTCAGCAGGCGCTGGCGGCCCAGGGCTATCCCGGCCTGCGGGTCTACAACTTTAGCGTCAACGGAGCGACCGCCCAGGTGGTGAGCTTCCTGACCCGGCAACTCCTGGCCCCCGACCTGCACCCGCGACTGATTGTCTGGGCGGAGGGGTCGCGCGGGTTCAACAGCGGCCGCTTCGATCGCACCTTTGCCGAAATTCTCGCCTCCCCCGGCTATGCCGCCGTCCGCGACGGTGCGGTGCTCACCCTGGACGATCGAGAGAAATCGCCAGTGGCCGCCGCCAATGGTGACCCGACAGCCGCTGCCCCCCCAGCGCCCGAGTTTGGCACCATTCCCCCCAGCCCGATCAACGCCCAGGGGTTTTTAGCCGTCAACGACCAGTTCAACCCGGCAGTGTATTACCGCAGCTTTCCCCGGGTGCGGGGCCAGTACGACAACGCCTACCGCCCCTTTCGCCTGGAGGGGGTGCAGACGGTGTCCTTTGAAGCCCTGACCCAGTTTCTGCGGGGGCAAAACATTCCCCTGGTGTTTGTGAACCTGCCCCTCAGCAACGACTATTTAGATGGGGTGCGGCTGGGCTACGAACGCCAATTTCAGCGATTTTTGCAGGGCTGGGCCAACCGGGGTACCCTCACCCTGGTGGATCTGCTAGAGGAATGGCGCTGGCAGTCGCACCTGTTTGCCGACCCCAGCCACATCAACCGCTACGGGGCCCGCGAAGTGGCCCGCCTGCTGGCCGCCGACCCCCGCATTCCCTGGCCCAGGCCTGCGGCGGAGGCTGCACCGACTGAGCCTGAGGCAGCGCCGCCTGAACCTGAGACAGAGGCTGTGCCCCCTAGGTCAGAGAACTAGCACCGCTGCGCGGAATTCAAAATGCAAAGTTCAAAATTCTCAGTCCTTCACACGTCCTGAATATCCGGCCCGTGGCTGTCTGGCGGTAGCGGGGGTGGCCTGCGCTGCTGCCACTGCTCCAGGTCGGCGGGGGTGTTGAGGTTGGCCAGCATGGCGTCGTTGACCTGGGCGATCGGTAAGACCGGGTGCTGGTGGAGCCAGCCCTGCAGCGATCGCCCCGAAGATGCGATCGCGTACTGCCGCAGCGACTCCAGGGCCGTGGCCCGGTAGAACCCACACAGCGGCTCCCAGCGCTGCTGACGCTGGGGCAGGTAGGCCAGGTAGGGCGAGGGAATGGCGGCCAATTCGGTGCGCCAGGTGGCCAGGGTGGTTGCGGATAGGTTGGGCATATCGCAGGCCAGCACCAGCACCCAGTCGGGGCTACCCCCAGGCCGATTTTGAAACCAGCTCAGCGCCTGAACCAGGGCCACCAGCGGGCCTGGAAAGGTTTCGGGCAGCTCCGGCAGGGGGTGCTCTGGGATGAACTGCACCGAGGCGGGCAGGAGCGGGCGGTAGCGATCGCCCCAGGAGGTGACCACGTACACCGCGTCGGCACCGGCGATCGCTACCCGGCAGGTGCGCTGAATCAGTGTTTCAGACCCCAGCGAAATCAGAGCTTTGTCGCGGCCCATGCGCGAGCTGCGCCCCCCGGCCAGCACCACCGCCGCCACCGCTGTCATCGCGGTCCCTCGCCGTCCACCATCGCTCTCAAAGTCAATATCCGGCTCAACCGGTCACACTTTGCCCTTTACCCCGCCGCCCAGGGCCACCCGGCGCAGCCGAGCGGTCTCAGCCTCGGCCAACCCCTTAAAGAAATAAATGACCCCAGTCAGCCCGGCCAGCACCATGTAAAACAGGCGAATGCCCACCCCGGCACCGTCAAAGACCATGGAAAACACCCCCGGCTCAATGCCGCTGAAGCGGGTTAGCTCGGAGCGAAACCACTTCTGGTCTTCGGCCATCCGCTCCAGCTCCTCAACGGAGGCGGGCAGAATGGGCATGCGGGTGGTGGTGGTGTAGTACCCCCAAAACCCCTGGCTTCCCCCCTCGCGGCTGAGGGCCTGGTTGGCCAGGGCGGTGATTTGCTGGCGAGTCAGCGTGGACTGGGCGGTGAGCTGGCCGAGCCACAGCTGGTGCCGCAGCCAGTAGCTGCTAAAAAACACCAGGGGCAGGGCGACCAGCAGGGCGATCGCCTTGATTCCCAGGGGGGTCTTGGCCGACAGGTGGCGGGTGGCGCTGCCCAGCCCAAACCCCAGGAAGGCAAACAGCACAATCACGCTGAACTCAATGATCTCCAGGCTTTTGAGCCAGCCCCCCAAAATCGGAATGGGGTGCAGAAAAAGCTCCGCCGCCCAGGTGACTAAAAACCGCGCTCCGATCACGGCAGCAATGACGACGAGGACCGTCAGCAAATACCTGGCAACGTTGGCGGGGGGGCGCGGGGTGGGCATGGCTGGGCGAGGGGAAACGGGATGACGAGCAGCGGTTCCCCCTAATCATAATGATGCAGCGCCAGAGAGCGCCGTTTGCTCCAGAAAAGTCAACGCTCCGGTGGCCCTACGCCGTTTGCAGTTCCCCCAACCGATCGGGGATAAAGGCCCCTTTTTCGGTCACGATCGCGGTGATCAACCGGGCCGGGGTCAGGTCAGAGGCGGGGTTGTAGACGTCGGCCCCGCCGGGAACAACGGTGACCTGTTGCCCACCCCGCACTGCGGTCTGGCTGTAGCCCAACTGGTAAATTTCTTCCGGCGGGTGCTCGGCGATCGCCATCCCCTCTCCCGTGGCCACGCCAAAGTCGATCGTGGAAATCGGGGCCGCCACCAGGAAGGGGAGCCGGTGGGCCTGGGCCAGCACAGCCAGGCTGTAGGTGCCGATCTTGCTGATCGTGTCGCCATTGCCGGCAATGCGATCGGCCCCGGCCAGCACAGCGTGGACGAGCCCCTGCTGCATGCAGTGGGCGGCCATGCTGTCGGTAATCACCGTCACCGGAATGCCCTCCTGCACGCATTCCCAGGCGGTCAGCCGCGACCCCTGAAAGGTGGGGCGAGTTTCGGCGGCGTAGACCCGCTCCAGGCGACCCGCCTGCCACAGCGATCGCATCATGCCCAGGGAGGTGCCATAGCCCGAGGTAGCTAGCGCCCCGTGGTTACAGTGGGTCAGCACCGTGAGCTTGGCTGGGGAATTGGGCAACACCTGCAGGCCAAAGTCCCCAATCGCGTGGCAGAGGCGAAAATCCTCGGCCTGCATGGCCTGGGCCTGGGCCAGCAGCTGCACCCTCAGGGCCTCGATCGAAGCAGTGGAGTGGTGCACCACCCTCAGCATGGTGTCCACCGCCCACTGCAGGTGGGCCTTGTCGGGCCGGGTCTGCTTAAACTGCTCGCCAATCGCCTCGATCCGCTCCCAAAAGGCGGTGGGGTCGTCAGTCTGAATTTCGGTGGCCCCCAGGTAGAGGCCGTAGGCCGCCGCAATGCCCAGGGCAGACCCGCCCTGCACAATGCCCGACCGCAGCGATCGCACCACGTCGTCGCAGCGGTGGATCGACACAATGTTGTACCGCTCTGGCAGCTGCCGCTGGTCAATCAGCACCAGGTGGTCGTCTTGCCAGAGCACGGGGTAAACGTGGGTATCGCTGGGAGCAATCATGGCAGCTCTAGGGAAATAGGGGGCAGGCAGGCATCCCATGCCCTTCAGTATGGAGGTTTCTTCGCCGCTGTCAATTCATCCCCGCCCCTGCAGGGAAGGTTTTAGGGCGGCCATTGAACACGATTGATCACGATCACAATCCTCTGTCCGGAGCATAGCTGATCCCCGCTGGAGGTTAAAGCGACACCCCAGGAGAGCCACTATGTTTACCCTGCGCTTTGCCACCGTTGACTACCGCCCCGATCGCCAGATCACCCTCCGCACCAACCTGGACAACTGGACCAAAGATATTCCCGGCCTCTACGAAAATGGAGCCTGGCGCTTCGAGCTGCCCGTTGCCCGCTACGGCGGCGGCTTCACCTTCAAGTTTGTGCTGGAGCGCACCTACTGGCAAACCGGCCCCGACCTGTTTCTGCAGCCCGTGCCGGGCGGCGACTACTTCTATGCGGCCCCCACCGTCACCTTTCCGCCCCTGTCGGAGCTGGTGGTGGAAAATCCCCACGTGCAGCAGCAGTTCTTTCCCCCCAACCTGGACGAAAATCGCCTCTACGACGTGATTGTAGTGGGCTCCGGCATTGGCGGCGGCATTCTGGCCGACCAGCTCTCTGACCTGGGCCTGGATGTGCTGGTGCTGGAGGCGGGCAGCTACCTGTTCCCCACCCACACCGCCAACCTGCCCCGCCAGCACCGCGTCGGCCAGTTCGACAAGCATGTCTGGAACCTCTACGAACGCTTCAAGGTGCAGAACTTTGCCAACGGCTTTGGCTCCACCTTCGACGGCGGTCAGGCCTTCAACCTGGGCGGCAAATCGATCTTCTGGGGCGGCCTGATTCCCCGCATGGCCTGGTGGGAGCTCGATCGCTGGCCCCGCAGCCTGCGCTGGTTTCTGGAGGGCGGCGGCTACCAGCAGGCCGAAGACCTGATGAACCGCGTGCCCCTGCCCCCCACCCCCTACCGCCGCCGCGTCAAGCAGTTTCTGCGCCAAACCCTGGCCGAGTTCACCGCCTTCGACGCCCCGATGGCAGTGCAGTACTCCAACCCCCAAGACCTCAGCACCGTGCCCACCGGCATGTTTTCCACCGCCGACCTGCTCACCGAGTCGATGCTGACCGATGGCCCCCAGGGCAACCAGCACCTGTTCATCAACCTCAACCACCCCGTCAGCCGGGTGGAGACCCAGGGCAACCGGGTGAGCCGCGTGGTGGCCTACGACCTGATTGCCCAGCAGGAGCGCAGCTACCAGGGGCGGGCGGTGGTGCTCTGCGCGGGCACCGTCGAAAGCGCCAAAATTGCCCAGCTCAGCGGCCTGGCGGACCCCACCAACAAAATTGGCGTCGGCATTACCGACCACCCCATCTACTTCACCCACTTTGCCCTGCCCGCCACCGCCGACCTCTACGACCCCAACAGCACCAGCAAAGTGCTGCTCCAGCCCAACGATGGCCCCACCCGTCCGTACAACATCGTGCTGGAGTTTGGGGCCGACTTTAACCAGGGCCGCTATGTCGATCTAGCCCTGCTGGAGCGCCACCGCCGCGAACGGGGCAACGTCATGCTCTGCGAAATTGTGTTTTTGATGGATGCGCCCCTGATGGAGCAAAACACGATTCAGCAGGCTGGCCCCGCCTACGCCAGGCCCGTCGTGCAGATGCAGCCCAGCCCCCTCGGCGACCAGTACTACGGCGCAATGAGCGCGCTCAAAGACCAGCTGATCGCCGCTTTGGGCGGGCAACCCCTGGTCAACAACGACCTCAGCCTCAGAGTCGCCGGGCTGGGCGGGGTGGCCCACGAGGTCGGCAGCCTGCGGATGAGCGGCGAAACCCCAGACGGTCAGTCGCTCAACGATGGCGTGGTCGATACGGACCTCAAGTTTTTGGCCTACGACAACCTCTACGCCTGCGATCTGTCGGTGTTTCCCTCCTCGCCAGCAGCGAACCCCACCCTGACCCTGGCCGCCCTGGCCATTCGCCTGGCCGAACACCTGCGAGAGGTGATCGGATAACCACTCCCCAGACCCTAGACCTACCATTCCCGACCCCAGGAACTTATAGACGACAAAATCAGTCAGCAGAAGCTTGGCTGGGCTTGTCTCAGCTTGGGGTTTTGCGGCTGAGCGCTACCCCAGGGGGGGTAACGGCCTCCCCTCCCTACCGTCTATAGTTCATAGATTGACAATTCCTGCCAATGACTATGACCGCTTCGTCCCGCAACTTTCCATCCGAGTCGAAACCGCTGGGGGGCCGTTACCGCCTGCTGCAGCCCCTGGGAGTCGGGGGCTTTGGGCAGACCTTTAGCGCCCAGGATTTGCACCTGCCGGGGCATCCGATCTGCGTGGTGAAGCAGCTCCAGCCCCAGGTGAGCACCCCTGAGGAGTTGCAGACGGCGCGGCGACTGTTTGATACCGAGGCCCAGACCCTTTACCGGCTGGGGTCGCACCCGCAGATTCCGGGGCTGCTGGCCCACTTTGAGGAAGATCAGGAGTTTTACCTGGCCCAGGAGTATGTCGAAGGGCACGCCCTGACCGAGGAGTTGGGTACGCCCTGGAGCGAGGCCCAGGTAACGGCTTTTCTGGGCGATTTGCTGGGGATTTTGGCTTTTGTGCACGGCCACGGTGTCATTCATCGCGACATCAAGCCGTCGAATTTGATTCGCCGCGCGGGCGACAACCGCATCGTGCTGATTGACTTTGGCGCGGTGAAGCAGGTCAGCAGCCAGGCTACCGCCCTGCGATCGCACCTCAGCCACACCATTTCCATTGGCACCCAGGGGTACATGCCCAGCGAACAGGTGGCGGGGCGGCCCCAGTTTAGCAGCGACATCTATGCGGTCGGCATCCTAGGCATTCAGGCTTTGACCGGGTACCCGCCCACGGAGCTGCACCCCGACCCCCACAGCGGCGAGCTGGAGTGGCGGCACCTTGCCACCAAGGCCCACCCGGCCCTGGTGGAGGTGCTGGATACCATGGTGCGCTACGACTTTCGCACCCGCTACACCACCGCCGCCGAGGCGCTGGCGGCGCTGCGGAGCCTGCCCCCGGCCCTGAGTCGGTACGTACCCCAAGCGGAGATAGCCGCCCTCGGCCAGTTGCCCAGAACCACCGTCCCCACGGTGGCGGTCGGGCGACGACGCGACACCCGACTCACCACCCAGGCTGCGGCCCCCCGGACCTCGGCCCAGGCTCTGGCTCGACGGCGAGATTATTCCCCGGCGTCGCCCTGGCTGCCGCTGGTGGCGGGGGCGCTGGCGGTAGGTGTGGCGGCGATCGCGGCCCTTGTGGGCTGGCAGGCCTGGCGCTCAGCCTCTTCCCCCGAGGCCGAAACCCCGATCGCAACCACCGCCCCCGCAGACCCCGATCCGGTGGAGGCAGCGCCTGAGACCCCTACCCCGCCCCCCGCTGCCGCTGAACCCGCCGCCGAGCCCGAGGCCGAGGCCGAGCCCCCGGCCACCCCAGAACCAGCGGCGACCACCGCTCCGTCCCCCGCCGAGGATGCCCCTGCACCAGCCCCCGCCTCTGACCTCACCCCAGAGGCGGCCCAGGCGACGGTCAGTGCCCTGTACGGCTACGTCTCGAGCCAGGCGTGGGATGCGGCGCGATCGCAGTTTGGCGGTTCCCTGGCCCAGCAGTTTGACCCCGGATTTTTTGCCCAGTTCGATCGCGTCTCGGTGGAGAACCTGCGAGTGACCGGGCAAACCGCCAACACCGTGGAATTTTTGGGCGAGAATACCTACGTCTACCCCGATGGCTCCACCCAGCGCGAGCAGCGCAGCTTCACGGTGCAGATGCAGGACGGTCGGCCCCGCATTGTGGCCTCCAGCTTTAGGGGGGTGGTGCAGCCGCGTCGCTAGCGTTCTGGATGAGCGGTGGTTGGAGCGAACGCGCCAGTTTGCCATGCATGCGATCGCGCAATACCAGCGCCAGAAGGAGCGCTACGGGCTGGGGCGCTACAGCCTGTGGACGGGCGATCTGGGCCTGGCCGTCTACCTGTGGCACTGCATCACCACCGAGGCCGACCTGCCCGGCTTAGATGTTGTGTAAAATTTGGAGAATTGACGACACGCCCTGGCGCTAGCCGTGCCCGAAGGGCTATCCGCACAGCAATGCACCGCACAGGAATTGAGTGAGCCGTGAGCGACGCCTACTCAACTGATTTTAGCCAATGGACCCGCCAAACCGCCCAACTGCTGAGGGAGCGGCGCTGGCAAGACATTGACGTGGCCAATTTGATCGACGAGGTGGAAGATTTGGGCAAAAGTGAGCGACGGGCGATCGCCAGCCAGCTGACCCGCCTTCTACTCCATCTGCTCAAATGGCAATATCAGCCCCAGCGCCGCTCCGATAGCTGGCTCGACTCCATTACCGACGCTCGTACCCAGATTCACTTGGCAATTCAGGATAGCCCTAGCCTCAAGGGCTACCCAGCGGAGCAACTCGCAGACTGCTATCGCCGCGCCCGCCATCAGGCTGCCACCCAAACAAAGCAAGAGCTTTCGGTGTTTCCAGCCACTTGTCAATATGCTTTGGACCTGATTCTGGCCGAAGACTGGCTCCCAGAGGGCTATTGACGGCAAGCGGGCAGCGGCGTTGCTGAGGGCAGGTATGATGGGTCCCACTACCCACGCTCTTTTTGTATTGCCAATCACGTTTAAAACCCATGATTAAGATGTTTCGCTGTTCCGCACTGCTGCCCCTGGGGCTAACCCTGCTGCTGACGACAGCCGCCTGCACCCGTACCCCAGAGGCTCCCAATGCCGAGGGTACCAACCCTGTGGTCACCGATCCGGTGGATCCGGCCCCGGTGGACCCCGCTCCCGCTGACCCGGTGGAGGATACCGAATCGCTGCTCTCCCTTTCGGGTGAAGGGCTGCAGCTGGTAGGGGACCAGAGCGGTTCAACCGTTACCCTCGCCTTTGGCACCGAAATGACCGTGGTGGAAAATGCCCTCACCCGGCTGGTGGGGGAACCGATTGAGTCGGGGGAAAACGAGGAATGTGGCGCGGGCCCGCAGGTGATCACCCAGTGGCCCAACGGGCTGGTGCTCCATGCCGCCAATGGCGAATTTATCGGCTGGTCGGCTCGCCCCGCTACCGACGCCACCCTAACCACCCTGTCCGGCATCGGCATCGGCTCAACCCTCGGTGACTTGGAGGCGGTTTACACTGTGGACGTGTTCGAGAGCACCCTGGGAACCGAATTTTCCACGGGCGACATGTCTGGTCTGTTGAGTTCTGCCGCACCCGATGCCACAGTCACCAATCTTTGGGCGGGTACCGTTTGTAACTTCCGCTAGCCTCTAATCTTTTAATACCGAATCCTAGCTGAACAAACCCGCTTTGTAGGGGCGTAGCGTGCTACGCCCCTACGGGGTTCCTGGTTATGAATCGGGGTTTACCAAATCGGATTTCCTATAACGCCTGGGTAGTCAAATCCAAACACAAAAAAGGTGCTGCCCCAGTTTGGGGCAGCACTTATCCAAAAATGAGCGTGAGGGTTAAAACCCTAGGCCTGCTGCCAGAGATCGAGAACTTCGCCCTCGGGCATCCAGGTAGCAATTTCCTGAATTCGCTCCTGCGATAGCTCGGCTTTGGTAGCAGAAAAAACGGCCTTTACAGCCTGGCTGCGGACGGCATATTTGTCCTCTTGGGGTCGCTTGAGACCGCCTTCGTTTGCGACCCGAAACATGAAGCGATCGGAGTCAATTTTGAAGATGCCAGGGCCTTGCCAGGGTGGACGAACCCGGCTGAGAAATCCCACCAGGGGATTGGTATCGCGCCACAGTTCAACCACATCCATATGCAGGGACTTGTCGTTGGCATTGGGCAAGGTGTCTTCGTTTTTAAGTTCTTTAGCCACGCGATCGGCGGCTTCCGTCGTCATCAGATCGCGCATAACGCGAAAGACAATTTCGGTAAAGTCGCGAGCGTCGTAAACATCAGGAAAACCACCTTCGGTGGCGACTTTCTCCAGAAAGGGGCGATCGCGATCGGCAATTTCAGGGCGGGATGTCTGAGCATTAGCAGGCTCACCACCCGACGGATTATTGGCTTTGGTAGCATCTACCATGCTTGTTTCCTTTACTGGTTAACAGCAATAAGCTTCTGAACCAGGTTAAGAAAAATTACGCCAATTCCTTTCCTCCACAGGGATGGACTTGCGCAGGTCAAAAGGTAGAGATTGTTAACAAACCGCGCAAGTTCAAGGGCTGTGGACAGTCCAGTCTAGAAACCATCAAAACGGGAAAGGTTTCCAGGGAATCCACTCGGCCCAGAGGTTGGCCATGGTGCCGTCGGCCAGGGCAGCGGCGATCGCGGCATTGAGGGTGGCATTCAGCGTGGGGTTCTGTTTGGGGGTGGCGATCGCAAAGGGCACCCGCGTCGGCAGGGTAAAGGCAATTTCCAGCGAGTCGTCATCCTCAGCAGCCACCACCAGCACCAGTTCGTCGTCGATCAGGGCGTCGATATCCCCCGCCCGCAGGGCCGCCAGCATCTCCGGCAGCACCTGGTCGCTGCCGGGGTAGGGCACCGCCTTCGCCCCCGGGAACCCCTCTACCAGCGCGATGTTGGTGCTGTCCGCTAGCCCCCCCACCCGCTTGCCTGCCAGGTCGTCGATTGAGGTAATGCCCCTGCCTTTTTTCACCAGCACCGCTTCGTCAAACAGGCCATAGGGCTGGGTAAACCCTACGACCTGGAGGCGGGCGGGGGTAATCGCCTGGTTGAACCACACCACGTCGTACTGACCGGTACTCAGGCAGGTGTAGAACTCGGCCATGGGCAGGTTGTGCCATACCGGTGTCAGCCCCAGGGATGCACAGATGGCGCGGGCCAGTTCGGGTTCGTAACCGGTGCGGTGACCGTCAGGGGTCAAAAAGCTCATGGGACGGGCATCGAAGTCGCTGGCGGCGATGTGGAGAATTCCAGACTCAACGGTCAGACCGCTTAGAGATTCAGCAACGGGTAACGGAGGACACATAATCTTTGGGGGGAGAACTTATTATGACAAGTACATCCGGCTCCCCCGGTTTTGTCAACAAAGTCGTGCTCGATTCGGCCTGGTGAGTTGGTGAAACCTAACGCTGGATCTAGCCTGTTGGGTTCCGCTAGCGCTCCACCCAACCTACGACTTTGCTCCAGCTGATCGCTCCCGTAGGGTGGGCATTGCCCACCACATCTGGATTCTTGTCAATCAACCTTCTCCTAAGGCCAGTCAAGTCTCTCCCGTTCCTGTGTTTCCTGCACCCAGACCATCTGTTTGCAATGGACTATCAACCGATTCAACTCACCCCCGAGCAGATTCAGCAGTTCCAGGAGGACGGCTTTTTGATCCTGGAAAACTTTCTGCCGTCCGACTACGCCCAGCGCCTAGCCGATCGCCTGGAGCCCATGTTCCACGGCGAGTTTGAGACCGGCATTTTCCCCGACGAGTGGCACTGGCGACCGCGCATGAGCCTGCCCGACATCACCCGCGAAATCTGCAACGGCTGGAAGAGCGATCGCACCATCGCCAGCCTGGTGCTCTCCTCAGAAATTGGTCGCCTCAGCGCCATGCTAGCTGGGTGGGACGGGGCCAGAATTGGCCAGGACAGCCTGTGGATGAAGCCGCCCAATGCCCAGGCGATCGCCATGCACCAGGACGGTGTCTACATCGACTACCTCAACCCCGCCGAGATGATGACCTGCTGGGTCGCCCTAGACCGCGCCACCGCCGCCGACGGCACCCTGGTCTATGCCAAGGGCTCCCACAAATGGCCGATTTCCAGCGTTGAAGGCGAGTTCCATGCCCCCACCAAGGACTACCGCTGGGCCATGCTGCAAGCGGCAGAGAATGCGGGAGTGACCGAACCCGAGCTGGTTGTGGTCGATATCCCCGCCGGGGGCTGCGCCTTCCACCATGGGCGCACCTGGCACGGCCTTGGCCCCACCACCCGCACCGAGGGTATGTTCCGCAGCATTGGGTTGCACACGATTCCCGCCAGCGCCCAGTTCCACCCCACCAACCCCCAGGGCTACATCTACGGTCGCTACAAGCGGGTGGGCAATACAGAAATGGATGAGAGTTTTTTCCCCATTCTCTGGCGCGAAGACGGCTACCGCAGTCCGCACCTAGCGGAGTATTGCAAAGATCCGCTGGGGGCGGCGATGGCGATCGCGTGATGACCTTAAATTCCGGTCGCTGAGCTTGTCGAAGCGTGGATTGGTGGCGTAGTACCCCGGTGGTGGGTTACGGCCAGGTCTCAAGCGATCGCCAACCCCACAGTTATCTAAGGCCTAACCCACCCACCCATCCACCCTCCCACCCGCCAACCCATCCACCCCCCTACCCATCCACCCCTATGTCCACCAAAACCTGGAACGGTCTCCCTTTTACCGGCCTCAGCGAAGACTTCGACCCCCAGTGGCTGCTGACGCCCGAGCAGCAGGTGCTTCAGTCAAAGCTGATTGAACTATGCGCGGCGGTACTCAGGCCCAATGCGATCGCCTCCGATCGCGGCCTGATCTACCCCCGCGAGAATTTCAAAGCCCTGGCTTCCCTGGGGTTGCTCAGCCTGTTTGTGCCCAAGGAGTGGGGCGGCCTGGGGGAAAACCACATTTGCGCCGCCATGGTGGTAGAAACGATCGCCCGCTACGGCTGCCCCAGCACGGCGATGTGCTACACCATGCACCTGGGGGCGGTGGCGGCGGCCCTGTTCCGCGCCCACGACAGCCCGGAATTGCAGGGTTTGCTGAAGCGGCTGGACAGCGAGGTGCTGATCGGCACGCTTTCCTATTCCGATCCCGAGACGGGCTCCCACTTCTGGTACCCCGTTTCGTCTAAGGCGACGGCCACCCCCGATGGCTGGCAGGTGAACAAAAAGGCGTCGTGGACCACCTCGGCGGGGTTTGCCGACTGGTACATTGTCCAGACCACCAGCCCCCACTTCAACGGCGATTTCTCTGACCTGTCGTGCTTTTTGATCTACGCGGAGGAAGTCCAGGCCGAACCCCACAAATGGGACGCCCTGGGCCTGCGTGGCAACCAGTCGGGCACGCTGCTGGTGGATGGGGTGACGGTACCGCGCGATCGCATGGTTGGCCCCGAAGGCGACGGCACCGCCAGCAATGACGAGATCGTCGATCCGTTCTTTTTGCTCTGCTCGTCGGCCTGCTGGAACGGCATTGCCCTGGGGGCGATCGACATTGCCAGGGGCCACGTCACCCGCAAAAAGCACGTGGATGTGGGCATGCGGGTAGCGGATTATCCGACGATTCAAGACTACTTCGGTGAGGCGATCATGGACACCACCGCCTGCCGCATGTTCACCTTCTCCATGGGCCAGCTGATGGATCAGCTCACCAACGGCTGCGACTGGGCGATCCACGCCGATGTGACGGCCCTGCCCCGCGCCGCCTACCTGCACTGGTACTGGCAGATCAAGTTTGAGGCCGCTAAGAATGTGGCCCACGTCTGCGACAAAATGCTCCACGCCTGCGGCGGTTCCGGCTTCAAAAAAGACATGGAGATCGAGCGCTACCTGCGCGACGGCAAGGCGGGCTGGGTGATGGGGCCGACCAACGAGGTGCTGCGCCAGTTCGTTGGCAAGTCGGCCCTGCTGGGCTTCGACGCACTTGACTACTGGAACCAGTCGGTGAACGAGCGGGTGCTGCACAACGAGCTAAAGAAAATGGACGCCGATGCCAAGCGCAAGCTAGCCGAGGCGCTGCTGGCGGATCTGGAGGAGGCCGAAAAACCCACCCCGATTCCCGTCGCCGCCGCGTAGCGTACTTTCCGCTGCCCCAGAACTCGGGGTTCTGCGGTAAACCCACATCCTCTGGCACGCCCGAGAAGAACCCCGAGTTCTTTCCTCACGGCCTTCTCCATCCTGCCTCTTTATCCCCCGTACGGGCGCACAGCCGTGCGCCCCTCCCCCCCAACGCCAACCCAACTACCCCACCGGAGCGTATCCCATGACCATTGCCCAAGAGCGTCCTACCACTGTCTCCATCGCCCACCCCCTCGAACCCCTTACCCCTGGGGAGATCGCCGCCGCCGTCGCCATCCTGCGCCAGGAAAAATCCCTGGGGGCCAGCACCCGCTTTGCCACCGTCACCCTGAACGAACCAGCCAAGGAAACGGTGCTGGGCTTCAGGCCGGGGGATGCGATCGTGCGGGAAGCCTTTGCGATCATTCTCGACAACGCCACCGCCCAGACCTACGAGGCGATCGTCTCGCTCACCGAAGGCACCGTGATCTCTTGGAAACACATTCCCAATGTGCAGCCGCCGATCATGCTGGATGAGTTTTTGGAGTGCGAGAATGCGGTCAAGGCTTGCCCAGAGTTCATTGAGGCGATCGCCAAGCGCGGCATCACCGATACCAGCCTGGTGATGGTTGACCCCTGGTCTGCGGGTAACTACGGCGTTGCTGACGAAGAGGGCGTGCGCCTCTCCCGCGCCCTCTGCTGGGTGCGGGCCAACCCCACCGACAACGGCTACGCCCGCCCCATCGAAGGCGTCATCCCCGTGGTTGACCTCAACAAAATGGAGGTCATCCGGGTCGAAGACCACGGCGTGGTGCCCCTGCCGCCCAACTCCGCCAACTACTCCCAGGAGTACATCAAAAACTTCCGCACCGACCTCAAGCCCCTGGAGATCATCCAGCCCGAAGGCCCCAGCTTCACCGTCGAGGGCCACCAGATTTCCTGGCAGAAGTGGAAAATGCGCATCGGCTTCACCCCCCGCGAGGGGCTGGTGCTCTACACCGTCAGCTATACCGACGGCGGCGAAGAGCGGCCCATTCTCTACCGCGCCTCCCTGGCGGAAATGACCGTGCCCTACGGCGACCCCCAGCCCCACCACTACCGCAAAAACGCCTTTGATGTGGGCGAGTACGGCGTCGGCACCCTGGCCAACTCCCTCAAGCTGGGCTGCGACTGCCTGGGCGAAATCCGCTACTTCGACGCCTTTATGACCAACTCGCGGGGCGAGGTGGCCCAGATCGAGCACGCCGTCTGCCTCCACGAAGAAGACTTTGGCATTCTCTGGAAGCATGTGGACTGGCGCACGAATGAGACCGAGGTAAGGCGATCGCGCCGCCTGGTGGTTTCCTTCATCGCCACCGTGGGCAACTACGAGTACGGCTTTTTCTGGTACTTCTACCAAGACGGCACCATTCAGTACGAGGTCAAGCTCACCGGTATGCTCAGCACGGCGGCTTTCCCCTCCGGCGAAGTGCCCAAGTACGGCACCCTGATCGCCCCGCAGCTCTACGCCCCCGCCCACCAGCACATCTTCAACGTGCGGATGGATATGTGCATCGACGGCATGCAGAACTCGGTGTATGAGGTGGATGTGGAACCCGAGGAAGACGAAACCCTCAACCCCTACGGCAACGCCTTCTACGCCAAGTCCACCCTGCTTACCACCGAACAGCAGGCCCAGCGGCTGATCGACCCCATGAAGGCCCGCTACTGGAAGATCGTCAACCCCAACGAGACCAACGCCGCGGGCTACCCCACCGCCTACAAGCTGATGCCCGGCGAAAACACCCTGCCCCTGGCTCGCCCCCACGCCAGCGTGATCAACCGCGCCACCTACATGACCAAGCACCTGTGGGTGACCCCCTACGCCCCCGACGAGAAGTTCCCGGCGGGCGATTACCCCAACCAATCGCCTGGGGGTGAAGGGCTGCCCAAGTGGACCGAGGGCGATCGCCCCGTGGACAACACCGACTTGGTGGTGTGGTACACCTTTGCCCACACCCACATTCCCCGCGCCGAAGATTGGCCGGTGATGCCCACCGCCTATATTGGCTTCATGCTCAAGCCGCTGAACTACTTCGACGAAAACCCCGCCAACGACGTGCCCCCGGCGGCTAGCAAACACAGCTGCTGCAACTAAGGGGGGAGACGTGCTTCCAGTCGCCCTGAGGTACAAAATCGAGTGTTTTTTCGATCTCGATTAAGGACTGGGCTTTGGTTTTGTTGGTCCTGAGGTTATGCCATCAGGACCAACAACGATGCTATCGTGCGTCGTATCCTCACTCCGCCGCCAAAAAGGCCAGATAGTCGCTGGTTAGCTCTTTCACCGCCGCCTCGTAGAGCTGCTGCCCGTGCTCGGGGGTGGCCAGGGCGGGATTTGAACCCATACGGCCATCGGGGTAGTGCTGGCGAAAATCAGTAGGGCTGTAAATGGCGTGCCCTCTGGGGGCAACCTGCGGCTCCAGGGGGGCGTGCTTGATGAAATCGGGATAGGCGTACTGGGTCAGGGCCACCTCGCTGGGGGTGGCGTGGGAGCCCTCCTGGTCGCCGTATAGATCCTTGGCCAGGGTATAGACCGACTGGGCCATAAACCAGTTGGCCGTCTTGCAGCGTACCCGCTCAGCGTTGGGAATGCGATCGGCGGCCAGGGCACTGTAGGTTTCGGCAAAGGCGGCCTTGAGGGTGGCGATGTTGCCGCCGTGGCCGTTGATAAAAAAGAAGCGGGTAAAGCCGTAGCGTACCAGGGGGGTGAGATAGTCCTGAATCAGCGCGATCAGGGTGGTGGGGCGCAGGGTCATGGAGCCGGGAAAGGCCGTGTGGTGCAGGGCCATGCCGACATTGATGGTGGGACCAACCAGGGCCTCGGCAGCGTCACCAACCCCTTTGGCGACGACTTCAGCACAGATGGCGTCGGTGCCAATCAGGCCGGTGGGGCCATGCTGCTCGGTTGAACCAATCGGCAGAATGATGCCCGTCGATCGGGTCAAATAGGTCTCAACTTCAGGCCACGTACAGAGGTGGAGCAGCATAGGGCAGGGCGGCAAGGGCTAGGGTTTCACTATAGCGCTCACGTCTGGCCTCGTAGGAGGGATGATTGTATGACTGGTTACACTGTGGGGATAGATTCACTGATAAGAGAGAGGTGGTGCGCAGCCTGCCCCAGGTGATTAGGCTGACGGGTTCCCTGGGAATATTAAGGTACAGACCCAGAATTAGCTAAGATCATGAGCGACGGATCATCTACCCAAGGGCTGAAGCGTAAGTTTATTGGGAGCCATACCAATCCACGGCACCAAACCAAAGCCGCCACCTGAAATGCTGCCCAAGAGCAGCCAGAGACCGCTCCTGTTCGCCATCTGGGCGATACGAGCGTTGATGTTACCTGTGAAGGAGACGCGACTATGCTACACCGCAAGATCTATCAACTCTGTTGTGATGGTCAAGATGTGTGGATTTTTCTACGGGATCAACAGCGTTGGATTGAGCGGGCCAAAATTTTAGACATCGAAGGGGACCTGGTAACCTTCCGCTACGAGACGGAGGAAGACGACGAGATTTGCTCCTGGGAGGAGATGGTGCGCCTGGAGAGCATTGGCGCTGTCACCAAGCGTCTGGCGGCGGTACCCCGGGGCGATGTCGAACTCCACGTCTCTGAGGATTGCCCCGAAACCGAGCAGCTCAGCGATCCCTACCCAGAATCAAACGCCGACTAGGGTAGCTATCCATGAATGAATCGATGGCCCACGAAATGAATCGATGGCCCACGAGCATTGGTTCGGGGCCATTCGAGGTTACACCTTCACCTGGTTTTTGACTTGGGCATAGCAAGCCTAATGGGGGAGGGGTTGCAGCCAGCCCTGAGAACAATCCACGGAGGACGAGTTCAATTGGGTGGCCCGCTGGGGTCTGCGAAGGTGTTGATATAACCATTACCTGTGTAGACGCCCGGGGGGCGGGGGGCCGAGAAGGGCGGTGGCACAGGCTGGGGCGGCAGGGTGATGCTGGGCAGGGTGCCCGGTGACCCTGCGGGCGATCGCACCTCTACACTCCCGGCGGGTGCCGTTACCGGAGCACCGAAATCGAGATTGAGCCCGGCTGGGGCGATCGCTTCAGTCTGGGGTGCCGTTACCCCTGGGGCTGGCGCGATCGCCGCTGGCGGGGTGTAGCCCGTTGTGCCCGGTGGCGGCGACATCTGCGGCGTGGTGCGAATAAAGCGCTGATCAACTCCCGGCAGGCTCCCTTCTACCATCCAGGGTAGGGGCGTCAGCCCGCTGGGTGCCTCTTCGCCAGGGGCGCTGGCCTCTGCCCTGGGCACCCCCACGGGGTTTGCACTGGAGGCTGGGCTGCTGCTGCCACTGAGTCGTTCGGCCAGAGCCTGCTGAAGCGGGCTGGGGGGAAGTGCCGTTGGGGTAGCGGGGGAGAGGCCTGGTCGCTGGCCCGCCGCTGGTTCGGTCCCGGCCTCGACGCTGGGGCTAAAGCGAAACCGATGGCGCTCCAGGTACTGGGCGAAGGGGCTGGCGGGTGAGGTTTCTGTAGAGCCTGGTGGGGGGGGCTGAACGGTGGCTGGGGGCAGAGCCAGACGGTCGGGGGCGGCGGGTTGTTCTAGTGCTGTGGCGGTAGTGGGCTGCAGCTGGTTGAGCAGCAGAGCCAGGTTGTCAATTTCCGCCAGGTCGGCCAGATCTTCACTGGACAGCGCGCCCAGATCGGTGCCGGGGGTGAGGGTTGGACTCTCGGTGCTGCCGTTGTACCGGCTGCGCCACTCGGGATGACGCAGGTACTGGGGCACCACCACCGCCCCCAGCCCCAGTGCCGCCAGGATGCCCCACACCGCCGGACGCCGGAGGGGGCGGCTGACGGCCTGGAGGCGCACCAGGCGATAGCGTATAGCGGGGGGAAGGGCCATGGTCGAAGGGCGGGTGAAGCGGCAACGCCTTTTATTTTAGAACCTCCTTTAAAACCTCTCATCCACCATTGCTAAACCCAGGGCCGCTGCCCATGCTCATCCTGGGGCCGGTCGGCCTGTATCTTCAGGATCCCCACTTACCGACTCACCTCTACCCAATCCCCCTGCACTACCGCAATCGCTCCACCGGGGAACGGGTCGCTCTGGCTGCCGTTGGGGGCTACCAGCAGGGCCACCAGTTTTTCCACGTGGTCAAAGCCCACCTGGGCCACCGTTGCCTGCTGGAGCACGCGCCGCAGCACCCGTCGCTGTAGAGCCAGGGGAGCCGCCCTGAGGGGCGATCGCTGAATTTTCCAGCCTCCGCCGTCGGTGGCCGGGGGCGTAACCGCCGCCGCGTGGAGTTCCGCCGCCAGCGTTTCCAGTAGATCGACCTCAGCGGCCAGGACCTCCGCCGTGTGGGCCAGGGTCATTTCTAAGCCTGGGTTGAAGTGCGATCGCAGGTAGGGCAGCAGCTCCAGGCGAATGCGGTTGCGGGCGTAGCGGGTGTCCTGGTTGGTGGCATCCTGCCAGACGGGAAGGTCGAACTGGCGGCAAAATTCCCCGGTTTGCTGGCGGGTGAGGGCCAGCAGGGGGCGCACCACAGCAACAGCGCTATTGGGCGCTAGGGGCCGCTGCCAGGCCAGGGCCTGCAGGCCATCGGTGCCGCTGCCCCGCAGCAGATTGTAGAGCAGGGTTTCGGCGCGATCGCTAGCCGTATGCCCCGTCGCCACATGGGTACAGCCTGCTTGTGTCGCCACCTCGGCAAACACCCGGTAGCGCCACTGGCGAGCGGCGGCCTCGGTGGCGCAGGGGAGCTCAGCGATCGCCCGATGGCAAGGAATGCCCCACGCCTGGCACAGCTCCTGCACAAACTGGGCGTTGGCCCCAGAGTCGGCCCGCCACTGGTGGTCGCAGTGCACCACCCGCAGCGACCAGCCCCACCTGGGCCGTAAATCGACCAGCAGCCTGAGCAGACAGAGCGAATCTTGACCGCCCGAAACCGCCGCCAGCACCCTTGCCCCCTGGGGCAGCAGGGAGCGGTCTTTAAGCTGTTGATGCACCGCCGCGTGGGTGGTGCTCCAGGAACCGCCGCCCATGCCCTAACCCGCCACCTAGAGGATTGAACGTCTGTTTTTCTAAGCTACCCTACCGCCGCCGTTTCGCCAGGTTTGGCCGTCAACGCCCCTCCGGATGGGGCTGAATCTCCCAAAAATCTGTGGCGCCAAAAATCTGTGGCACACTTGGGGCAACGGCACCTTTTTGCATCTCCGCACCCTTTGAACGGCATGGCGACCCATGGCTCAACCATACCAAACGCTCATCGACGATATTGTGGCCGCAACCCTCAAGGGCAAAATTCAGTCGAAGCAGCAGGTTTACCGCATGCTGCAGGCCGGGGTAGAGCCGGGCAGTGGGGAACTGTTCGAGCGAACCCTAGCCGCTACCCTGGCCGCCCTGGAGCCGGATTTGGCCCCCGGCGATGACGAGTTTAAACACGCCAAAGCCGTGCGTAAACACCGGGCCCTGCGGACAATTCAGGGGGAGTGGCAGCGCTGGCAGGCCGACAACCAGGCGACGGCGGTGACGACCGGGGTAGCGGCAGAGATCGTGAATGCGCCTCTGGAAGACCGGCTGTTTCAGCTGGTAGCAGCCCTTGACCCCAACCGGGACCATCCCCTATCGCGGGAGCAGCTGGTGCAGCTGGCCCAGGGGCTCAAGCAGGCCCCGGAGCCCGCCGAGGCGGCCCCCGCCACCGAGGCCGTCCCCGCCCTGGCCACCCTGGCCGATGGCCTGGAGCAGGGCCTGGCCGCCTGGCAGCAGCTGGAGGGTGAGGTGGTGGGCTGGATCTACGCCCAGGGGCAGCAGATTGGCTTTAGTCAGCCGGGCGATCGCCCCAGCCCCTGGCAGCACTGGGGCCGAATTGTCAGTCAGCCAGCCCTCAAGCGCCTGTTTGAGGACCTGGCCCTGCACCAAACTGTGACCGCCGCTGGCGTGCCAATGCCCCTGGGCGTGGCTGATTGGGTCGCCTGGGGCGTAGTCTTGCAGCGGCTGCAGCTGGCCCTGGTCAACTGGTTCGATCGCCAGCCCTACGACCCCCAGGCGGGCAAGCGCCTCTCCATCGCCACATTTCTCACCTTTGCCGTGGTCTGGGGCCAAATTTCTAACCGCCTGGGCGAACAAGGCCAGCGCCCGTTGGCCAGGGGATCGTTTCAGCTGGTGCTACAGGGGCTGCGCCAGTTCGCGAACCAGAGCTACTTTCCCCTCTACGGCGGCCTGTTCACGGCCCTCTCTGGAGAACCCCTGCGCGCCCTGCTCGACTACCTCGATCGCCCCCTCCAGGACGTGGCCAATACCGCCGTCAAAGCCCGCATTCTGACCCTGCTGGGCTACTCCCAGCGGGCCCTGGGCAACTACCGTCAGGCCCAGCGCTTTCACCAGCAGGCCCTGGAGGTGGCCCGCGAAGCCAACGACATGCCCTGCGAAATCGCCAGCCTCAACCACCTCAGCCGCACCTGCGTGGCCCAACAGGACTTTGAAGCCGCCCAGGGCCACAGCCAGCGAGCGTTGATTCTGGCTCGCCAGAGCGGCGATCGCATTGGTCAGGCCAACGCCCTGGCCAATCTGGGCTACAGCCAGGTGGCCCAGGGACAGACGCAGCTGCTCGAGACCGAACAGTACGAAACGGTACTCAGCTACCTGGAGCAGGGGCTAGCCCTCTCGGAGCAGGTGGGCGATCGCCCCAGCCAGGCCCTCTGCGCCAACAGCCTCGGCATCGCCCAGCTCAAACTGGGCCAGTACCGAGCCGCGATCGACTCGCTCCAGCAGGGGCTTCAGGTCGCTCAGGCGATCGGCGATCGCTACCTGATGGCCTCCAACTTCGCCCACATGGCCGCCGCCCACCAGGGGGACGGCAACCTCGAGCAGGCCGTCCTCACCGGCTGCCTGGGTATGTACCTGCTGCACCAGATCGACTCCCCCGAATGGCGACAGCCCGCCGCCCTGCTCAGCATCCTCTACGGCCAACTCGGCCCCGACACCTTCGAGGGCATCCTCGCCGACCACCGCCGCCAGTTCCTCGCCGTCATCGGCGTCGACGGCTACGACTTCTTGCAGCCGCTTTTGGCACGGTATCGGGAGTCGCTGGAGTAGGGGGTGTGTGGGTGTGTGGATGTATGGGTATGTGGGTGCGTGGGTGCGTGGGTGTGTGGGCGGGTGGATGAGGGAATAAGGAGTGCAGGGTTGAGTGTCGCCTACAGACCCATCTGCAGAACAGAGGTTTAAACCGATGATCAGCCAATCCTTTCCGTTGGGTCCAGGGCGGCGGCACGGCCCTGGTCGAGGGGGTCTGGGGGCAATCGAAACGCCCCCAGCGGTAGGTTTGGCTTTGAACCGTAATCTTCGTACACAGCGGTTGATGTGAGCCATAGACCTTGCACTGGGCGAACCACCGTTCGCCCCTACGGTGGCATGGGGCATCGCGCGGATGGCCCCCTACGGTTGTTCGTCATCGTCATATTCATCGGCGGCGATCCAGGTGCTGGCGGGACGCAGCACCTCCGGAATTGCCACATCGTCGGTAAACTCCAGCACCGTCTCCCGGTAGCCCAAATACCCCGACTCCATAAACGTCACCAGCATGCGCCCCAACGCTGGCCACACCACATCGGCAAACTCCCAGTCGTGGTTAAACCCCGCCCGGTCGGCGATCGACCGCAGCGCCCAAAAATAGCTGTTGCGCACCACCGAACCTGACTTTTTGTAGGCAGGCACATCGTTTTGGTGCAAATAAAGGATGCTGTGGTCAATGTGGGCACGCATGGGCAGTTTTGGATTTTGAATTTTGGATTGGCGATTTTGGATCAGGCTAACCCCCAGGGCTGAACCTTCGCCAGCTCACAATTCAAGCAACTGCATGACCAGGGTTAGTTGGGTGCTAGGGTAAGACTATTCACATTATGTTACAGATGGTCTGGAGCCAGGGCCGATTCGCCTGACCTCGATCGCTGTAACCCTTACGGTTGGAGCTTACCAGTCGCTATGCCTGCTGCGGTTTGCCTGCGAAACGTCCACAAAGTTTATAACGGGGTCGATGTGGTTAACGACCTCTCGCTCACGATCTCTAACGGAGAAGTGTTTGGTCTGCTCGGCCCCAACGGTGCGGGCAAATCGACGACTATTCGAATGGCCACCACCCTCACCCGACCCAGTGACGGCCATGTCGTAGTAGCGGGCTTCGACGTCGTCCGCCAGCAGCTTGACGTCCGCCGCCAGATTGGCGTGGTACTTCAGCAGACCAGCGTCGATGGCGACATGACCGTGTGGGAAAACATGGAGTTCCACGGACGCATGCACCATATTCCCAACCCCCAGCGCCGTACGGCTATCAGCAACTGGCTGGACTATGTCGAACTGGCCGATCGCCGCGACGACAAGGTCAAAACCCTCTCCGGCGGCATGAAGCGGCGGCTGCAAATCGCCCGCGCCCTGCTGCACAACCCCAAAATTCTCTTCCTCGACGAGCCCACCGTCGGCCTCGACCCCCAGACCCGCCGCCGCCTGTGGGAGATCATTCGCGGCCTCAACCAGCAGGGCATGACCATGCTGCTCACCACCCACTATATGGAAGAAGTCGAGTATCTCTGCGATCGCATCGGCATTCTCGACCAGGGCAAGCTGATCGAGCTGGGCACCCTGGCGCAGTTTCGCCACCGCCACGGCCAGGGCATTTTGATGACCCAGCAGGGCGATCGCTGGGACTACCAGTTTTTCCCCACCCTGGAGGCCGCCAACGCCTACCTCGACCAGCAGCCCGACAAAACCGGCAAAATGACCCGCCCCTCCAACCTGGAGGATATTTTCGTCGAGCTAACCGGGCGCAACTTAGACTAATTGCGACCCCAGAGATCAGCCTTCAAGAACGGTGCATCGCTGCGCGGATGCACCCTACGGGTGGCCCCACCAAATCAAGTCAACCAACAGACCAACTTGCAGAACATAGGTTTAAACCGATGATCAGCCAGTCCTTTCCGTGAGGTGAAGGACGACGGAACGTCCTTCTCGAGGGGGGTCTGGGGCCATTTCGCTGGCCCCAGTAGCAGATCTGGCTTTAACCCCCAACTGTGCGCCGCAATCCCCACCACCACGTTTCATTAAACCAGCACCATTTCTGCTGAGGGCAAACGCCGTTTGCCCCTACAGGGACGTTTTCCCAATCCCCAAAATCAACCGTTTCCGGCGATCGGCGCTAGGCTGGGGAATGGTCTACGTCAGCAAGGGTCTATGTCTACTCTGGCCACCACCATCGAAGCGATTCTGTACCTCAAAGGGCAGCCCCTCGACATCGGCAAACTGGCCGAACTGGCCCGCTGCGATCGCGAAGACGTTGAAGAAGGGCTGATCGAGCTGATGGACGAGTACGCCCACCGCGACGGTGCCCTCGAAATCGTCGAAACCGTCGATGGCTACTGCCTCCAGCTCAAAGAACGCTATCGGTTTCTGGTGGATTTGCTCATCCCCATCGATTTAGGCGTCGGGGCCCTGCGTACCCTGGCCGCGATCGCCCTCAAAGGCCCCATCAGCCAGACCGACCTGGTCGAGCTGCGCGGATCCGGGGTCTACCAGCACGTGCCGGAGCTGGTGGCCCAGGGCTTTGTGCGCAAGCGGCGCCAGGCCGAGGGGCGATCGTCCCTGGTGCAGGTCACCGACAAGTTTTACCAGCACTTTGAAATCGACCAGCTGCCCGAACTGCGGGTCAAGGGAGCCGCCCCTGCCCCGTCCGCCGTCCCCGACGACGAAGAGGAGGAGGGAGAGCCCGAGCATTCCGAGGAAGACTAAGCCACTTAGCCTAGTAGTCAGTCAAGTTAAATGCGACGGGTTAACGGGGTTGTCGGTCTACGGTAAACGGTATACGGCTCGCCTTAAACCGCTTACCGTGAACCGTGAACCCTAAGGCACACCTCCCGTCATTAATTTTTTTGACTAAGCACTAGAATAATGGCTCCTTCTGTCAAGACATTGTAAAGAGAATATTTAGCTGTGCTCGCGCCTCTGATGACTGCCAGCTCTGGCGTTTGGCCCGGTAGTGCCAGCTTGAGCCATGGGGGCAGCGTAATATTTCATGATTCGTTACGCTATTATCGGGAAGAGTAAGTAGGTAAAGGCAGGCCTGGGGTTGCCTCAGTTAAACTGGATTCAGTTAGAGTTCAATTGCCCCGCATTCGGTACCCGCCGTCGCCTACGTTGTGACCAGAGGTCTCTGAGATTCCATGGTATTTAACCCTGAAGACGCTGAATTCATTGGCATGTCCACGAACAGCGACCAAGTCAATGAGTTGCTCAAATATCTCCAGCACCAGTCACCAGAGGTGTTAACCCGGGTGGCTCAGTCGGTGAGCGGCGAAATCAAACAAATCATTGCCCACAACGTGCAGGGGCTGGTGGGCGTGCTGCCTGGCGAAGGCTTCAACGTTCAGGTCACCACCGATCGCGAAAACCTGGCTGGACTGCTGGCCTCTGCGATGATGACTGGCTACTTTTTGCGCCAGATGGAGCAGCGCATGGAGCTAGAGCACACGGTGTCTGGCTCGGTCTTGGGTAATGATTTCGGCCCGGACGACATCAACTTCGACGACTAGCCCTCGGCGGTACAATAGCGGCACCGCTGCGGCTTTCAGGGATTAGGTTTGAGGCGTCAGGAACGGTTGGCCGCCTCATGCCAGGCAGACTGGCTCCTTTCGACTCCTAATCCGCAATCCACCTCTGGCCAGGAAACGGGGTAACTGCTGTGGTTACAGGGCCGGGGGGTAACCCAGGGGCATGGTGTGCTGCCGGATGGCCATCGCCAAATTCTCGGGGGTACCGATGTCCAGGTATCGTCCGGTAGAAAAACATTCTGCCTCGACTCGTAGCCCCGCTTCCAGCCCGGCCTGAATGACATCGCCAATGGGGGTTTCGGTGTAGTCGGGCAGCGTGGTGAGGTGTTGCGGTAGCTGTTCACCGATCAGGGCCTGGGTGCGATCGCGCACAAACCCATGTAAGAACTCCGAGAAGGTGGGCCGCCAGGCGGCGATCGCCCACATATAGGGCAGGTGGGTCAAGCTCGATTTTTCGTAGATGCCCCGCACCACCCCCGCGCCATCAAAATCGACTACCCCCACCCGCTCCGGCTGATCGGTGGGAAACAGCCCCAGCACCACATCCGCCGTGCTGCCGTGCAGGCGATCGAGCAGTACCCGGTAGACCGGCTGGGGCTCAACCAAAATATCTGGAAATCCCAGCACCACCGTTGCCCCACGCAAAAAGGGATAGGCCTGATCGAGGCTGAACGGCACTCCAAAGGGCACATGCACCGTCAGGTAGGCCAGCCGCATGCCCAGATCGGCCCCATCCCCCAGAAAATTAGGAATGTCCCATTTGCCCGGGCGCAGAATCACAAACCCCTGCTCTACCCCGGCTTGCCGCATTTGCTCCAGCAAATAGTGGCACACTACCTTTGGGCGAACCCCTGCTCTGCTCGTTACCATGCGAAAACCAAGGGGAAATAATTCTTTGCTCATGGGCAGGGGTGAGATCCGACTACCGAGCCCAGCGGCAGGAATTAGACCAATGGTGGGGTGAAGCGTAGACATTGTGTAGAACCGTTTCGAGTCCGATCATCGTCCTAAATTATCCTGGAGTAGGAGTGCGTAAATCACTATGCATCCACGCTTACTTGTAGATCAGCTATCCCGGTCGTCCGCAGCGCTGCTGCGCGGTCTGGGGCGCGGCACCACTGGGCTGGCTCTGGTGGCCGCCTCCCTCACGGGTTTGGCCGTGGCGGCTCCCCAGGCCACCGCCGTTGAGAACATCCAGATCACCTACGGCTCCCTGGAGGCTCCGCCCATCTCGGTCAGCGATCTGGAGTCCTTTGCCCAGACGGGAATTCCCAGCCGCGATTTGCAGCTGCTGCTGAATGTCCTTCGCATTGAAGAAGAACAGGCCCGGCAGGTCCTGACCCAAAATGTGCTGGTCGATGTAGACAACCTGCGCGAGGTTTCCAATACCTTTGCCGGCCAATTCTTCTGGCGGCTCCTGGCGACCACGGTGACCTTCTCCGACAACAACAACCCCGGCTGGCTGCTGCTGCGCAATGCCGTCCTGGATACAGCGGCCAGCGGGCAGCTGACCATCCTCGACGTGCTGCGCACCATCGAAGCCAGTACCCTACAGGTCGATGGTCGACGGGTGATGGCGATCGCCTCCCAGATCGACTTCGATCGCATCGGTGCTCTGGCCTCCATTCTGCTGGGTCAGTAGCCCAAGGCGATCGCGGGCAGCTTTCAGCTTTAAAAAACAGCGTTTCTCTATTGCAAGGCAGCGGGGCACAGCGAGTGTCTCGCTGCCTTGGTGCTATAGCGGTCGTTTCAGGGATGGGATGCTGCTGCCCGCTCTGTAATATTCCGTTGCACAGGGCAAAAGTTTACGAATGTATAGAAAAATCCCTGGGCGATTGGGCGGTTGGCCTCTGCCCCCCGCTAGCGAGGTCCATTTAGGGCCCTTCACCGCCGCCGGTTCAGGGGGGACGAAGGCGATCGCCCCCATTCAGGCCGGTCCAAAGCCGCAGGCTACGCAAAGTCGAGTGATTTGAGAACGCTTAATGCCCCAGAAGTTTTAAGGTTGTCGTTTTTGCTATTGTTTCCATTTAAGCTAAGCAAGCCTATAAAAAGCCATTAGAGTCTTTATATTTGTCTGAGGCTGTTTCTGGGCTTCCCTGAGTTCTTCAGGTTGCCCCAAGAGTACAGGAGTCTTTCGGGGTGGGCTGTTTGTCAGCTCACCCCCTTCCCAAGCCCCAGTTCCTATGTCCATAATCCAAACAGCCGAAACACCCTGGGCGCGTAGGCAACTGCGTTGACCCTGTTTGTTTAATCGTCAATCCAGGTCCAGCGGGCCAGGTCCAGCGGGTAGGATGCCTATCTAAGCGCGATCGCCCCTGGACCGGGTTTGGCCCTATCCGCCCTAGATGAGTATTCTCCCCTATGGTTCACCAGACTCTCAAGCTTTCTGTGTACGGGAAAGGGGGCATTGGTAAGTCCACCACCAGCTGCAACATTTCGGTGGCCCTGGCCAAGCGGGGCCGCAAGGTACTGCAAATTGGCTGTGACCCCAAGCACGACAGCACCTTTACCCTCACCGGGTTCCTCATTCCCACCATCATCGACACCCTGCAAGAAAAGAACTTCCACTACGAAGACGTGTGGGCCGAAGATGTGATCTACAAGGGCTACGGCGGCGTGCACTGTGTGGAGGCGGGCGGCCCTCCAGCGGGGGCGGGCTGCGGCGGCTACGTGGTGGGCGAAACCGTGAAGCTGCTGAAGGAACTCAACGCCTTCGACGAGTACGACGTGATTCTCTTCGATGTGCTGGGGGACGTGGTCTGCGGCGGCTTTGCGGCCCCGCTGAACTACTCCGACTACTGCCTGATTGTCACCGACAACGGCTTTGATGCCCTGTTTGCCGCCAACCGCATTGCCGCCTCGGTGCGCGAAAAGGCCCGCACCCACCCCCTGCGCCTGGCCGGGCTGATCGGCAACCGCACCTCCAAGCGCGATCTGATCGACAAGTACATCGAGCATGTGCCCATGCCGGTACTGGAAATTCTGCCGCTGATTGAGGACATCCGCATCTCGCGGGTGAAGGGCAAGACGGTGTTTGAGATGGCCGAGAGCGATCCCTCTCTGGATCCGGTGTGCCAGTACTACCTCAACATCGCCGACCAGATTCTGGCCCGCCCCGAGGGCGTGGTACCCCAGGATGCCGCCGATCGCGAACTGTTTAGCCTGCTGTCGGACTTCTACCTCAACCCGCCCGCAAGCGCGCCCAAGCAGGAGGTCGATGAGATGGATCTAATGATGGTTTAGGGAAAGATGCCCTCCCCCTAAATCCCTCTCCCGAGGGGAGAGGGACTTTGGAAAAAAGCTGGATTTCCTCAGTGGTGAGAGCCTTTGAAGCGAATCCGGCCCCCCTCTCCCTCGGGGAGAGGGGCTGGGGTGAGAGCGGCAGATAATTTAAAGGAGGTGATGCTTTAGCGGAACAGCACCCAATGGGGTACGTTCCCAGAACAATTCAATTCCACGCTGCAAAAATCCCCTCGAAGCAGTTCTATTCCTGGATCGCTGCATTATCATCGGTACGCAGCCGTTCAGCGGCGACCCGTAGGCGATTTAGCAAAGAGTCAGGACTATGGCCTTCTTCGAGAACTTTACCCAAGTCATTCGCCAAAAATGGTTGGACTACGTGCAGTCAAACCGGGCCTGGTTGACGCTGCAAATGCAGCAGACCTCGGTGCGCACCCCCGATGGCGGTCGCCGTCCATCGTCCTTCTTGGTGCTGGGGGTGGTGAATGCCCTGGAGCCCAAGCTGTCGAACCTGATGGTGCCCTTCTACAAGCTCAACCCCGACGAGGACGCGCTGGTGGAGGTGCTGGGGCTGAACTTTGACCCCGAAATGGTGCTGGACAACCCCGACCATACCCAAACCATTGAGGCCAATGAGGAGCAACCACTCCTGCCCGACAGCCCAGATATGTAGACCTATTAATAGAACCGAAGGGACTGGATTTTCTGGTTTAATCAATCTCTGGACATGAGGTTGGCGACCCCCGCCCCGAGGATCTGTGAATAGCAAACAACTGAAGCGATCGCTCAAAATTAAGTGGTTAACCTACTACCGCGACAACCGCGAGTGGATCGACAAATTGGGCATTTGGGTGACCAGTAACGGGCACAGGCGACCGGCGTCGGGTTTTATTTTGGGAGCCCTGTCTTCCCTAGAGCCTGACCTGACCACCCTGCTCCCCCTGGTGGTGGATCTCAGCAGCAACCCCGATCGCATTATTTCCGCCCTGGGTTTAGATATCAGCCCGGTGAAGGAGCTAGAGGCGCTGGAAAAAGCCCACAAGCTGTTGCCTAGCAGTGCCCAAACGGAGGTTTCTCTGGCCGCGCCAGAACCCCTCACCATTGACGCTCCCTCCCCCCTGCCCGCCAACTACGACGACGAAGCCTGCTCCGGTGCAGGCGGACGGGAGATAGATAGACCCAGGCCATAAGTCCTTCACTAGGGAGATCTCCCCCGATGACTCTGGCCCCAGCTCAACCCAACACCTCCGCCCTCGAATTTGACTGCGACACCGGCAACTACCACACCTTTTGCCCGATCAGCTGCGTGGCGTGGCTGTACCAAAAAATCGAAGACAGCTTTTTCTTGGTGATCGGCACCAAGACCTGCGGCTACTTTTTGCAAAACGCCATGGGGGTGATGATCTTTGCCGAACCCCGCTATGCCATGGCCGAGCTGGAGGAGGGCGATATCTCAGCCCAGCTCAACGACTACGAGGAGCTGAAGCGGCTGTGTGAGAGCATTAAGCGCGATCGCAACCCCTCCGTGATCGTCTGGATTGGCACCTGCACCACCGAGATCATCAAAATGGACCTCGAAGGGCTGGCCCCCCGCCTCGAAGCCGAAATCGGCATACCCATTGTCGTCGCCCGCGCCAACGGCCTCGACTACGCCTTCACCCAGGGCGAAGACACCGTGCTCGCCGCTATGGCCCAGCGCTGCCCCACCGAGGAAGAAGCCGCCGCCAAGCAGCCTACGGTAGCGAAGGAAGAGCCTAAGAATGGCGGCCTGCAAAAGCTGCTGGGCCTGGGCCGTAAAAAAGACGAAGAAATCCCCGCCGAAGACACCCCCTACCACGACCACCCGCCCCTGGTGCTGTTCGGCTCTGTGCCCGACCCCATCGTCACCCAAATGACCCTGGAGCTGAAGCGGCAGGGCATCAAGGTCGATGGCTGGCTGCCCGCCAAGCTCTACACCGACCTACCCACCGTGGATGAAGGCTACTACGTCGCCGGTATCAACCCCTTCCTCTCGCGCACCGCTACCACGCTGATGCGCCGCCGCAAGTGCAAGCTGATCGGTGCCCCCTTCCCCATCGGCCCCGACGGCACCCGCGCCTGGATCGAGAAAATCTGCTCGGTCTTCAACATCGAGCCCCAGGGTATGGAGGAGCGCGAAGCCAAAATCTGGGAGTCGGTCGAAGACTACCTCGAATTCATTCGCGGCAAGTCGGTCTACTTCATGGGCGACAACCTGCTGGAAATCTCCCTGGCCCGCTTCCTTACCCGCTGTGGCATGACGGTGCAGGAAATCGGCATCCCCTATATGGATAAGCGCTACCAGGCGGCGGAGCTGGCCCTGCTAGAGAAAACCTGCAACGAAATGGGCACGCCCCTACCCAAAATTACCGAAAAGCCCGACAACTACAACCAGATCCAGCGCATTCAAGAGCTGCACCCTGATCTGGTGATTACGGGCATGGCCCACGCCAACCCGCTGGAGGCGCGGGGCATCAGCACCAGCTGGGGAATGGTCTACGTCAGCAAGGGTCTATGTCTACTCTGGCCACCACCATCGAAGCGATTCTGTACCTCAAAGGGCAGCCCCTCGACATCGGCAAACTGGCCGAACTGGCCCGCTGCGATCGCGAAGACGTTGAAGAAGGGCTGATCGAGCTGATGGACGAGTACGCCCACCGCGACGGTGCCCTCGAAATCGTCGAAACCGTCGATGGCTACTGCCTCCAGCTCAAAGAACGCTTCGGTCTACTTCATGGGCGACAACCTGCTGGAAATCTCCCTGGCCCGCTTCCTTACCCGCTGTGGCATGACGGTGCAGGAAATCGGCATCCCCTATATGGATAAGCGCTACCAGGCGGCGGAGCTGGCCCTGCTAGAGAAAACCTGCAACGAAATGGGCACGCCCCTACCCAAAATTACCGAAAAGCCCGACAACTACAACCAGATCCAGCGCATTCAAGAGCTGCACCCTGATCTGGTGATTACGGGCATGGCCCACGCCAACCCGCTGGAGGCGCGGGGCATCAGCACCAAGTGGTCGGTGGAGTTTACCTTCGCCCAAATCCACGGCTTTGGCAACACCCGCGACATTCTTGAGCTGGTGACGCGCCCCCTGCGCCGCAACAACAACCTCAAAGACCTCGGCTGGGAGAAGCTGGTCAAAGAAGAAGCGAAGGTGTAAGTGTTCGAGGCAGATCCCAGGGTTCTTTGAGAACCCTGGGATCTCTCCACAGCAAGCATTTTGCCGACGATAGGAAGCCTTACAGCCAGATCCCAGGGTTTTCTAAAAACCCTGGGATCTTTTTACGCAAAGCATTTTGCTAACAGTGGGGAACTCTACAAGCAGGTTCTCTCAGCTTGATCAGCTATGCCGCGCCGAAAAGTTGCCTTTTTGCCAGGGCACTACTATCACCTCTACAACCGAGGCAATAATCGGCAGAATATCTTCTTCGATCGCGAGCACTACCTCTTCTTTCTGCGCCAGTTTCGCCACCATGTGGCCGCCGAAGCTGCTGATGTGATCGCCTACTGCCTGATGCCGAACCACTACCATTTCCTGGTGTATCTGCGAGAAGACAGTCTCTCGGAGAAAATGGGATACCTATCTCTGTCCTACACGAAGGCGATCAACAAGCGGTGCCAGCGCTCTGGAGGGCTTTTCCAGGGGCCGTTTCAAGCGATTCATGTGGATGCTGAGGCCTATCTGCTGAACCTATCTCGCTATATTCACCTGAATCCGGTGAAGGCGGGGTTGGTGCAGCGCCCGGAGGATTGGGAGTTTTCGAGCTATCAGGAGTACGTGGAACGGCGCAGGGGAACGCTGCCCCATTACCGAGGGTTGCAACAACAGGCCGGTGGAGCGACGGCCTACCAAGCTTTTGTGGAATCTGAGTCTGTTCTGATGCCAGCGGCGCTACAGAGTTTGATGCTCGATGAGTAGTAAGCCAGATCCCAAGGTTCTTTAAGAACCCTGGGATCTCTCCACAGCAAGCATTTCGCCTACAGAGAGGGATCTTCGCATCCAGATTCCAGGGTTTTTCAAAAACCCTGGAATCTTTAGATAACGCTCAGATCGCAGTGAATCGCCCACCCTGGAGCAACTACCGTTGGTAGCGATCGCCCTTCAGCACACCAGTATCGCCATCGTCAGCCTGAAAGCACCAACAAAATTACGCAATCGACCGGCTATCCTTCTATGAAAGTGACATTCTATTCATCAAGTCTTGCGGGTACTATTCTGACCAAACTCCCACTTTATGTATTCGACCTCTTCAAGCAAAGCCTCTGTGTGAACCCAAGTTACAAATCCCGAAAAAATGCATCTGAATTGAGGACTGTAGACATAAACATGATGCACGTTAGCGAAATTCTTGATTAACCTCAGCCGTCCGCTACCATCACGAAAATCAAACGACTCGATCACATCTTCCTTTGAATGAAGCTTGACACCAGGGCGAGCCATTCCAGGGACCTTTTTCAGCAAAGTAATTACCCTATCAGAAAATTTAATTATACTAATGACTTGGTTGGATATAGATTGAGCAACCTCAGGGAGCTTCCAATAACTACTATGAGCATCAACCGTACTTGTAATTAGAGCAACTTCTTGCTGGCCAATCTTACGTGCTGCTGTCTCTAGCAAATTTGCATCTTTGTCAATAAACTGGTCACGAAAGACGAGTTGGCTATCATCACCTAAATTTAAGCTTGCACCCAAAGGATATGCGATTATATCAGAGGCATGTACAACATTCAGCCAGTTGATTTTTCTCGGTGTGTAAGCTTGAATCTTTCGTTCGATATCCTGAGCATTGATACCAAGCATGGTATTGAAGAACAAAATGGGAGATCCCATAGTGGTAATACTCGAAAGAGATGCCTTTCCAGGCTTACTTTTGTTTTCTCCCTTTGAAATTAGACTTCGGATTAAGCGGGCTGGATCGTCTTCTTCAAATTTCTCCGAGAACAGAATGTCCCAAAGAATTACTGTTCCCAGGGAGTGAGCAATAATGTGTAGCTCTTCTTCCTCTGGATGCTTCTCCATGAACTTATGTAGTTGATCTGCGATCAGCCGTCTTACCTCACGGCCTTGATTTTCATTCATGTATGTGAACATATCACCGGCAAACTCTGAAATTAGCCCCTCCCTAAATTGCCTATATCGAAAGGAATTTTTGGCATTGACGCCAGGGGCTCTTTTCTCAAGGGAATTGAGATCTATGTCAATAGAATTCCAAATTTTGTTGAAGTCATTTAGGACGTGACCCCAAAAGCTAGTGTAGAAATATGGCAGTGTTTGCTCTGCCTGACTGAATTCCTTCTTGATGCCATCGATCAACGAATTTGAGTACTTAACATCTCTAGTTGCAACGCCATGAATAAAGAAAACTAGCATGTCTTCAGTGAAAGAATGGGGTTTTATAACCTTTTAGCTTTATTCAGTAAGCTTTAAGAATAGCTGAAATATCGGGTTTGCTTCTAGTATTCCCTTAAGTTAAACGGAAAATATACATAGCCTACTTTCAATCTTAACCTTTCCCAATTAGGTGAGTGGAGGATTCAAGCACCTCCACCCACTAATGTTGCCCATCCTGCTGTGTCTGTTACAGATCGCCTGTTGGGCGCTTACCCACAGTGTCTCCTATCGATAGGCGGGGGAGGGATGTCCATTGCATAAAAGATACCATCAGCATCGATCTGATGGATGGCCGCACTATTACCGTTCCGCTAATTTAGTATCCGCTAGTATCCGCCACTGCTGAACGCAGCGCCCCAACAGCTTGCCTAGTGGGAAATCTGCGGCGGCGGCTACGGCATCCACTGGGAAGCCCTGGACGAAGACTTGAGCACTGAGGGAATGTTGCGTGGGGCACCTGCCCCAGAGACAAGAGCGAGGTAGCGGGATGTTGAAAGAACTGGATGTCGTTACGCTTACCCACAATCTTCCTGAACATGGCTTACCGAAGGGTAGTCGGGGTGCAATTGTGCACTGCTATAGGGATAAGCAAGCGTTTGAGGTAGAGTTTGTGGCTGAGTCTGGGGACACTCTAGCCCTGCTAACCCTAGAAAAAGGCGATATTCAGGCTTATTGCCCTCAATCATCAGGTTGAAACTGGGAAATGTGGGCGATCGCACCCCTGGATTATCTGTCGTCGATAGCGATCGCCCATCATCACTGAGGAAACGAAACGTAAGTTCAATCCATCAAAGCCTGAATCTGATAAGGCGTACCAGCAAGGGCGCGAATCAACTTTTGATCTGCGGTTATCAAGGGCAACTGTAAGCGTTCAGATAGGGGTATCAACGTAAAGCGGGACAAAGGGAGCTTCAGTGCAACGTATCAATAAGCACCCTATCGAGAAGAGATAAAAGGCTCTGCGGCAGCGCCCAGAGCCCGGTATCGTTACCGGTACGAATTCAAAACGGGAACGATGACCTCTACTATACGAGAGCGGCGACAACAGGTGGCCGAATGTTTGAGAACGCAAGGTCGAGCGGCGCTGAGTGCGCTAGCTGAGGCGACGGGATTGAGCCGCAGCAGTGTTCATCGCCATCGGCAGTCGATAGACCGCGCTGAGCAACACCCTGAGTCAGGCTGGTGGGAAACAGCGGTGGGATATCCGTGGCTAGTACGCCTGGTGATAGCGGTGGTGTATCACTTTGGGATTAAGCAAGGGGTTGGAGCCGAGAGCCTATCGGCGTTCTTTAAGGCGATTCATCTGGACACTCACATGGGTAGTTCGGCCACAGCATTACGACAACTCAAACATCTGACCTTTCTCGCTGCACCCTCGACGTCACTCGCGTGGCGGAGGTCGATGTCGCCCAGGCGCTGCTGGCCTGCCAGAGCGATCGCCGCCCCCAGGACCTGGCTAGCTGCGTGGGTACTATTCACCGGTCGCTGGCGGTGACCAACTCTACCGCCGTGCTCAACAACTGCCGCCGCAGCGTGCTGCCCCTGCGCTTTGCTGACTGCGTGGTGGGGGTGGCTGCCGCCGCCGACCTGGCGGTGACCGACTCCCTACGGCAGTGCAGCGCCGCTGGCTACTTGCCTGAGGACGTGGCCCCGACCTTTATTTTTGCCCGCTAGCGCAATGGTCTAGTTCGGCAAGGCGGGTAGAACCCTGCTGTTTGGAAAGCTTGAAGCGCAAGGCGTGCCTCATTATTGAACAGTGCATTTTGCAGTTCACTACCGAGACTCAGGCGCTAGCTAATGAACTGCATCACAATGATGCCAACAGCCCAGACAAAGCAGATCCAGGGAATTAAGCTCGTTATCATAGGGGCTCCTAACAATTCTTCTGGTCACAAAAAATCTCTTAGTTCTACTGTAGTCAGGCATTGGGACGGTTCCGAGGGCAGAAAACCGAACTCGTTTTTCGGCAAAAGCAGGCCGGCGGCAGGGGTCAGCGGCTCTGCCCCTAGGGCGGTCGACCCTGGGGCAGGGCAGAGACCGATGGGGTGAGGAAAAATGCTGGGTGGGGTTTACTCTCCTGGCTTGCGTCGCGTATAGTAGTAGACTGTGTCTGTGATAAAAAGGTCTTACGGCTAGAGAAACCAAATGGCTAAGAAAAGCATGATTGCGCGGGAGCGCAAGCGGGAAAAACTGGTGGCAAAGTATGCCCAGAAGCGCGAGGCGCTGCTGGAAGAGTTTAACAATGCCGGAAGCCAGCAGGAGAAGGTGGCAATCCACCGTAAAATTCAGCAGCTTCCCCGCAACAGCGCGCCGACTCGCCTGCACAATCGCTGCTGGATGACGGGTCGCCCCCGCGGCTACTACCGCGACTTTGGGCTCTGCCGCAACAAGCTGCGGGAGATGGCCCACCAGGGACTGCTGCCCGGCGTGGTCAAGTCCAGCTGGTAAGCTTTCGGTATTTGAGCTGATGTGAGGGTTTTGCCCTCAGGTCCAATATTTATTCAAAGGCTTGGGTATTGCCCGAGCCTTTTTTGGCTTGGAAATCCGCCATCCCTTACGCTCAAATCGTTGCTAGGATGAGCACAAACCCCGGCAGCACCCCTTCACCAGAAAGCTGCTCTGGCTGGCTCAGATCCTCAGTCGGTCGGCCCAGGCCGTAGATCTCTACCCGCTTCTCCTGGGGGTCAATCAGCCACCCTAGCCGCACGCCGCAATCTCGATACTCCGCCATCTTGCGCTGAAGCGTGGCCAGCTTGTCCGTCGCTTTAGTGGTTGTCACCGCTTAGTGGTTGTCACCTTCTGTATCGTCGCCGTCGGGCAACTTGCCGATGCTGTTGGGCTCCAGGGTAGTAGAACGACCGCAGCAGCGATCGATCCCCAGACTGTCGAACAGCAGGTCGCCGACGGCATTGGCGACGGTAAATTCGCCGTAGAAGCTCTCTCCACAATTTTGACCTCAAGCGTCCTGATGGTACGACAGCGGCTCAGCGACTCTTTGGCCAGGAGTTTCCTGACCTCTTTGAGTCCGTCTTGAGTACCTTCACAGAGTTACCTATGCCTAGGCGGTCTTCTTCGTCACAACTGCCCAATCCCTGGTACGGTCAACCTGTCTCGGCTTAAGTTGATACCCATGTTGAGCTATCTGAAAGCAGGCATCATAGGCTGAAATATTGTGGGCGATCGCAATTTCCAACGCCTCACTAACAACCTCTTGAATACCGATTGCTTGTAAGGACAACGCCCTCAATCGAGCCAAACTAGCCTTTGCTTTATCCGCCGGATAGTTAGCCCGGCGCACGTACTGCCAGAGCACATTAGCGCATTCGGCAAAGAACAGCTCAGGAACATACAACTCAGTGTCTGGCTGAGTGCTCAGTTTCTCAAAAAGTGCCTCTGCTTGGGCTGAGCCTTCTTGCTCAATAAAAAGCTTAATGGCAACGCTGGCATCAACCACACAGCGGGTGGGTTCACTCATCGTATCCCCGAATTTCTCGTAAGAGGGTTACGCTGTCGGGGGCGATCGTAGGCGGCGTCCATCGCGCTTGATGAATCTCTTGCAGGATCTTCGTTTGGCTTTGCCGCTGGGCTTCAATCTCTAGCGCCCGCTGAAGCAGCTTCACAATTTGCTCGTTGATAGAGCGGGACTGAGACAAAGCCATACCCTGAATTTGGGTATAGAGAACATCGGGTATCTCTAGAGAACT